>CAYXSL010000012.1:0-47423 GCA_964466605.1 uncultured Verminephrobacter sp.
GCCGATTGCTGAACACCAGCTGCGGGCGGATGTAGCGCAGCACCAGCAGCGTGAACCCGAGCGCCAGGAAGCCATACACCCCGAACAGCGCGGCATGCGCATGCACGGGCGTGGTGTTCAGGCCCTGCACGTAGTACAGCGAGATGGGCGGGTTGATCATGAAGCCGAAGACGCCCGCGCCCAGCATGTTCCAGAAGGCCACGGCAACAAAGCACATGAGCGGCCAGCGCAGGTTGGCCATCCAGGGCGCGCGGTGCTGCAGGCGCCAGTGTTCCCAGGCCTCGTGGCCCAGCACCACGAGCGGCACGACTTCAAGCGCACTGAAGGCCGCGCCCACGGCCATCACCGGCGTGGTGGTGCCCGCAAAGTACAGGTGGTGGAAGGTGCCGGGCACGCCGCCCAGCATGAAGAGCGAGGCCGAGGCCAGGCTGGCGGTGGTGGCCATGCGTGCCGACACCAGCCCCAGCGTGGAGAAGATGAAGGCCAGCGCCGTGGTGGCGAAGACTTCGAAGAAGCCCTCCACCCACAGGTGCACCACCCACCAGCGCCAGTACTCCATCACCGACAGGTGCGTGCGCTCACCGTAGAAGAAGCCAGCGCCGTAGAACAGGCCGATGGCGATCACCGACGCCGACAGCAGCGCCAGCAGGTTCTTGTCGCCAGGCTGGCGGAACACGGGCAGGATGCCGCGCAGCATCAGCACGAGCCAGAAGGCCACGCCGGTGAACTTGCCGATCTGCCACAGGCGGCCCAGGTCCACGTATTCATAGCCCTGGTGGCCCAGCCAGAAGTTCCACTCGGGCGGCATGATCTGCGCAATCGCCAGGTAGTTGCCGGTGAATGAGCCCACCACCACCACGACCAGCGCCCAGAACAGGATGTCTACACCGAGCTTCTGGTACGCCGGGTCCTTGCCGCCGTTGATGAGCGGCGCGAGGAACAGGCCCGCAGCCAGGAAGCCCGAGGCGATCCAGAACAGCGCGCTCTGGATGTGCCAGGTGCGCACCAGCGAATACGGGAACCACTGCGACACGTTGATGCCGTAGAACTGCTGGCCTTCCACCGTGTAGTGCGCCGTGAAGCCGCCCAGCAGCACCTGGAAGCTGAACAGCGCGACGATGAGGAACAGGTACTTGCCCAGGGCGCGCTGCGACGGCGTGAGCGGCACGCGCGCCAGCGGGTCGTGCTTGGGCGGCTCGGGGTCGGCCTCGTCGTGCTTGCGCAGGAAGGACCAGCCCCACACGAGGAAGCCCACGCCCGCCATCATCACCACCACGCTCATCACCGACCACACCATGTTCTCGGCCGTGGGCTGGTTGCCGATGAGCGGCTCGTGGGGCCAGTTGTTGGTGTAGGTCGCCGTCGTACCCGGGCGCTCGGTGGCGGCGGCCCAGGCTGTCCAGAAGAAGAAGCCTGCCATCTGCGCACGCCGCTCGGCACTGGGCAGGGTGTTCTCCTTCATCGCGAAGTGTTCGCGCGTCTTGTGCAGCGCGGGCGCGTCGCTGAACAGCTGGTCGTAGTACAGCGCGGTCATCGCGATCGCATCGGCCCGGGTGGACGACACCGTGGCCACACCCGTATCGGGGTTGTAGGTGTTGGTGCGGTACTCGGTCTTCATGCGGTCCTTCAGCACAGCCTGCGCGGCGGCACCGATGTCCGCAAACGGCTTGCCGTGTGCGCGCTCGGCGGCCACTTCCAGCCAGTTGAGCAGCTCGCGGTGCAGCCAGTCGGCCGTCCAGTCCGGCGCCTGGTAGGCGCCGTGGCCCCAGATGGAGCCCAGCTGCATGCCACCCACGGACTGCCAGGCGGTCTGGCCATCGAGGATGCTGTCGTGGGTGTAGAGGATCTCGCCGCCCGCCGTGGCGATCTTGGCCGGGATGGGCGGCGCGGTGCGGTAGACCTCGGCCCCGTAGTAGCCCAGCAGGCTGAAGGTGACGATGAGCACGCCGATCAGCGTGAACCAGAGCTTGCGGTAGTTACCCATGGCGGACCTCCAGAGGCGTGAAAAGGGCGGCAGTGGCCGGGCGGGTGCCGGGGCGCCACGTGAGCGGCGCCGGAGTGCGCCGCGCAGGCGGAAGGTGAAGGCTCGATGTCATGGCAATCCTGATACTGAAAACGAACAAGGCAAAAACGGTTCGCTCTCCTATCGCAAGCGTCAGGCCAGCGCGATGCCCCATGCACATCAATGACTTAGCGCAATCAGGGTTCTTTTCACCCTTCACAAATCAGGTAATAAACACCATCGACAGGTAAAATTCACCATGCTTCACACGCCCTTGCTCGCCGACCTGGCGACCGACCTGCCCCAGGCCGTGCGCCTGCAGCGCCTGGTGGCGCACCTGCGGGACCGCTTTCACTGCGGTGCGGTGGCGCTGCTGCAACTGGAGGAAGACCACCTGCGCCCGGTCGCGGTGGAGGGCCTGGTGCGCGAGGCGCTGGGCCGGCGTTTCGCCATCGGCCAGCACCCCCGGCTGGCGGCCATCCTGGCGCGCACCGACGTGACCTGGTTCCACCACGACAGCACCCTGCCCGACCCCTACGACGGCCTGCTCGACACGCTGGTGGGCGAACCCCTGCCCGTGCACGACTGCATGGGCATCCGGCTGTCGGTGGACGGCCAGCCCTGGGGCGTGCTCACGCTCGATGCGCTGCAGACCGGCACCTTCGGCGACGACGCGCGCGCCGCGCTGGCCGACTGCCGCGTGCTGGCCGAGGCGGCGGTGCGCATCTCCCGGCTGGAGCGCGAGGTGCAGGCGCTGCGCAGCGCGCCGCCGCTGCGGGGCGCGGACGACGAGCGCACGCCCCGCGCGGGCGATGGCGACATGGAAATCGTCGGCCAGAGCGAGCCCCTGATGCGCCTGCTGCACGAGCTGGACGTAGTCGCCAGCTCCGACCTGCCCGTGCTGCTGCTGGGCGAGACGGGCGTGGGCAAGGAGCTGTTTGCGCGGCGGCTGCACCGCCAGTCGCCACGCGCCGCTCGCCCGCTGGTGCATGTGAACTGCGCGGCCCTGCCCGAGTCGCTGGCCGAAAGCGAGCTATTCGGCCATGTGCGCGGCGCGTTCTCGGGCGCGGTGGCCGACCGGCCCGGCCGCTTCGAGGCGGCCGAGGGCGGCACCTTGTTCCTCGATGAAGTGGGCGAGCTGCCCCTGGCCGTGCAGGCCAAGCTGCTGCGCACGCTGCAGAACGGCGAGATCCAGCGCCTGGGCGCCGACCGGCCGCGCCGCGTGAATGTGCGCGTGATTGCCGCCACCAACCGCAACCTGCGTGAGCAGGTCACGGGCGGCGCCTTCCGCGCCGACCTGTACCACCGGCTGTCGGTGTATCCCGTGCCCATCCCGCCGCTGCGCGAAAGGGGCAACGATGTGCTGCTGATCGCGGGCCGTTTTCTGGAGCTGAACCGCGCGCGCCTGGGCCTGCGCAGCCTGCGGCTGTCGGGCCCGGCGCAAGAGGCGCTGCGGCGCTACCCCTGGCCCGGCAACATCCGCGAGCTGGAGCATGTGGTCAGCCGCGCCGCCCTCAAGGCGCTGAGCCGGGGCGTGAGCCGCTCGGACATCGTGACGCTGGAGCCCGCACTGCTGGACCTGGACGCCGATGCCGTGCCCACGCAGGCCGCGCCGCCGGATGCCACGGTGCCCCCTGCAAAGCCGCATACGCCCCTGCCCACCGCCCTCACCGGCCCGCTGCGCGAGGCCGTGGACGCCTGCCAGCGCAGCTGCATCACCGCCGCCCTGGCGCAGCACCAGGGCAACTGGGCCCAGGCCGCGCGGGCGCTGGAGGTGGATGCGAGCAACCTGCACAAGCTCGCGCGCAGGCTGGGCATCAAGTAATCACTACTATTTTTATAGCAACAAAGACAACACCATCGCGCGGCAAGGCCGTTTTTTGCACTGCAAAACGCGCGACAAGGCTGCCTTGGCACCCGGCCCGGCCGCCGTGCATTTCCGTGGCCGCCCCCCGCAGGCCTGCGCCACAATGGCGCCATGCTGACCCTCCAAGACATCCGCGACGCCGCCACCCGCCTACAAGGCCAGGTGCTGGACACCCCCTGTGTCGAATCCAAGACACTTTCGCAGATCGTGGGCGCGCAGGTGTTCCTCAAGTTCGAGAACCTGCAGTTCACGGCCTCCTTCAAGGAACGTGGCGCCTGCAACCGCCTCACGCTGTTGTCCGAGGGCGAGCGCGCCCGGGGCGTGGTGGCCATGAGCGCGGGCAACCATGCGCAGGGCGTGGCCTACCACGCGCAGCGCCTGGGCCTGCGCGCGGTGATCGTGATGCCACGCTTCACCCCCGCCGTGAAGGTGGAACGCACCCGTGGCTTTGGCGCAGAGGTAGTGCTGCACGGTGACACGCTGGAAGAAGCGCGCCAGCATGCCTACGCACTGGCCGACGCGCAGGGCCTGACCTTTGTCCACCCCTACGACGACGAGGGCGTGGCCGCAGGCCAGGGCACGCTGGGCCTGGAGATGCTGCAGGCCGTGCCCGACCTGGACACGCTGGTGATCGCCGTGGGCGGCGGCGGCCTGATCTCGGGCGTGGCCACGGCCGCCAAGGCGATCAAGCCGGGCATCGAGATCGTGGGCGTGCAGACCACACGTTTCCCGGCCATGGTCAACGCAGTGAAGGGCACGCACCACCCGCAGGGCACATCGACCATTGCCGAAGGCATTGCCGTGGGCACACCCGGCAAGATCACGCAGGAGATCGTCAAGCGCCTGGTGGACGACCTGGTGCTGGTGGACGAAGGCGACATCGAGCAGGCCGTGCTGATGCTGCTGGAGATTGAAAAAACCCTGGTCGAAGGCGCAGGCGCTGCCGGTCTGGCCGCCCTGGTGCGTTACCCCGAACGCTTCCAGGGCAAACGCGTGGGCCTGGTGCTGTGCGGCGGCAACATTGACCCGCTGCTGCTGGCTGCGATCATCGAGCGCGGCATGGTGCGGTCGGGACGCCTCGCGCGCATCAAGGTCAGCGCGCGCGACGTGCCCGGAGTGCTGGCGCGCATCACGGCCACCGTGGCCGACGCAGGCGCGAACATCGGCGAGGTGCACCACCAGCGCGCCTTCACCCTGCTGGCCGCACAGAACGTGGAGATCGAACTGGTGCTCCAGACCCGCAGCAAGGCCCATGTGGCCGAGGTGCTGGAGCAGCTGCGCACGGCGGGCATGGAAGCCGCGCTGATGTGAACTCCGCGCCCCGATGGCCGCCCTGGCACGCAGGCGGCTAGAATTGCGCAAGTTTTCAGCATCTGGAGCCCCCCCCATGTCCGACCACAACACTTCTCACGCCCCTCAGACCGCAGCGCACGACCCCG
The DNA here is from genome assembly GCA_964466605.1 of uncultured Verminephrobacter sp. Lineage (GTDB taxonomy): Bacteria > Pseudomonadota > Gammaproteobacteria > Burkholderiales > Burkholderiaceae_C > Acidovorax. The sequence continues at coordinate 5,309 of CAYXSL010000012.1, forward strand.
TGGAAAACGTCGTGCCCATGATGCCCGTGGTGCTGCCCGTGGTCGGCGGCGTCCTGATCTTCCTGCTGGCCTTCATCGCCGTGTTCATGGCCTGATCCGCCCGCAACGCTGCCAAACGCCCCGCGCTGCGGGGCTTTTTTTTGCCCCGCCTTTCCCGCCGTCCCCATTTCCATCTTCCGACCAGGAGCCCCCATGCGACCCGGATACGCCCTCGTTCTTTTTTCTGGAGGCCAGGACTCCACCACCTGCCTGGCCTGGGCGCTGGAACACTTTGCCCATGTGGAAACCATCGGCTTTGACTATGGCCAGCGCCACCACATCGAGCTGCAGGCACGCCAGACGGTGCTGGCATCGCTGCGCGCCCGGTTTCCGCAGTGGAATGCACGGCTGGGCGACGACCACATGCTGGACCTGGCGGTGCTGGGCCACATCAGCGACACCGCGCTGACCAGCGACACCGAGATCCAGATGACCGCCGCCGGCCTGCCCAACACCTTCGTGCCGGGGCGCAACCTGCTGTTCTTCCAGCTTGCGGCTGCGGTGGGCTACCGGCGCGGCCTGCACACCCTGGTGGGCGGCATGTGCGAGACCGACTTCTCGGGCTACCCCGACTGCCGCGACGACACGCTCAAGGCCCTGCAGGTGGCCGTGTCGCTGGGCATGGGCCAGCGCTTCACCTTCGACACCCCGCTCATGTGGCTGGACAAGGCCGAAACCTGGGAGCTGGCCCGGTCCCTGGGTGGACAGGCGCTGGTCGATCTGATCGTGAACGACTCGCACACCTGCTACCACGGCGTGCGCGACACGCTACACGCCTGGGGTTACGGCTGTGGCACCTGCCCGGCCTGTGCACTGCGCAAGAGTGGCTACGAGCGATGGAAAGGCACCCCGTCCAACCCGTGAGGGATGGGCCCCAGCCACGCATAACCCCATGCATTTTTTGCATGCTTTTACCCCCTGTCTGACAGACAAACGGGCGGCAGATTCATAAAATTGACATCCCAGCCGACCCGCGGAATCCGTGGAATAGCCTCCACCCCGTGGGGCTGACACACGCTTCTGCCCGCCGACTGAGCAAGAAAGCCGTTTTTTCAAAGGCAGCGCTCAGCACCGCAACTGCGCCAGGCCTTGCCGCGTTCCGCCCGGTCCGCTTCCTTTGAAAAAACTGTTTTTCAACTTAGGAAGCTCCCCCGATGAACGCACCCACCATGCAGGGCCTGAATCTCAACGCCCCGTCTTACGTCAAAAACGCCCGGCTGCTCGCCTGGGTGGCCGACATGGCCGCCCTGTGCAAGCCCGAGAGCATCTACTGGTGCGATGGCACAAAGGAAGAGTACGACCGCCTGTGCCAGCAGCTGGTCGATGCCGGCACCTTCAAGAAGCTCAACCCCGCCAAGCGCCCCGGCAGCTTCCTGGCCTGGTCCGACCCGTCGGACGTGGCCCGCGTCGAAGACCGCACCTACATCTGCTCGGCCGCCAAGGAAGACGCCGGCCCCACCAACAACTGGATGGCGCCCGCCGAGATGCGCGCCACGCTGCAGCCCCTGTTCGACGGCTGTATGAAGGGCCGCACCATGTACGTGGTGCCCTTCAGCATGGGCCCGCTGGGCAGCCACATCGCCCACATCGGCGTGGAGCTGACCGACAGCGCCTACGTGGCCGTGAACCAGCGCCTCATGACCCGCATGGGCAAGGCCGTGTACGACGTGCTGGGCGTGGAAGGCGAGTTCGTGCCTTGCATGCACACCGTTGGCGCCCCCCTGGCCGACGGCGAGAAAGATACAACGAGCTGGCCCTGCAACCCCAAGGTCAAGTACATCGTGCACTACCCCGAAACGCGCGAGATCTGGTCCTACGGCTCGGGCTATGGCGGCAATGCGCTGCTGGGCAAGAAGTGCCTGGCACTGCGCATCGCCTCCACCATGGGCCGCGATCAGGGCTGGCTGGCCGAGCACATGCTCATCCTGGGCGTGACCAACCCCGAGGGCAAGAAGTACCACGTGGCAGCGGCCTTCCCCAGCGCCTGCGGCAAGACCAACTTCTCGATGCTGGTGCCGCCCGAGGCCGGTTTTGCGGGCTGGAAGGTCACCACCATCGGTGACGACATCGCCTGGATCAAGCCCAATGCCGACGGCAAGATGGTCGCCATCAACCCCGAAGCCGGCTACTTCGGCGTGGCCCCCGGCACCAACATGCACACCAACCCCAACTGCATGCTGTCGCTCAATCAGGACGTCATCTTCACCAACGTGGCCCTCACGGACGACGGCGACGTGTGGTGGGAGGGCATGGAAAAGGACACCGGCAAGCTGCCGGACCACCTGATCGACTGGCAAGGCAAGGACTGGACGCCCCAGATCGCCAAGGAAACCGGCGCCAAGGCCGCCCACCCCAACTCGCGCTTCACCGTCGCTGCGGCCAACAACCCTGCGCTGGATGCGCAGTGGGACGACGCCAACGGCGTGGCGATCGACGCCTTCATCTTCGGCGGCCGCCGCTCCACCACCGTGCCGCTGGTGACCGAAGCCCGCACCTGGACGGAAGGCGTGTACATGGCCGCGACCATGGGTTCTGAGACCACCGCCGCCGCCTTCGGCGCCCAGGGTGTGGTGCGCCGCGACCCGTTCGCGATGCTTCCCTTCTGCGGCTACAACATGAGTGACTACTTCCAGCACTGGCTGAGCATGGAAGGCAAGATTGCCGCCACCGGCAAGGCCGTGCCCAAGGTTTTCTGCGTGAACTGGTTCCGCAAGGACGAGGCGGGCAAGTTCGTCTGGCCCGGCTACGGCGACAACATGCGCGTGCTCAAGTGGATGATCGACCGCATCGAAGGCCAGGCCCAAGGCCAGGAAACCATGTTCGGCGTGGCCCCACAGTACGCCGAAATCAACTGGACGGGTCTGGATTTCAGCGCCCAGAAGTTCGACGCCGTGACCAGCATCGACAAGGCCGCGTGGGCCGAGGAGTTCAAGCTGCACGATGCGCACTTCGAGCAACTGGCCTACCACCTGCCCAAGGCCCTGCTGGACACCAAGGCCGCGCTGGAAAAGCGCCTGGCTGCCTGATGCCGCAGCCCTGAGCCCCAGGAAGCTTCCCCTTCAAAGCCGCTCCGCCTTCTGGCGGGGCGGCTTTTTTTGCGCCCGGGGTGGGGGGCACGGCGAGTCCATGCGGCCCCAACAAGGCAAAAAAAAGCCGTGGCAGGCCACGGCTTTCAATTGCTTGCTTTGCGCCGCCCACCAGTGCGGCGGGGTCAACGGTCAGTAGTACTTGCGGATGTCTTCCACCGTGGGGATGCCCATCGCGTGGTTCAGTTCGGCCATGATGCGGGGGTCCTTCATGGCGACTTGCCAGGTGCGCTCGTCTTCGGCGGCGCGGCGGCGGCTTGCCGCCCAGGCCTGGACGCCACTGCGCAGGGCCACGCCAGCACGGCGTGCAGGGGCTGTGAGCAGGGCGAGTGCGGCGAACGCCACCAGCCACAGCACCATCCAGGCGGCCAGCAGGTGGCCTTCGCTCCAGGTGTCGATCACCTGGTTGGCCACCACCAGCAGGGCGGACACCACGGCCGCCAGCAGGAGGGAGGCAGCGCCACGGGCGCCGTCAAAGCGGTTGGCCGCACCCTTCAGGGCAGCGGCGGCGTTTTCGGCGCGGACAACGCCAGGATGTTCGGTGGGGTATTCAACGTGTGCAAAGGCGGTCATTTCGGTTTCCCTTTTCTAACGCTTGTGGCGAGATTGCCGGGCGATGGGGTGATATTAGGGTTTACCCTTTGCGCATTCAAGTTTATATTTTGAATCATGGATATTCACATTGGTGATGAACAACCATGGCACCCCTGAACTTCCGCTCCCTGGACCTGAACCTGCTGCGCGTTTTTGACGAGGTGATGGCGGAGCGCAGCCTCACGCGTGCGGCGCACAAGCTCTCGATCACCCAACCCGCCGTGAGCAACGCCATGCGGCGCCTGCGCGAGGTGCTGGGGGACGAGCTGCTGGTGCGCAGCGGCCAGGGCGTGGAGCCCACCCCCCGGGCGCTGGCGCTATGGCCCCCCGTGCGCGAAGCTCTGGCCCATCTGCAGGAATCCCTGGCCCCGGGTCTGTTTGACCCGGCCACCGCCGAATCCACCTTTGTGCTCGCCATGGCCGACGCCACGGCCGCCACGCTGGTGCCCGCCCTGGTCGAGATCATCGAGCGCGAAGCGCCCGGCATTGCCATCCGCGTGCTGCCGTTGACCACACGCGACCCCCGCCGCCTGCTGGACGAAGAGGCCGCCGACATGGCGGTGGGCTACTTTCCGGCCGCGCTGGCCGACCTCACGGCCCGCGCCCAGTCGGGCGGCGTGGTGGCGTTTGAAAGCCGGCGCCTGTACGACGGTGAGTATGTGTGCGTGATGCGCCAGGGCCACCCGCTGGCGGATGCGCCCCTCACGCTGGACGCCTATTGCAAGGCGCGGCACATGCTGGTCAGCTTCTCGGGCCGCCCTTTTGGTTTCATTGACGAGGCTCTGGCCTCGCTGGGGCGCGAACGCAAGGTGGTGATCACGGTCAACCAGTTCTTCACGGCGGGGCGGGTGGTATCGGGCTCGGACCTGCTCACCGTGCTGCCGCGCCACTTTGTCCCTGTGACCGGTATTGCCGACAAGCTGGTGCAAAGGACCTTGCCGCTGGATGTGCCGCCTGTGCATGTGGACGCGCTGTGGCGCCGCCGGGGCCCGCAACAGGCGGCCATGACCTGGCTGCTGCATGCGCTGGCACGGTCTGCACGGCGTACCTTCCCGGAGCAGGAGAGCCCGTAGACTGTGCACTGCATGAACATCCAGCTGCTGTCCGACCTCCACCTGGAGGCCCATCCCCACTTTGTCCCCGAACCCGCCCCCGGTGCCCATGTGCTGGTGCTGGCGGGGGACATAGGCTCCTACCAGCCCGGCTCGCAACTGGGCGACGATGACTTCGGTCTGGCCCGGTTCTCGCCCCTGCCCCAGCATGCGGGCTGGCCCACCCCGGTGCTGTTCGTGCCCGGCAACCACGAATACGACGCGCAGGACTTCGACGCGGCCCACCTGCGCCTGCGCCAGACCTGCGACCGCCTGGGCATCCTCTGGCTGGAGCGCGAGACGCTGGCCCTGGACGGCGTGCGCTTCGTGGGCACCACGCTGTGGAGCGACTTCGATGCACTGGCCGACCACGAGGGCTGCACCGACCTGGGCCGGCGGCTGAAACTGCGCGACAAGGCCTTTCGCGCCGCCAACTTCTACCTGCGCAAGACCGGCGGCACACGCCACGGTGAACCCTTCCTGGCCGAGCCTCTGCGCGAGCAGGCCCTGGCCTGCCAGGAATGGCTGGCCGCCGCGCTGCAGCAGCCGTTTGATGGCCCCACCGTGGCGGTCACCCACTTTGCGCCCAGCCTGAAAAGTGCCGATCCGCGCTATGGCCTCGTGCCCGGCACGGCGGGCTTTTGCAATGCCCTGGACCACCTGCTCCCCCATGCGCAACTGTGGCTGCACGGCCACCTCCATGCGCCCAGCGACTATGTCGCAGAGGGCCTGCGCGGCGATGGTTCTGCGTGGACATGCCGCGTGGTCGCGAACCCGCTGGGCTATGCCCGTAAAGGTGAACAGGTGACCTTCCGGCCGCGCTGGACGACCGCCGTATGATCGGCGCGCGGGGTGCTTGGACACCCCCCGTGCGCCGGAAGAAAACCATGACACAGGTCAAGACAACAGGCACCTGCGCAGAGTAGTCTGCCTTATCCCTTCTCGGAGAACACCATGAACATCCTGCTTGCTGTCGATGGCAGCGCCTACACCAAGAAAATGCTGGCCTATCTGGCCACCCACGAAGAACTGCTGGGCGGCACCCACACCTACACCGTGCTGACCGTGCAGGCCCCCCTGCCCGCCCGCGCCCGTGCGGCCCTGGGCAAGGAAGTCGTGGACACCTACCACGCCGAAGAGGCCGACAAAATCCTCGCCCCTGTGTGCAAGTTCCTGGCCCGCCACGGTGTGGACGCCAAGCGCAGCGTCAAGGTGGGCACCGTGGGCGAGACCATTGCCAAGGTGGCCGACACCGGCAAATTCGACCTGCTGGTCATGGGCTCGCATGGCCATGGCGCCATTGCCACCCTGGTGATGGGCTCGGTGACCACCCAGGTGCTGGCCCACAGCAAGGTGCCCCTGTTGATCGTGCGCTGACCGGCTGGCGGGGCTCCCTCCCCGGGAGCCTCCCGTCCCGCAGCCTCGGCCCTGCCTGTGCAGGGCATTTTTTCGCCTCGCGAATACCGATGGGTTTCAAAATAACTGATTGGTTTACTTTTGCACCAATTGGTTATACATTCGCGCCACGCCCATCCTGGCGTGTCATTTCCATCGATACCGAGAGGAGCGACCCATGAACACTGCACTCAACCGCCGCACCGTCCTGCTGGCCGCCACCCTGGGCGCTGGCACCTTGCTGCAGGCCTGTGGAGGCGGCGATGACGAACCCCAGCGCAACATTGTCGAGCTGGCGCAGAACACCCCCGACCTGAGCATCCTGGTCGAGGCTGTCACGGCCGCCGGGCTGGCCAACACCCTGAGCACCGGCACGCTCACCGTGTTCGCCCCCACCAACGCCGCCTTTGCCGCGCTGCTGGCCGAGCTGGGCGTGACCAAGGAAGCGCTGCTGGCCAACAAGCCCCTGCTGACCGCCGTGCTGACCTACCACGTGCTCGGCAGCAAGGTGATGCGGGCCGATGTGCCGCTGGGCAAGGCCATCACCCCGGTGTCGGGCGGCTTCTTCAAGATCGAATCGAACAACGGCCTCAAAGTCACCGACGGCCGCAACCGCGTGAGCACCATCACCAGCACCGACATCCAGGCCAGCAACGGCGTGGTGCACCTGGTGGACAAGGTGCTGCTGCCCGCCAACAAGGACATCGTGGCCACCGCCTCGGCGCTGCCGGACTTCAGCATCCTGGTCGAGGCCGTGGCGGCCGCAGGGCTGGTCGGTACCTTGCAGGGCACCGGCCCGTTCACCGTGTTTGCCCCCACCAATGCCGCCTTTGCCGCCCTGCTGACCGAGCTGGGGGTGAGCAAGGCCGACTTGCTGGCCAACACAGCGCTGCTGACCAAGGTATTGACCTACCACGTGGTCCCCGCGCGCGTGCTCAAGGCCGAGGTGCCCACCAACACCGCGATCACCACGGTGCAAGGCCAGAGCTTTACCGTGAGCCCCAGCCTCGTGATCACCGACCAGAACATGCGCACCAGCAACATCACGGCCGCCGATGTGTTCACCAGCAATGGCGTGATCCACGTGGTGAACAAGGTGATCCTGCCCAAGTGATCTCCGAAGGGCTGCCCCACACGCGAGAAAGCCCGGCATGCCGGGCTTTCTTTTTGTAGGGCGAGACCAGGGGCGGGCTACCGCGCCGCCAACCCGTCGAAACAGGTGCGCACCACCAGGTCCACAATCTCCGCGTCCGAATACTGGCCGCTTTCCTTGAGAAAACTCACTACCGGGTCGCAGGCGCGGGCATACAGGGTGTACAGCACCACGATGGGCGGCAGGCCGGGGCTGATCACGCCCTGGGCCTGGGCCTCGGTGATCCACCCGCCGATCTGGTCGCTCACGCCCACCAGGCCGTTGAGGTAGTCCTTGTTGGCCATCAGCACCGCGCGCAGCGTGGAGTTGCGGCTGGGCAGCAGCGGCATCTCGTTGGTCAGCAGGCGTTCCAGCGACCAGCGCACCAGGGCACGCAGCTTGTCCAGCGGCGGCATGTCGGCAGGCAGGCCTGCCAGATAGGTCTGCACACGCTCCAGGATCTGCACCATGGCGGCGCTGCACAGCTCTTCCTTGCTGCAGAAATGCTTGTACAGGCTGGCCTTCGCAATGCCCACGGCATTGGCGACGTCGTCCATGGTCATGGCGTCAAAGGCCTTTTCGCCCAGCAGGCGGCAGGCCGACTGGAGGATGGCCTCCTCGCGCGCCTGGTGCATCTGCTCCTTGAACGAGACTTTGGGGGGCTGGGTTTGCATGGCCTATATTTTAAACAATACGGTAAAAAAATAAATGACTAAGTTGTAATGCAACTACGTCGTTCACGTTTTTGCCAGCACAAAGCGTGCCTTGCCCCGGGAGCGCACGCGGGGCGCGTTCAGGACACCAGCGACTGGGCGGCAGCACCGGTCAGCGCGGCCGACAGGGCATCGAGCAGCTCGGATTCCAGGTTCCAGCAATGCCAGTACAGCTGGATGGGCAAAGAGCGGCCCGGCGCCAAATCCACCATGCTGCCGTCGGCAATCGGGCCACGCGCGAGCAGCTCGGGCACCACGCCCACGGCCCAGCCTGCGGCCACGGCGCGCATCTGCGCTTCGGAGCCCGGCACGAACAGGTGGTTGAGCGCCACACGCTTGAGCCCGAAGGCGCGCGCCACAAACTCGGCCGCCATGTCGTCCTTGCGGTTGAACGACAGGAACGACACGTCGCGGAAGTTGTGTGGCGTGAGCCCCTGCGGCAGATGCTGCTCGGCGTAGCTGGCCGAGGCCACGGCCACATAGTGCATGGCCCCGAGCGGCACCATCTTGCAGCCGCGCAGCGCCTGTTTGAGCGTGGTCACACAGCCCAGCACCTGGCCCGAGCGCAGCCATTCCTGGGTGAAGTCCTGGTCGTCCACGATGATTTCGAGCGGCAGGCGCTCGCGCACCAGGTCGTGCAGCGCCCCCATGGCCCAGGTGGCAATGCTGTCGGCGTTGATGGCAATCGAGATGCGCTCGTCCTCGCGCGTGCCGCCGGGCGCGCTGGGCGCCAGCTCCTGCAGGTCGCGCTCCAGGTCGGCGCGCAAGAGGCGCATCTGCTTGGTGTGCTTGAGCAGCAGCTGCCCGGCCGATGTGGGCCGCAGCGGCCGGCTGCGCACGATGAGCACCGAGCCCACCTGCGCTTCGAGCGCGCGCAGGCGCTGCGACACGGCGGACTGCGTGACGTTCAGGCGCTGCGCAGCGCGCTCGAAACCGCCCTCTTCAACGATGGCGGCAAGGCATTCGAGGGCGGCGGGGTCGTAGGTGCTCATGGTTCAGGTCTCCAGCGGGGCGGTGCCAGAGTGCGAACTTTATTAGGCACTCTGATGATTTTGGAGTAAGTTTAATTTTGCTTTTAGTAGAACGCAATGTCGCGCACACTGCGCCCTCATGAAAACCATTGTTTTGGGCGCCGGCATCATCGGCATCAGCACCGCGTGGCACCTGCTGGAGCGGGGCCATGAGGTCATCGTGATCGACCGCCAGCCCGATGCGGCGCTCGAAACCAGTTTTGCCAACGCGGCGCAGATCTCGGTGAGCTACTGCGAGCCCTGGGCCAACCGCGAGGCGCCGCTCAAGGCGCTCAAGTGGATGTTCGACAAAGAGGCGCCGCTGCTGTTTCGCCCGCAGATGGACTGGCAACAATGGCGCTGGGGCCTGCAGTTCCTGGCGCAGTGCAACGACGCGGCGTTCGAGCGCAATGTGCAGCAGATCGTGGCGCTGGGCGCCTACAGCCATGCGGCGCTGAAGGACCTGGTGAGCACCACCGGCATCGAATACCACCGGCTCGAACGCGGCATCGCCCACTTCTACACCGACCAGAAATCGTTTGACGCCGCAGGCCACGCGGTGGAGCTGATGCGCAAGCACGGCGTTCAGCGCCGCCTGGTGAGCCGCGACGAGCTGCTGCAGATCGAGCCCGCCTTCAAGGCCTATGGCGACAAGATCACCGGCGGCACCTACACCAGCACCGACGAAAGCGGCGATGCGCGTGTGTTCACACAAGAGCTGGCGCGCCGCTGTATTGCACGGGGCGCGCAGTTCCTCTATGGCCACGATGTGCTGCGCCTCAACAAAATCGGCGATGCTATCGATTCTGTAGCCGTCATGCCACGCCAATCAGGCGGAAACGGCAAAAAAGACTTCATATTGAAGGCGGACGCCGTTGTGGTGGCCTGTGGTTCCTACAGCGCGCCGCTGCTGCGCAGCGTGGGGGTGGATCTGCCGATCTACCCGGGCAAGGGCTACAGCGCGACCTTCCCGCTGCTGCGGCCCGAAGGGGCGCCCATGGTCTCCACCATCGACGACGGCAAGAAGATCGCCATGAGCCGCCTGGGCAACTACCTGCGCGTGGCGGGCACCATCGAGCTCAACGGCTGGGACCTGACACTCGACAGCTCCCTGGCCCGCGCGCGCTGCCACATGCTCTCGCGCCGCATCGAAGCCATCCTGCCCGGCGTGTGCGACACCCGCACGCCCGAGGAAGGCGGCAATCCGCAGTACTGGACCGGCCTGCGCCCGGCCACGCCCACCAACATCCCCTTCATCGGCCGCACCCGCGTGGGCAAGCTGTGGGTGAATGCGGGCCATGGCACGCTGGGCTGGACGCATGGCGCGGGTTCGGGCAAGGCGCTGGCCGAACTCATCAGCGGCCAGGTGCCTGCGATGAACTTCGGGTTCTGCGGCATGGAACAGGGCCGTCGCATGTTGACAGCCAAGGCGGCCTGAGCCGCAGCCACGCTGCGCCATGCGCGCACGGCTTTCCCTCCCGTGGCAGGGCGGCCCCCGTCAGTCAGCCACGGGGGCGATGCCTCCCGAGCCCCCCGCCAGCATCACCACCAGCGTGGCCGCCAGCAACACCCCCACCACCAGGGTCGCCGCCAAAACCGGGGCGCGCAGCCTGGGGGACAGGTTCCAGTAGAGCGCACAGCCCACATGGGTGCACAGCGCCAGCACCGCCAGAAAGTAGTACGGCCCGAAGAACCACTGCCAGGGCGGCCGGTGCATGCCCGCCGCCGCAAACTGCAGGTTGGTGTCCACCCCCTGCTGGCGTGCCACCAGCACCGCCGCCACGTGGATCAGCAGGAACAACGACAGGTAGCCCCCCGACACCGCCTGCGCCCACGCCACGGCCCCGCGGCGTTGGCGCCAGCCGCGCCACAGCAGGGTGAGACCGCTGCCCGCCTGGAACAGCACACCCGCCAGCAGCAGCCCCTCGACCACGGGCTGCCGGTAGACGCCGCGCAGCGCCTCCAGCACCGCCTGGTGCGCGGCCGCCCCCGCCAGGCCGGCCAGGTGCCCGAGCACATGCGCCACCAGGAACAGCGCCAGCGCCAGCGCACTGGCCCGGTGCAGGGTGCGCAGGGCTGGGCGCTGGCGCCACACCCAAGTACCGGCAAGGCCTATGGCAGTGGCGCCCAGGGCGATCTGGCTGGTGTCGTTCATGGCTGGGTCTCCAGATGGTGGGCTCGGTGGTTGGATGGCGGCAGAATAGGTCGGTCCGGCCTTGCCGCCTACTCGCATTGCGCTCAGGTTTGCCCATGTCCAAAGCCGTTTCATCCCCTCGGCGCACGCCCCGACAGGAACGCTCCCAGTTCACGGTGGATGCCATCTTTGAAGCCGTGGCCCGCATCGTGGCCACGCAGGGCGAGGGCGCCCTGACCACCAACCGCATTGCCGAACTGGCGGGTGTGTCGGTGGGTTCGCTCTACCAGTACTTTCCGAGCAAGGAGGCCATCCTGGTGGCCATGCTGGACCAGCACTGCGACCGTGTGATGCTGGAGCTGGATGCACTGCTGGCCCAGGCGCGCACCGAGGGCTGGCCCCCCGAGCGGCAGGTGCGCCGCTATGTGCATCACTACCTGCAGGCATTTGGCGGCGGGCCGCAGGAGCAGCGGGCCCTGGCCCGCCTGTCATGGAAGCTGGACTACCGTGCGGCGGTGCTGGTCTCGGTGCGAGGCGCCAGCGAACGCATCGCCCTGCACCTGCAGCGCATGGCCGACGAGCACCGCCTGCAGACGCCATCGGCCGCGCAGCTGTTTGTGCTCACGCGTGCGTTCATGGGGGCGGTGCGCGCCGCCTCGCTGGAGCAGTCTCCGCTGCTGGACAGCGCGGAGTTCGAGGAAGCGCTGGTCGGGCTCTGCCTGGCCACCCTGCGGCCCGCGCAGGCCAGCGCTACGATGGCGCCATGACCACGCCCACCGTACCTCACTACCTGTTCCTCACCACCTCCACCCGCGAGCCCGGCCATGTCGGCAACACCGAATGGCTGGCCCGCCAAGCCGCCGCCGCACTGCCTGCCGGCACACTGCAAACCTGGCACCACCTGGCCCGCATGGACCTGCCGCCCTTTGTGGACCAGCGCCACACCTCCGGCACCTACGCGCCGCCCGAGGGCGACATGAAGACCCTGCTCGATGCCACGCTGGCGGCCACGCACATCGTGTTCGTGGCACCGGTCTACTGGTACAGCATCCCCTCGCCGCTCAAGACCTACCTGGACCACTGGAGCGCCTGGATGCGCGTGCCCGGCCTGGCGTTCAAGGAACCCATGGGCGCCAAGACGCTGGCACTCATCACCACCAGCGGCGACCGCACCAAGGCCCAGCCCATGATCGACTCGGTGGCGCTGTGCGCGCAGTTTTTGTCGATGCACTGGGGCGGCCCCCTGTGGGGCAAGGGCGGGCCGCCAGGGGCCGTGCAGTCCGATGCACAGGCCGTGGCGGCCGCCAGCGGTTTTCTCAACGCCCTGACAGCAGCGGCCTAAAGCCTGTTCGCCAGGCGCTGTCAGGCATCCAGCGACCAGTGCTGCGCCAGAATGCCCAGCCATTCGTGCAGCGCCAGGCTGCTGTCGGCCAGGGCGGAGGCCCGGGGCAGCATGCGGTACAGCTTGCGCGCGTGCCCGCCCTTGAAGCCCGTGGGCGCAGGCAGCACCTGCAGCCCGGCACGCTCGAAATCCCGGGTCGCGCGCACCATGTGCCAGGCATGGGTGACCAGCGCAATGCGCTCGACGCCTGCGGCCTTGAGCTGTGCGGCGGATTTCTCGGCGTTGCCGCGGGTGTCTAGCGCCTCCACTTCTGCCCAACGCACCCGGCCCTTGAATTCCCGCTCCACCACGTCCTTCATCACCAGCGCCTCGGCGCGCGTGCCGCCCGTCGAGCCCCCGGTCGCCAGGATGGGCAGCCCCGTCTGCTGCTGCAGGTACACGGCGTAGCGCACCCGCTCGCGGGCGCCTCGGCTGAGCACGTCCATGCCGTACTCGGGCGCCACCATGTCGGCCCCCCCGCCCAGCACCACGATGGCCTGGACCCGCGCCTGGGGCAGCTGCTGGGGCGCCAGGGCGGGATGGCGCTCCAGACTGCGCACCAGCGCATCGGCCACGGGTGGCCACGACAGCGCCAGCACGGACAACAGCGACAGCACCACCACGGCCACGCCCGTGCGGCGGTGGTAGCGCGCGAGCCACAGGCCCACAAACGCGAGCAGGATGCTGGACACCGGCGGCATCAGCAGCGCAGACAGGATTTTCTTGAGGGCAAACAGCATGGGGGTCACATCCGAGGCGGCGATCATGCCAGCACCCAGCGGCCGGTCCGGGCGCAAGCCGCCGCCACCGGCCGGTCAGTGCAGCCAGCGGCGCCGGGCCAGAAAGTCCAGCAACGCGGCATCAAACCCCTCGGGGTCCTCCAGCTGCGGCCAGTGCCCGACATGGGGCAACTGCAGAGTTGTCGCATCGGGCAGCACCTGCGCCAGCGCCTGCAGCGCGGCCAGGGGGGTGCAGCGGTCCAGGTCACCGCCCACCAGCAGCACCGGCATGTTCAGCTGCGCCAGGGCGGCGGCGCCACGGTCAAACGTGGGCAGGGCCGCCAGCGCGCGCCGGTAGGCCCCCGGGTAGACCTGGGCCAGCGCGTGGCTGGCCAGCCGCACGCCTTCGGGCAGCGCGCCCGTGCCGATGAACTGCGGCACCAGCGTCTGGGCCAGCTGCTCCATGCTGCCACCGGCGTCCAGCGCCTGCAGGGCGCGCAGCCGGGGCGCCACCCAGTCGTCCACGGCCTGCGCATCCAGCGCGGGCCCGCCCGCACACAGCACCAGGCGGCGCACTTTGGATGGGTCGCGCACGGCGGCCTCCAGCGCCACCATGGCGCCCATGCCGTGGCCCACCAGTGCCACGGGGCCGCCCTGCAGCGCGTCAATCAAGGCCAGGCAGCTTTGCGCCAGCGCCTTGAAGGTGTAGGGCTCCACCGGTGCGCTGCGGCCATAGCCGGGCATGTCCCAGGCCACGGCGCGGTAACCGGCGGTGGCCAGGGTCTCGACCTGGGGAGCGAATGTGAGGTGGTCGCCGTCGGCGTCGTGCAGCATGAGCACGGTGGGGCCGGAGCCCAGGGTGGTGAAGGTAGGAAGGACGGCCATGCGGTGGAACCAGTAAACCCCGCAACAGCGCGGTGGTGGGTGGCGCCTGATAATAGTTGCTCCCTTCTGTTGCCGCTGCAGGCGCCGCCTTTTGTGAACCCTTCGCCCCCCCGCCCCGCCCTTGCCCTGCCCCCGAGCTTTTCCACGCGCGAGTTCCGCAATGCGCTGGGCATGTTTGCCACGGGCGTGACCATCGTTACCGCCCGCAACGCTGCGGGGGAGCTGGTGGGGCTCACGGCCAGTTCGTTCAATTCGGTGTCGCTGGAGCCCCCGCTGGTGCTGTGGAGCCTGTCGCATGGCGCCAGTTCCATGCCCGCCTTTGCCGATGGCTCGCACTACGCCATCCATGTGCTGGCCGCCGACCAAAGAACGCTGGCCGAGCGGTTTGCCACACGCGGCATCGACCGCTGGGCAGGGCTCGAGCACCGCCCCGGCATCAGCGGCGCCCCGTTGCTGGCCGGTGCCGCCGCCACCTTCGAGTGCTTCAACCGCAGCCAATACAAGGAGGGCGACCACACCATTTTTGTGGGCGAGGTCGAGCGCTGCGAGCACCGCGAAGGCGCATCGCCGCTGCTGTACCACGGTGGCAAGTTCTACACCGAGCACCCGCTGTGACCACCGCCACCGTGGTGGTGCGCCACGTGAACATCGGCACAGCCCGGCGCCTGAAGATGGGCGAGCGTTCCATTCTCAGCGCCATCGGCAAAACGCCCGTGACCGGCACCGTGGCCGTGGGCCCGCTGGGCCTGGCGGGCGATGAGCAAGCCGACCTGAGCGTGCACGGCGGCCTGGCCAAGGCGGTGTACGCCTACCCTGCCGCGCACTACGCGTTCTGGCAGGCCCAGCGCCGCGAGCGTGGGGTGAGTCTGTTTGACGAGGCACTGCCGCCAGGTTTTCTGGGCGAGAACCTCACCATCGACGGCCCGCTGGAACATGAGGTGTTTGTGGGCGACGAATGGCATTTCCCCGACTGCGTGCTGCGCGTGACGGCGCCACGCGAGCCCTGCTTCAAGTTCGCTGCCGTGATGGGGTTTGCGCAGGCCGGCCGCACCATGGCGGTGGCAGGCTGCTGCGGCTACTACCTGGCGGTGGACCGGCCCGGCAGCCTTGCCGCCGGACAGACGGCAACGGTGGTGCCCGGGCAGCGCGGGCTGAGCATCGCCCAGGCGTTCGCAGGCAAGTTCGCCAAACACGCGCGCTGACGACCACTGCCGCGCAGGCTCAGGCCTCGCCGTGGCAGCAGACGCAGAGCTTGTTGCCCTCGGGGTCGCGGAAATACGCCCCGTAGTAGTTCGCGTGGTACTCGGGCCGCAGGCCGGGCGGGCCTTCGCAGCGGCCACCGTGCTGCAGGGCCAGCGCATGCACGGCATCCACCATGGCGCGGTCGGCGGCCAGCAGCGCATTCATCGCGCCGTTGCCGGGCGCGGCGGGCTGGCCGTCAAAAGGCCGCCCGATGAGGAACAGCGGGCGCGCCACCCCAGGGGTCTGCCACCCGGCCCAGGGGCGGGCGGGCTCGGTAAAACGCAGCACCAGCCCCAGGCGCTCCAGCACGGGGCTGTAGAACGCCATCGCCCGGTCAAAGTCGTTCACGCCGATGAACACATGGGACAGCATGGCAGGGCCTTTCCCACGGCGCTTGATGCGCCGCGCTTCAACGCACCGTATCAGGCAGCTCGATCTTGACTTCGAGCACTTCCAGATTGTCCTGGCGCTCCAGGTGCACCTTGAGGTCGTCGGGGTTGATCTTCACGTACTTCGAGATCACGGCCACCAGTTCGCGCTGCAGCGCGGGCAGGTAGTCGGGCTCGGACGCGTTGCGGCCGTTGCGCTCGTGCGCCAGGATGATCTGCAGGCGCTCCTTGGCCACACTGGCCGTCTTTTTCTTTTCGCCGAGCAGGAAGGAGAGGAAAGAAGCCATGGCTTATTTGCTCCCGAACAGGCGTTTGAAGAAACCGGGCTTTTCCGCCTCGATGAAGCGCAGCGGCTTGTCGGTGGCGCCCAGGAAGCGGTCGATCACATCCTTGTAGGCCTCGCTCACATCGCTGCCTTGCGAATGGATCGCGGGCGTGCCCTGGTTGGACGACTGCAGCACCACTTCCGATTCCGGGATCACGCCGATCAGCTTGATGCGCAGGATGTCCTGGATGTCTTCCAGGCTCAGCATCTGGCCGTCTTCCACGCGGCTGGGGTTGTAGCGCGTGATGAGCAGGTGTTCCTTGATGGGCTCGCCGCCCTCGATGGCGCGTTTGGTCTTGCTGCCCAGCATGCCCAGGATGCGGTCGGAGTCGCGCACGCTCGACACCTCGGGGTTGGTCACCAGCAGCGCCTCGTCGGCGAAGTGCATGGCCATGAGCGCGCCGCTCTCGATGCCGGCGGGCGAGTCGCACACGATGTACTCGAAGTCCATGGCTGCCAGGTCCTTGAGAATCTTCTCCACGCCGTCCTGGGTCAGGGCGTCCTTGTCGCGCGTCTGGCTGGCGGCCAGCACGAACAGGTTGTCGCACTGCTTGTCCTTGATGAGCGCCTGGTTCAGGTTGGCCTCGCCCTGGATCACGTTGATGAGGTCATACACCACGCGGCGTTCGCAGCCCATGATGAGGTCCAGGTTGCGCAGGCCGACGTCAAAGTCGATCACGGCAGTCTTGTGGCCGCGCAGGGCGAGGCCGGAGGCGAAGCTGGCGCTGGTGGTGGTCTTGCCCACGCCACCCTTGCCGGAGGTCACGACGACGATTTTGGCCATGTGTTGCTGATTCTCTGTGGGGTTGATACGAATGGGAAAAAAGGGTCAGGCCAGCGGCTCGATAAGGAGCTTCTCGCCTTCCAGCCGCACCTGGGCGGGCTTGCCGCGCACATCGGCGGGCAGCTCGGTCTCGGTGGTGCGGTAGATGCCTGCGATGGAGACCAGTTGCGGCTCCAGGCAGGTCGAAAAAATGCGGGCTTCGGTGTTGCCGCGTGCACCGGCAATGGCACGGCCGCGCAGCGGGGCATAGACATGGATGTTGCCGTCGGCGATCACCTCGGCGCCAAAGCTCACCACGGCCATCACCACCAGGTCGGCGCCGCGTGCATACACCTGTTGGCCGGAGCGCAGGGGCTTGTCCACCACCACGGTGCCGGGGCCGGGCATGGGCACCTGCACCGGGACTTCACGCACCACTTCCACCTCGACTTCGCGGATCACCTCGCGCACCACCTCCTGCACCGGCGCGGGTGCCTCGGCACGCGCGGGGGGGGCGTCGGGCGCGGCCGCCAGGCCGGCAGCGCGCGCAGCCTCCATCTGGGCAGGGTTGCCGCCGCGCACCGCCACGGGCAGGGTGCTGTGGCGGCGCAATTCGGCCACGATGGCACCAAAATCGATGGGCGCTTCGGCCTCGCGCACGGGGGCCAGGTCGATCAGCACCGGGTCGTTGTCGAAAAAGCCCGGGGCATCGGCCACGCGCTCGGCCAGGTCGGCCGCGAACTGCGCGGCGTCGGTGGTCTTGAGCAACACGGCCACCACGGGCAGCGAGGCGCTCTTGAGGTCAAAGCTGGTGCGGGCCTGGGCCGCCGTCGTAAGGGCCATGAATGGGGGTGTGGAAAGGAGCGCGGGAACCGGTGTCAGAAGGCACAAAGTGTACCGTGGGCCTGTGTAAACGCTTGTTCATGCCTTGCACGGGCAAGCAGTTGCTCTATCAGGTGAGCGTGGGCATGGCGCAGCCACCGGTGCAGTCGCTGGGCCTGGGCGAGGCCTGCATTAGGCAGCGCAGCGGCTTCGGACATTTGTATCAAACTGTGCCGTTACGCTTATTTATTGGGCGCAGATCGCTATCATTTTGATAGTCAGATTCCAGATATATCTGACTCAAGCCAGCGGGAAAACACCTTCGGAAGGATTGAGTCCCCCTGCCACGACCCGCTACGGGTACCCGAATACGACTTCACACTCCAAAGAAAGAGCATGTATGCATAACAACGTCTTGACCTTTGCTCGGGAAAGCGCCCACCGAGGGGCCCCTGTGGCCATACGCGCCGTGCGCACCGCATTCGCACTCGGCTGCACCGCGCTGGCCTTGGCAGGCTGCGGTGGGGGCTCAAGCGATACAACGCCGCCGCCTCCATCCACCCTTGAGGCTCCTACGAACTTCACCTTCGCATTGAGCCTCCAATGGACCGCAACGCCAGGAGCCACCCGCTACGAGCTGCATGTTGATCCAGACGGCCCCGGCCCACTGCCTGAGACCAAGGCGGCCGATGCCAACAACGCCGCCTGGACGGAGGCAGGTTTTAGGTACCAGTCTACGGATTCGCAGGCGTTCACTGGAACCTTCTACGATGCCAGCATGGCTGCCCTTGGCCTGGCTACGAGAATCAACACCACCTACCGGCTGCGTGCGTGTGATGCAAAAGGATGCGGTAGCTTTACAGCACCCGTCGTCAATGAACCCAGCTACGAATTCCCTTCCGGAAGAGTCCCCATCTTCCATTCGCTGTCCAAAGACGGCCTCACACTCGCTATCGGTCAGCCCAGCGCCGATGCCAATTCCACCGTATCCGTCTTCACACGCAGCAGCAGCGCCCATCCGTGGCAGCAGCAAGCCCTGCTGCGTTCCGGCAATGCTCAGTTCGGGGTCAACCTGGCGCTGTCTGACGATGGCAACACCCTGGCCGTCGGTGAATTTGTACCAGCCAAAGATGATCCAGCCTCTTACGGGACACGTTCTTACATCTACCAGCGCAGTGGCAGTACCTGGAACCAACAAGCTGCCCTAGCTCCCAGCAACATCCCGTCGGACTGCCAGCAGCCGTGCGCAATGTCTGGCCTTCGATTGGCGCTGTCCGCCGACGGCAGCTTGCTGGCTGGGTCGATAACCTTTTTCTCGCAAACCACACGCAGGTACATGGGTGCCGTCGTGATTTACGCCCGCAACGGAGCGACTTGGTCTCAACAGGCTTTGTTAGAGACAGGCGACACCTTCGTCGAACTCATGGCTCTGGCACGTGATGGCAAGACCTTGGCGGTGAACCAAGGGGCCACTCGCCGTGACGGGAGCACTCCGTCCTTCGCCATGGTCTTCACCCAGCAAAGCAACGGCACCTGGAGCCAGCAAGCCAGCATTCCTGTTGGTATCACGTACGTCGTGGACATTGCGGCAGGTGCTCACAGCGATATGAAGCTGTCCGACGACGGCAACACCCTTGCTGTCTTGGCGTCGAATCGGTCCGGAGACCCCTCTGGACGCGGTATCCACGCCGCTGATCTCTCGTGTGGCCCCCTGTCGAACGATGGGTACTACATGGCACTATTTCAACGCAACGGCACTGCATGGCAACGGCAAGCTGCTATCTCGCGCGGATACGACAGCGGCGCCTCTTGGGCGCTGGCCCGCGATGGCAATGCACTGCTCTACAAGAATGCGCAGTTCAAACGCAGCAACGGCACCTGGACTTGCCCCTGATCTCTTGAACTGCTAGCAACCGCGCGATGCCCCACACCCGCAAGCCCCACCTCGACGCCCTCGCCATCTCCCTGCTGCTCGCCTGCTGCATGTTTTGGGGCTTCCAGCAGGTGCTGGTCAAGGCCACGGTGGCCGAGGTGGCGCCGGTGTTCCAGGCCTTTGTGCGCTTTGCGCTGGCCACGGTGGCGGTGACGGCCTGGTGCCTGTGGCGTGGCTTGGCTCTGTCCAGCGCGGGCGAGCCCGCTGGGGCCACGCGCGCAGGGCTGCTGGCCGGGGCGCTGTTTGCGGGCGAGTTTGCGTGCATCTACCTGGGCCTGCAGTACACCAGCGCCTCGCGGCTCACCGTCTTCCTGTATTCCTCGCCCTTCTGGGTGGCGCTGCTGCTGCCGCGCTTCATCCCCGGCGAGCGGCTGCAGGGCGGGCAGTGGCTGGGCCTGGCCGCCGCGTTTGTGGGCGTGGGGCTGGCGCTGGGCGATGGGCTGCTGGGCCCCGCCAATGCCGCCCAGCCCCAGGCCTGGCTGGGCGACCTGCTCGGGCTGGCCGCGGGACTGATGTGGGCGCTGACCACGGTGGTCATCCGCACTACGCCCCTGGCGCGCGTGGCGCCCGCCAAGCAGCTGCTCTACCAGGTGGGCGTGAGCGCGGCGTTGCTGCCGGTGCTGTCGCTGGGTCTGGGCGAGGCCTGGGTCTGGCAGTTCAGCGCGCGTGCCTGGGGCTCGCTGCTGGCGCAGGCGCTGGTGGGGGCGTTTGTGAGTTACCTGGCCTGGATGTGGATGCTGGCGCACTACCCGGCCACCAAGATCTCGGTGTTTGTGTTCCTCACGCCCGTGTTCGCGCTGCTGTTTGGCGCCTGGTGGCTGGGTGAGCCCGTGACGCCCGGGCTGGTGGTGGCCCTGGTGCTGGTGGCTGCGGGGATTGTGCTGGTGAACCGGCGGGCGACTGCAGCGTAGCGATGCAACCCTGGTCCACGAGGCATTCGTGCGGTTGAGCTAGCGCCCGACCGGCAAATGTCGAAAACTGCACTTTTGGCAGCGCCTCAACCCAGACCGTGCAGACCTCAGATCCACCCCGCCCATCCGGCAACGCCAGGCGGGAAGTAACAAAGCATTTCATGGGTAGCGAATCCCCACTCTCTCGCTAAAGTGCAACGCACGCGGCCGCTGAAGCGACCTTCCTTTATTGAACCGAAGAAAGAGCATGCATGACTGACAGCGCCTTTTTCCGCCCTTCCCGCCGCCCCTCTCCCTTCCGATCACGACAAGACCCGCGCCTCGTCAAGGCCACACTGGCTTTGGGCGTTGCTACGCTCATCCTTGCTGGCTGCGGAGGGGGCTCTAACTCTGCAGAGACGCCGTCCACACCAACGCCGGCACCCTCCGCGCCTGCAGCACCCGAAAACTTCACCGTCAGTTCGGCCCTCGTTTTTACCTGGACACCTACTGCGACTGCGACCCGCTACGAGCTTTTCATGGACCCAGATAGCACGGGCCCTCTTGCTGAAACACAGAGCGATCCGCAGCGGTTCAGCTACTCCCTCGCCTCCGACGGCAGTCGAGTCACCGGTTCATTCAGCACCTATGTCAATTTTCCTGAAGCGCTCAATGCCAGCTACCGCTTGCGCGCATGCAACGCGGCCGGTTGCGGTAACTTCACGGACTCCAAGGCATTCGACATCACCAAAGGCATAAGCTACGAGTTTCCTTCGGGGTTTGCCCCCCTCGTTCAATCTCCGAATGCATATCGTCCCACGGGCATGTTGTCCAAGGATGCGCTCACCTTGGCGCTTCCCGCAGCAAGTTCACGCACCACGATGCTCGTTTTCGCGCGCAGCGGCAAAAATCAGCCGTGGCAACAACAAGCGTCACTGCAATCGGGTAACTACTACGCCCTTCAGTCTGTGCTGTCGGCCAACGGAAATACTCTGGCGGTGCGATCCATGAAGCAGATCTCGACCAGCATGGGCACGCGTGTCGTGACAGACGCGGTGTACATGTACCAGCGCAGCGGCAGCGGCGCATGGAACGAGCTGGCTCGGCTGGACACGACCACTGCACCGTCGACTTGCACGCAGCCCTGCCAAGCTGAAATCGCCGATCACATGGCGCTTTCAGCCGACGGCAACCTGCTGGCCGTTTCTGCAGTCATCTCCTCCGGTACCACATCCTCCAGCGCCGTTTTCACATACACCCGCGCGGGAACCGCCTGGGCGCCCCAGACCTCGCTGAACGCGGAAGGCACCTCCATCGCGAGCATGGCGCTGTCGGCCGACGGCAGCACCTTGGCAGTGACCGACCGCGATCTGTTGCAGACTGCCGCCACTCCTTTGGTCCTCGTCTTCTCGCAAGATGGCAGCGGGGCCTGGTCGCAGCGGGGGCGGATTCCAGCCACGCTCTACACCTACATACCTACATTCTCCGGCGGACGTGAATACGGCTCCATGGTGTTTTCCAGCGATGGCAATACTCTTGCCGTGAATACGGCCAAAGTCCCCGGACAGGTGGCGTGCGGCACTCCTGCGGGCTACTCAGGCGAGACCCAGCGCATTGCACTCTATTCACGCAGCAATGACACATGGAGTCTTCAAGGGCAGGCCGTGAGCGCTGGCACCTCTCAGCCGCTGACCCTTTGGGCTCTTGCCAACGACGGGAGTGCGTTGATCTACGGAAGCACACTGTTCACGCGCAACAACGGCACGTGGGCTTGCAACTGATCTGCCACGGGCGATAAACCCATGATGGCGGCTAGAGGCGCACGGGTAACCCGTAGACCTGCAGCCGCCTGAGATAGGGACGTAGATATGGATAAAACCAGCGTCCGGCGCCTTCTTGACAAGCGCCGGACGCTGTATTTTTAGAAGCAATCAAAACTTTGGGATCTTGATCCGGCTGATCATCAACGAGCCCGACACCGCAAACAACAGCACCAGCGGGTGCAGCGTGAAGCCGCCAATCAACAGCTTGCCGAACCACAGGTGCTCGCGCACCGCGCCCATCGCGCCGGCCACGGCCAGCAGGCCCACGAGCACGATGGAGGTGGGGATGGGTGTGCCCTCGAAATACTTCACCTTGCCCGTGCCTTCGGACAGCGTTTCGGCCGTGACGTTGAAGCGCGCCAGGCGCGACACGCCGCAGGCCACGAAGTAAGCGAGCACGATGCGGTCGTACAGCCCCTGCATGCCGCAGCCGTAGGCAATGATGGCCGGGGCCACGCCGAACGAGATCACGTCGGCCAGCGAATCCAGCTCGCGGCCCATGGCCGAGCTTTTCTGGCGCCAGCGGGCGATGCGGCCGTCGAGCACGTCGAACACCAGCGCGGCCAGCACCAGGGCGCAGGCGAAGTGGATGTGCACGATGTCGCCCGTCTCCAGGTACGACATCACCGAGAACAGAGCCCCCACGCCGCAGAACGCGTTGCCCAGCGTGAACCAGTCCGCCAGGTGGAACTCACGGATCATCGAAAAACGCTTGGGGGGGTTGGGTGTGTTCATGGAAGGGGCGCTGGAGTGCGCGCAGTGGACATCAGCGGCATTATGGGCGCGCCGCCGGGGCGGGCCTCGCTCACCTTGGCCAGGATGAAATCGATCAGGGTGCGCACCGAGCTGGTCTGGTAGCGGTTGGGCATGTAGAGCAAAAACATCTGCGTGCCAAACACGCTCAGGCGGTAGTCATCGAGCGCGGTCACCAGGTGGCCCTGGTCCACCAGGTCCTGCACCACGTAGTCGGGCATCAAGCCCACGCCCAGGCCCGCCAGCACCGCGTCGCGCAGGAACAGCATGTTCTCGGACAGCAGCGTGGGCCGGGGCAGCACCTCTTCGCGCTGGCCATTGCGGTAGGCGGCCACGCGCAGTTCGCGGCCGATGAACCCTGCGGAGATCAGCGGCACCGCCCCCAGGTCGCCGAGCTGCCGGGGCAGGCCCTGGGCCCGGGCATAGCCGCTGGAGGCGCAGACCACATAGCGCACGGCCCCGAGCGGGCGGGCCACCAGCGTGGGCGGGGGCTCGGTCATGATGCGGATAGCGATGTCCACGTCCTCGCGCACCAGGTCGCTCACCCGGTTCTCGAACACCACCTCCAGCAGGATGCCAGGGTACAGGCGCTTGAACTCGATCAGCCAATCGGTCATGACCACCTGTCCGTAGCCCACGGGCATGCTCAGCCCCACGCGGCCCTGCAGGCTCTTGCCCAGGGTGGCGATGGTCTCTTGTGCGGCCAGGATCTCGTTGACGATGCTGCGGCCATGCTCATACAGGCGCAGCCCCACCTCGGTGGGCTCCACGCGCCGCGTGGTGCGGCGCACCAGCTGCACGCCCACCGATTTTTCGAGCTGGGCGAGGTGGTAGCTCACATTGGCCCGGCTCATCTTGAGCTTGCGTGCCGCCAGGCTGAGGTTGCCCGCGTCCAGGATCTCCACCAGCAGGGTCAGGGCCGAGAGGTCCAGGCGGTCGGCAGCCGGTGGTTTGTCAAAATTTTTCATACAGAGTGTCAATGCTTCATGGGATTGTCAAGAAATCCTGTCAACACAACAATCCCATCTCTGCCCCTTCACCTGCCACGATGCCCAGCGCCGCCGCCCCTGCCCTGAACCCCGCCTTCGCCCGTTCTGCCACCATCCGCAGCCTGCAGGACGTTGAGCGCCTGGAGCGGCTGCCGCTGGCCCAGGCCCAGCCGGTGCAAAGCACCTACGAGATCTTCCGCAACGCTGCCCATGCCTTTGGGGGCAAGACGGCACTGACTTTCCTGCCCACGGCCGATCCGGCCGATGCCCCCATCCGCTGGTCGTATGCGCAACTGCTCGCCGGCATCCACCAGACGGCCAACCTGCTGCACCAACTGGGCGTGGGCCCGCAGGACGCCGTGGCCGTGCTGCTGCCCGGCTGCCTCGACTACCACCTGGCGCTGTGGGGCGGCGAGGCGGCGGGCATCGTGCAGCCGCTCAACCCGATGCTCACCGACGAGAAGATCGCGGCCATGATGCAGCTCGCACGCGCCAAGGTGCTGATTGCCTATGGCGCCGAAGGCGATGTGGGCTACTGGAGCAAGGCGCTGCGCCTGCGCAGCCTGGTGCCCACGTTGACCACCGTGCTGCGCGTGGCTCCGCACGATGAAGCCCCCGAGGCAGCACCCGCCCTGCCTGCTGGCGTGGTGGACCTGGCCGAGCGCCACCAGCATCCCGGCGACCACCTGGTGAGCGGGCGCCGCATTGCGGCCACCGACATCGCCGCGTACTTCCACACCGGCGGCACCACGGGCGCGCCCAAGCTCGCGCGCCACAGCCACGGCGCACAGGTGTTCACGGCCTGGGGCAGCGTGCAGATGCAGGGCATCACGCCCGAGGACGTGGGCATCAACGGCTATCCGCTGTTCCACGTGGCGGGGGTGCTGCCGGGCTCGCTGGCGGCGCTGTCGGCGGGCGTGGAGACCATCATCCCCACCACCGGCCTGTTCCGCAACCGCGAAGTGGTTGCCAACTACTGGCGGCTGGTGGAGCGCTACCGCTGCACCTACCTCTCGGCCGTGCCCACGGTGCTGGCCGCGCTGGCCAATGTGCCGCTGGACGGTGCCGACATCTCCACGCTGCGCTACTGCCGCACCGGCGCGGCCATCCTTGCGCCCGAGCTGGCGGCGCGGTTCGAGCGGCTGTTCGGTCTGCACATCCACGAGAGCCTGGGCATGACCGAGATGGCCGGCATTTCTACGATCACGCCGCCCGGCGTGAATGCGCCCGCAGGCTGCGTGGGCTGGCGGCTGCCGTACACCCAGCTGCGCGTGGTGGCGCTGGACGCACACGGCAATGCGTCCGACCAGGACCTGCCGCCCGGCCAGAGCGGCATGGTGCTGTTCCAGTCGCCCAACCTGTTCTCGGGCTTTCTCGATGCGGCCGACACGGCCAAGGCCTTCACCCCCGATGGCTGGCTGGCCACCGGCGACCTGGGCTTTGTGGATGAGCAAGGCCGACTGCACCTGAGCGGCCGCTCCAAGGACCTCATCATCCGCAGCGGCCACAACATCGACCCCAAGGTGATCGAAGACGCGCTGGGCGCCCACCCCGCCGTGCAGCTGTGCGCCGCCGTGGGCGCGCCCGATGCCTATGCGGGCGAGCTGCCCGTGGTCTACGCCACGCTGGTGCCCGGTGCACAGGCGACCGAGGCCGAACTGCT
This sequence comes from uncultured Verminephrobacter sp., assembly GCA_964466605.1. Taxonomy (GTDB): domain Bacteria; phylum Pseudomonadota; class Gammaproteobacteria; order Burkholderiales; family Burkholderiaceae_C; genus Acidovorax. Next base: position 31,080 of record CAYXSL010000012.1, read on the forward strand.
GGCCTTCACCGCCGGGCGCGTGGACGAAGCCGTGGCCCGCCCGCGCTGGGTGCAGGTGCTGGAGACCATGCCCGTGACCAACGTGGGCAAGATCTACAAGCCCGAGCTGCGCCAGCGCGCCGCCTGCCACACCGTGCAGGCGCTGGTGGATGGCCTGTGCGCCACCGAAGCCCCAGGCCAGCCCCGCCCCCAGGTGCAGCCCGAAGGCGACAACGCGGTGCGTGTGACCGTTGCCCCCGGCGCGCAGGCAGACGCACTGGCGGCCCGCCTGCGCGAGGTGCTTGCGCCCCTGCCCCTGACCGTGCGCACCACCACCGCCCCCGTCGCAGGGAGCCCCCAGACTCCATAAGCCCATGGCGTGACAGCCAGGCACCGGCCCGCCACCATGCACGCGGAGCCCGCTGAGTACGTTTCTATAACCATGACAGGAGACAAACCGATGCCCTTCCACCCCCTGATCTCCCGCCGCACCTGGCTCGGCGCCGCTGCGCTGGCCGCCGCCTTCACCGGCACGTCGGCCTTTGCGCAGGCGTACCCGAACAAGCCCATCAAGATCGTGGTGCCCTTTGCCGCAGGCGGCGCCACCGACGTGCTGGCGCGTGTGCTGGCCGAGAAGATGGCCGTGGGCCTGGGCCAGCCCATGGTCATCGACAACAAGCCCGGCGCGGCCGGCATCATCGGCACCGACGCCGTGGCCAAGGCCGCGCCCGACGGCTACACGCTGCTGCTGGGCCTGAGCAACTCCATGCTCACCAACCAGTTCCTCTACACCAAGCTGCCCTACAGCCCCGAGAAGGACATCGCGCCCATCTACCAGATCGCGATTGCTCCGCTGGTGCTGGTGGCCCACCCCAGCGTGCCCGCGGCCACCGGCCCCGAGCTGCTGAAGTACGTAGCCGCGCACAAGGGCAAGGTGGCCTATGGCTCGTACGGCACGGGCGCCTACCCGCACCTGGCCGGGGCGTACATGAGCCTCACGCAAAACGCCGACATGAGCCACGTGGCCTACCGGGGCGAGGCGCCCATGGTGCAGGACCTGCTGGGCGGGCAGATCCAGATCGCGTTTGCCAGTGCGCTGCAGGCCAAGCCCCACATCGAGGCGGGCAAGCTCAAGGCCATTGGCGTGAGCGGCGAGCGCCGCATGGGCACCCTGCCCAACGTGCCCAGCCTGGCCGAACAGGGCCTGAACGACGAGGCCTACCGCGTGGCGGGCTGGCTGGCGTTTGGCGCGCCCGCAGGCACGCCGCCCGCCGTGCTGGAGCGCATTGCCGACGAGGTGCGCAAGGCCACGCAGCTGCCCGACGTGGCCCAGCGCATTGCGGCCATGGGGTTCGATGTGCAGAGCAGCTCGCCCGCGCTCTTCTCCGCTGCGATTGCCAAGGAGCGGCCGGTGTGGGAGCGCTTGATCAAGGCGTCCGGCGCGAAACTTGACTAACCCCCTGAGGCGCCGCGCGCCTTCCCCCTGAGGGGGGACGCCGCCAGCGCGGCGGGGGCGGCCCTTGCGCGGCGGCACTGGCATGGCGTCACGCCCTGAGGCGAGCAGTCAGGAGAAACAGGGCGGCTGGAACCAAGGGCGGCCAGGCACCCCACGGACAGGACAATTTCAAATAAAAACAGGCTCCTGCGCGTTTCCCCAAAGCGCAGGTAGCTATGTTTTTTGCATCGACTTCGCCCGCTGCGCTGCAAACGCCACATACCAGTCCAGGCACCCCGGATTCGCCATCGCGTCCTTGTTGACCACCTTCTCGATCGGCTGGCCCAGCAGCAGTTTCTTGATGGGCAGCTCCTGCTTTTTGCCGCTCAGGGTGCGAGGCACCTCGGCCACCGCAAAGATGTCGTCGGGAACGAAGCGCGGGCTCAAAGCGGTGCGCACGGCGCCGTTGATGCGGCCACGCAAGGCGTCGTCCAGCACGTTGCCAGGGCGCAGCACCACGAACAGCGGCATGTAGCTTTCGCGGCCCAGGTATTCCAGGTCCACCACCAGGCTGTCGAGCACCTCGGGCAGCGATTCGACCGCGCTGTAGATCTCGCTCGTGCCCATGCGCAGGCCATGGCGGTTGATGGTGGCGTCGCTGCGGCCATAGATGGTGCAGCCGCCATTGGCGCCGATCTTGAGCCAGTCGCCATGGCGCCACACCGCACCCATTGCGGCGGGGCCGTCGCCTCCGCCGGGCCGACGGCCGTGGCCTGCGGGGTACATGTCGAAGTAGCTCGACAGGTAGCGGCTGCCATCCTTGTCGCCCCACAGGTAGAGCGGCATCGACGGAATCGGCTGCGCGCAGACCAGCTCACCCACCGCGTCCTGCACGGGGCGGCCCTCGGCGTCCCACGCCTGAACGGCCGCGCCCAGCATGCGGCACTGCATCTCGCCGGGCACCTGCGGCATCTCGCGGTTGCCGCCGATGAAGGCGCCGCAAAAGTCCGTACCACCGGAGATGTTGTTCCACCAGATATCGTGCGTACCAATGGCCTCGAACTGCGCGGTGCCCCACTGCTGCACCTCGGGCGACAGCGGCGAGCCCGTGGTGCCCAACGCGCGGATGCGCGTCAGGTCGCCATGGTCGCTGAGCTTGATGCCCGCCTTCATGCAGTTGGCAAAAAACGCCGCGCCCGCGCCGAAAAAGGTCACGCCCGTCTCGGCCGCAAAGCGCCACAGCACGCCCCAGTCCGGGTGCTCCTTGCTGCCGCCGGGGTTGCCGTCGTAAATCACGCAGGTGGTGCCCGAGAGCAGGCCGCTCATCTGCGCGTTCCACATCACCCAGCCGGTGGAGCTGTACCAGTGGTAGCGCTCGCCAAAGCTGTTGGCCTCATAGCTGCAGCCGATGTCGTTGTGCAGCACCTTGAGCTGCAGCGCCACCAGCACCGTGCCGCCGTGGCCATGCACGATGGGCTTGGGCAGACCCGTGGTGCCGCTGGAATAGACGATCCACAGCGGGTGGTCAAACGGCAGCCACATCGGCTCGAAGGCCGCAGTTTCAGCATCATTTCGGGCCGTTGCGCCTGTCCAGTTTGCCCAGCCAGCTATCGAAACAGAAGCATCCAGGTTGCCCAGCAGCACCGCGTGCTGCACGCTGGGGAGCTGCGCGCGCAGCTCGGCCAGCACGGTGCGGCGGTCATGGTCGCGCCCGCCGTAGCTCACGCCGTCCACGCCGATCAGCACGGTGGGCTCGATCTGGCGGAAGCGGTCGAGCACCGCATGCGTGCCCATGTCGGGCGCGCAGATGCTCCACACGCCGCCGATGCTCACCGTGGCCAAAAACGCCACCATGGCCTCGGGCACGTTCGGCAGGTAGGCGGCCACACGGTCGCCGGGCTGCACGCCCTGGGCCTTCAGGTGCAGTGCCAGCGAGGCCACCTGGCGGCGCAACTCGGGCCAGCTCAGCTCGCGGTGGTTGCCCTTTTCATTGCGGCTGATGATGGCGGGCAGGCCGGCGGCGTGCGCCGCATCCACATGCCGCAGCGCCTGGCGCGCGTAATTGACCTGGGCGCCGGGGAACCACTGGGCGCCCGGCATGGTGTTCTTGCCCAGCACGGCCGTGTGCGGCGTGGGCGACTGGATGTCGAAGTAGTCCCACACGCTTTGCCAGAACGCATCCAGCTCGGTGGTGGACCAGCGCCAGAGCGCGTCGTAGCTGCCCCACTGCAGGCCACGCGTGTCGCGCAGCCAGTTCTGGTACAGGCGGATCTGGGGGATGTAGGGTGGGGTGTTGTGTGTTGTCTCCATGGCGACGCAGCGTACCAGCGGCACGGGGCGCAGGCCAGCCACCCCCGTCACCCGGTTGACAGCAGGGTGGGATGCATATTTCGCACATTCGTGCTAAATTTCGCCCCATGGACGCCAAAACCCAGAAAGCAGAACTCACCCGCGCGGCCATTGTCGGCGCGGCGCTGGACCTGGCTGCGGCCGAGGGGCTGGAGTCGATCACGCTGCAGGCCGTGGCCGACCGCGTGGGCCTGTCCAAGAGCGGCGTGTTCTCACGCGCCGGGTCGCGCGAGGCGCTGCAGAAGGCGGTGATCGAGGAGTTTGGCCGCCGCTTTCTGGCCGATGTGTTTGTGCCCGCCATGCAGCACCCCAAGGGCCTGCCGCGCCTGCGGGAGATCATGCGCCGCTGGATTGCCCGCACACGCGACGTGGAGGCCTTCACGGGCTGCATCTACACCGCGGGCGCGTTCGAGCTGGACGACCGCGAGGGCGAGCTGCGCGACCTGCTCCATTCCGAAATCACCCGTTGGCGCGCCGCCCTGCGCCGCACGGTGCTGCAGGCCATCGAGGCCGGGCACCTGCCCCCCGACACGCCGCCCGACCAGCTGGTGGGCGAGATGTATTCCCTGATCATGGGCCTGTTGCACGACGTTCGCTTCCTGCGCGATCCGCAGGCGGCGCAGCGCACCGAGGCGTCCTGGGCGCGCCTCGTCAAGAGTTACCTCCCTTCCACCGCCTGAGAGGCTGAGACGCGGTGTGTGCCATGGAGACCTCTTGTTTTTTATGCCCCAATTTCGCACAACCGTGCGAAGAAAGGAAACACCATGCTGATCCTCCTGGGCATTGCCGCCATCGCGGCCGCAGCGGGCGCCATCCGGGCGCTGCGCCGCACCCTCACCAGCCTTCCGCGCAGCAACCGGGACTGGGTTTTTTACTGAGCCGCGCACCGCGCCCGCCCCAGTCCATTCCCTGATCCCCCCTCCCTCCTGGAGCCCCGCCATGAACGCCCCTTCGTCTTCCTCCTCCTCCACCGCGCTGCAGGCCACCGCTGGCTACTACGGCGAACACCCCGGCATGCGCCTGGTGCGCCTGGCGCTGGGCACCACCGAGCGCCTGTGGCCCGCGCTGGCCGTGCGCGTGGCCTCGCGCCTGTTTGGCACGCCCCTGCCCTTGCGCAAGCCCGGCCGCCCTACCGTGCCGCCCGGCCCATGGCGCACCGAGCGCGTGGCGTTTGAAGACGCCGAGATCACGCTCTACCTGCCCCAGGCCCAGCCGCATGGCCCCACGGTGCTGCTGCTGCACGGCTGGGGCGGCCATGCGCGCCAGATGCTGCCGCTGGCCGACGCCCTGGCCGCGCGCGGCCTGCGCCCGGTGCTGGTGGACCTGCCCGCGCACGGCGGCAGCCGGGGCCGCGTGAGCAACCTGCCCCAGTTCGCCCGCGCCATCGAATACACCACCGCCCGCCTGCACGCGCAGGACGCGGCGCCCCATGCCGTGGTGGCCCATTCGCTCGCGGCCAACGCCGCCGCACATGCGGCCAGCCGGGGCCTGGCCACCGGGCGGCTGGTGCTGCTGGCGCCGCCGGCATCGCCGCACGAGTACACGCGCCTGTTCGCGCAGGTGTTTGGCCTGGCCGAGCGCACCCGCGCCGCCATGCAGCGGCGCATCGAGGCGCGCGAGGGCATCCTGATGCGCCAGTTCGAGCCCCCCGCCGTGGGCCCGCGCATTGCCCTGCCCACGCTGGTGGTGCACGACCGGGGCGACCGCATCAACCGCTTTGCCGACGGCGAGGCCTACCGCGACCACATCGCGGGCGCCACGCTGCTGGCCACCGAGGGGCTGGGCCACCGCAAAATCCTGCAGCAGGCGGAGGTGCTGCAGGCCGTGGCCGACTTCGTGGCCCCGCCCGCATCAGCAGCCGCAGAGGCCAGCCAAGCCCCGCTGCACCGCGCACAACCCCCGGCTTGACTGCGGTATTGCCAGCGCCGTAGCGCATCCATTGCCTACACTGGCGCCCTTTTTTTCGTTTGCGCAAACCCTTTGGCGCCGTCCCCGGACGGTGCCGCGCAAATGCCCTGCCTTGCCGCGCCGCTGGTTCCCACGCGCGCATCGGCTCCGGGCCCGGCCTTCTCTTCATCCTTGTGGTGCGGCGCTGCGACCAGCCACCGTCTGCGGTGTGCGGTGTGCGCGCCATCCGCCAGGCCGGCCCGTCTTTCCTTCCGAGATGTGCAGCAGCCGCTGCGGCCGGCGCCTGCGTGCCTGCGCTCCCTTCGTGCGTGGCGCACCGGCGCCTTGACCGCCGAGCCAGTCCGGTGGCACGCTCCAGCCACGTCCAGGCGGCATGCCGCATGCCATGGGCCAGGCACAGGGCGCCGCGCATCTCCTTGTCGATTCAGCAGAAGAAAGGTGATCCATGGAACTTCTCATTTCGGCGGGCCTGATCCTCGCCATCGTGCTCTGGGGCGTGGCCGCGCCGGACTCGCTCGGGGCCGTGTTCGACACGGCGCTGGCCGCCATCACGCGCAACTTCGGCTGGTTCTACCTGTGGGTGGTGCTGGGCCTGGTGGTGCTGGCCCTCATCCTGGCCTTCAGCCGCTATGGCGACCTGAAGCTGGGCCAGGAGGACGACGAGCCCGAGTTCTCCATCGGCGCCTGGTTTGCCATGCTGTTCGCGGCGGGCATGGGCATTGGCCTGGTGTTCTGGGGCGTGGCCGAGCCCATCTCGCACTACGGCACGCCGCCGCCCGGCGTGGTGCCGCTCACGCCCGAGGCCGCCAACGCGGCCATGCGCTACAGCTTCTTCCACTGGGGGCTGCACCCCTGGGCGGTGTACAGCATCGTGGCGCTGGCGATTGCGTTCTTCCAGTTCCGCCGCGGCGGCTCGGCGCTGGCCAGCACGGCGGTGCAGGCCCTGCCCTGGGCGCCGCTGCAGCGCATCGGCCCGGCGGTCAACATCCTGGCCGTGATCGCCACCGCGTTCGGCGTGGCGGCCTCGCTGGGCATGGGGGCGCTGCAGATCAACAGCGGGCTGCACGCCGTGCTGGGCGTGCCGGTGGGCGCGGCCTGGCAGGTGGGCATCATCGTGGCGACCACGGCGCTGTTCCTCATTTCGGCGGTGTCGGGCCTGGGGCGCGGCATCAAGTGGCTGTCCACCTTCAACCTCATCGTGGCGGCGCTGCTGGCGCTGGCGGTGTTCGTGCTCGGGCCCACCGTGGTCATCATCGACACCTTCACCAACACGCTGGGCAGCTACCTGAGCGACTTCGTGCGCATGAGCCTGCGCATGACGCCCTTCCGCGACAGCGGCTGGGTGGGCGGCTGGACGGTGTTCTACTGGGCCTGGTGGGTGAGCTGGTCGCCGTTTGTGGGCCTGTTCATCGCGCGGGTCTCGCGCGGGCGCACCATCCGCGAGTTCATCCTGGGCACGGTGCTCGCGCCCACGCTGGCGGCGTTCGTGTGGTTCTCGGTGTTCGGCGGCGCGGCGCTGCACCTGCAGATCATGCAGGGCGTGCCCCTGGCGGATGCGGTGAATGCCGATGTCTCCACCGCGCTGTTCGCCATGTTCCGCGCCCTGCCCTGGGGGGCGGTGATGTCGGGGGTGGCCACCGTGCTGGTGCTGGTGTTCTTCGTCACCTCGGGCGACTCGGCCACGCTGGTGCTGGGCATGATGAGCACCGGCGGGCAGGAGAACCCCTCGGCGCGCGTCAAGGTCGTCTGGGGCCTGCTGATCTCGGGCATTGCCATCAGCCTGCTGCTGGCGGGCGGCGTGAAGGCGGTGCAGACCGCCACCATCGTGTTCGCGCTGCCCTTCACCGCCGTCATCCTGCTCATGGCACTGGCGCTGTGGCGCGGCGTGAAGGCCGACTGGGAGGCCGAGGACCGCCGCGACCGCGCCCTGCGCCGCCGCCTGCGCGAGATGGCGGGCCCGCCCCCACAGCCGTAGGCCCGCGAGAGAGAGCAGAAGGACGGTACGCGCCCCGGCGCCGTGGGCGCGCAGGCGCATCCAGGCGCGCGCGGTGCATGCGTCTATCATCCGCAGCCACACCTGCGCACCCTGTGCGCCCGCCTCTCCTGTCTTTTCTTCGCGTCCGATGCCCATGCCCCTGCTTCTGTCCGCCTGGCCCGTCCTGGTGCTGGCCTTGCCTGTTCTGTGGCTGGTGTCGGCCATCGTTTTCCTGGCCAAGGGCAACCGCCGCGCGTTTGCGCAGCTGCTGGCCCTGGCGGCGTGTTTTCTGATCGGCGCGCTGCTCATGGAGTTTTTCACCTTCATGGGCGCGCTCATGGCGCGCTCGGGCAGCCAGCACACCACGCCCGAGGTGGGCACGGGTACACGCCAGCTGCTGGCCACCATCGCCAGCCCGCGCTCCATCACCGCGCCGCCGCTGTCGCTGGCCGCCTTGGCCGCGTACAGCATCCCCGCGTCTTACCTGTGGCTGCTGGTGACCTGGGCGCTGCACCTGCGCGGCAAGAAGGCCGGCCCGGCCAAGAAGAAACCGGCCAGGGGCACACGCAAGGCCGCCAAGGACTGAGCGCCTGAGCGATGGTGATGGTGATGGTGATGGTGATGGTGATGGTGGGAGCCAGCCCACCGTGCGCAACGCAGGGCCGGGGGCCAGAAATTTGAAGTTTTTTTGGCCGTTACCGCGCGCCAGCATTGCCTTGATAGCTATTATTTGTATAGCAATCGCCTGCACAGCCGCTTGACCCAGGGCAAAACCCGCCGCGCAGGCCGCGCCCACAATGGCAGGCGCTCCAGATGCGATGTCTGGGCAGGCCCGGCACCGTTCGGCCGACTTCGATTTCTCCCTGCCATGACCACCACCCACCACAGCGACGTGCTCATCGTCGGCGCAGGCCCGGCGGGCCTGTCGCTGGCCATCTCCCTGGCCCAGGCCGGCTTCACCGCCACCGTGGTCGAGCAGCAAAGCGACAACGCCCTGGCCCAGCCTGCGCCTGATGGCCGCGAGATCGCCCTCACCCACCCCAGCCGCGCCACGCTGCAGCGGCTGGGCAGCTGGGCCCACCTGGCCGACCACGAGGTGGGCCAGATCGCCGAGGCCCAGGTGCACGACGGGCCACTGGGCCGCCACAGCGCGCTGCAGCTGAACGCGGCCAGCGGCGCCCCCGGTGGCGCGTCTGCGGCAACCCCCGGCGCGCTGGGCTTTATCGTGCCCAACCACGCACTGCGCCGCACGGCCTACACCGTGGCCGTGCAGACGCCGGGCGTGCGCCTGCTCACCGGCACCCAGGTCAGCCGCGTGGCCGCGCTGCCCGGCCATGCCGAGCTGGACTGCGTGCCTGCCAACACAGCCCCCGGCGATCACACCGCCCCCCAGCGCCTGACGGCCCCGCTGCTGGTGGCCGCCGACAGCCGCTTCTCGGCCACGCGCCGCCAGCTCGGCCTGGGCGCACAGATGACCGACTTTGGCCGCACCGTCATCGTCTGCCGCATGCGCCACACCCAGCCCCACGGCAATGTGGCGCACGAGTGTTTTGGCTACGAGCGCACGCTGGCCGTGCTGCCCCTGCCCGACGATCCGCAAGGCGGCCATGCGCTGTGCTCGGTGGTCGTCACCGCCGGTGCGGCCGACGCCGCCGCACTGATGGCACAGAGCCCCGAAGCCTTCACCGCCCAGGTGCAAGCGCAGTTCAGCGACCGGCTGGGCCCCATGGCGCTGGTGGGCGAACGCCATGCCTACCCGCTGGTCGCCGTGTATGCGCAGCGTTTTGCGGGCCACCGCTGCGCACTGCTGGGCGACGCCGCCGTGGGCATGCACCCCGTGACGGCCCATGGCTACAACCTGGGCCTGGCCGGGGTGGAGCGGCTCACGGCCGCGCTGGTCAGCGCGCGCCAGCGCGGGCAGGACATTGGCAGCGCCGAAGCACTCGCCCCCTACGCCCAGGGCCACCACCGCCACGCCTGGCCCATCTACCAAGGCACCAACGCCATCGTGCGCCTGTACACCGACGCCCGCCTGGTGCCGCGGCTGCTGCGCCAGCTGGTGCTGCAGGGCGCGCGGCGCCTGCCACCGCTGCAAGCGGCCATCGTGGGGCAGCTCACGGGCCGGGCCCCCGCGTGGATGCGGGTGCTGGCGCCGGGGCAAGCGGCAAAGCTGCGAAAGGCATAGCGGCCAGCGCCAAGTGCTACGGGCTTTCGCTTTCGGATAGTCGCCCCCCACATCAAAGCGCAGCGCTAATTTTCAGAAGCACAACCTCTGCAACTGGCGCGTCCCAGGCCAGTGCCACCGTGGAACTGGCTGTGCCAGGCCACGGATGGCGTCCCCTCAGGGGGAAGACGCGAAGCGGCTCAGGGGGAGCCATCCCTTACCCCCAACGTAGCCACCCCATACACCGGCGCGCCCAGCCAGGGCCGCCACAGCACATCCAGCGCAATGCCCGCCCAGCCACAGCCCTCGGCCACACTCTGCTCGCGCAGCAGCTGCAGGCGCGGATGCGCGGCGGCCAGCTCGGCCATGCGGCCCACGCCCCAGTGGAACTCGGCCCCCGTGGGCCCCACGCTGGCATTGCGGGCCGCGCGGCCCACGGCCTGGCGCGTCAGCACATCCAGCACCATGCGCGAACCCGCTGGCGCGTGCTGCGCAAACTCGGCCAGCACCGCCTGCACCTGCGCGGGCTGCAGGTACATCAGCACACCCTCGCACACCAGCAGCACCGGCTGCGTGCTGCTGCGCGATGGCAGCCCCAAGCGCAGCCACCAGCCAGGCTGGGTCAGGTCCACATCGGCCTGCCGCGTGCGTGGGCCCTGCACCGGCAGCAACGGCTGGCGCAGCGCCATCACCTCGGGCAGATCGGCATCAAGCCACTGGTTGGCCCCCGCATCCAGCCACTGGAAATGCTGCGTGAGCCCACACCCCAGATTGGCCCCCAGGCCCTGGGGATGCACGGCAAAAAAGGCACGCCCCGCGTCCTTGACGGCCCGGGTGCGCCAGAGCACCTGGAACACCGTGGGCAGGTCGTCCAGCAGCGCATCCACATCGGCGCCCAGGCGCTGCAGCAACTCGCCCGCCACGGCATCGCGGCAGTCCAGCCAAGGAAAGTAGCGCGCCCCGCGCGCCCGCGCCGCCAGCGGGATCAGCAGGGTGCTGGGCACGGGGGGCAGGTGGGCGCGCTGCAGAAGGCTATTGGCAGGAGTGCAGCTGGCCGGGGCAGCATGCAGCACGGGGCTGCGCGGCGGTCGAACACGGCGTCGGGCGGGGGTCTGCGGCACGGGCGCTCCTCCTGTGGCAGCGGGCGCCACGGTGGGGGTGGGATGCGGGAGGCCCGGGGCACAGGCCTGCGCCATTGTGAACGGATTGTGGCGAGGTGCGGTGAGCCGCAGCGTTACACGGGCTTACAACGCCGCAGGCCGGAATCCCTTGCCCCGTGACTGCGCGCTCTCTACAGTCTGGCGCACCAAAGGGAGGGAAGAATAAATGCAACGTCTTGAAAAAAGACGCGGTGGCTTGCGTGCGCTCGCAGCCATTGCAGGGAGCTGTTTCGCGGTTGTGGGCGCTGTGGCGGTTGTCGCGCCAGCAGCCTTCGCGCAGAACCAACCATTCGCGGCACAGGCCCCGCTGGGCGCTGCATCAGGGCCCGCCACACACACGCGTGTTGGGCAAATCCGCCTGAGGAACACCACTCGCAGCGATTCCATAGATGTGGTGTATCTAGACACCAGCCTGACGGCTTGCCCCGCTGGCGAGAAATTGAAGTACTTCTACTACTGGAGCGATGTTCCGGAATTTCGGGGCTCTTCGTGGTGTGGGGCTGCAGAAGCCGATATTGCGTGGGCGAACAGAGAGACATCCCAGCCAAATCACAAACCGGTCTGGCTCGTGAGCTGCACCGCTGGCGACCAATGGACGTACGCCCATGGGTATCTGTCGCCACCGGGTCAACCCCCCTTCTACAGTCCGCCGTACCGGGGTATCAACATGGTCTGCACCAGGGAGCTGGACCCGCCGGAATCCACCCCGCCACCGCCTCCAGAGCCGCCATCACCGCCGCCTCCAACTCCGCCGAACAATTCCCAACCTGCGGGACCATCGAAGCCTCCCAGGTGCCCTGAAAGTGAATACTCGGGCGGCAACACGCCCAACCCGATCATTCCTGCAACGGGCGACAAGAACCAACCCTTCAGTGACGTCATCGGGCAAGGCCCCCATGCCCTGAACTGGTCACGCACCTACCGCAGCCTCTACGCCAACAGCCGTGCGACCTACGTACTGCCACTGGTGGGCATGGCCCCCGGGTGGGGTCACAACCACAGCGCCAGGCTCAACCCCGCTGGCAGTGCCCTCAATTGGAGCGACGGCACCGCACAGACCCTCGTCATGGGCAATGGTGACCTGCAGCGGTTCACCTATTCCGCATCCACCGCCACCTGGCAAAACCAGAACGGCAGCAAGAGGCTGCAAACCAATGCCAGCGGCTGGCTCTACACCGATCTGGACGCAGACCGCAAACTGCAGTTTTCTGCCACGGGGCTGCTGCAAAGCGTTACAGGCCGCAACGGCTGGGTGACCACCTATGGCTATGTGGCGATCAACAGCATTCCCATGCTGAAAACGGTGACCAACCAGTTTGGCCGCAAACTGCAGCTCAACTACAACACCAAGGGCCAGCTGATCTCGGTTGCTGCGGGCAGCAAGGTGCAGGTGAGCTACGAATACGACACATCCGATCGCTTGTTGACGGCGCGCTATGCCGACAACACCACCAACACCTACCTCTACGAAAACTCCAGCTACCCGCACGCCCTGACGGGCATCGTGGACGAAAACAACCAGCGCTTCGCCACCTACGCCTATGACGATGTGGGCCGGGCCGTCAGCACCGAGCATGCCGGTGCGGTAGAGCGCTACCAGGTCGGCTACCCCGCCAGCAGCGGTGGGGCCACCACTATCACCGACCCCCTGGGCACGGTGCGCTCTTTCAACTACAGCGCCAGCCTGGGCCAGCTCGCCGTTACCGGTGCAGACAAGCCCGACGGCCTGGGCCAGCGCGACGCCGCCAGCCGCGTACAAAGCCCGCTGGGCCTGGTCACCGCAGAGACCGACTTCCTGGGCACCACCACCAGCTACGCCTGGGACACCGCCCGCCGCCTGCCCACCGCCGTCACCGAAGCCGCAGGCAAACCCGAAGAGCGCACCACCGTCACCAGCTGGCACCCCCAGTGGCGCTTGCCCGTCTCTGTGAGCGAGCCCGGCCGCACCACCAGCTACACCTACGACAGCGCGGGCAACACCCTCACCCAGACCATCACCGACACCGGTGCGGGCATGGGCAGCGGCATCGCCCGCACTACGACCTGGACCTACCACCCCTCGGGCCTGGTCGCTACCGAAACCGCCCCCAATGGCGCCGTCACCAGCTACCAGTACGACAGTGCGGGCAATCTCACCAGCACCACCAACGCCCTGGGCCATGTAGACACCTACACCCACGACACCAACGGCCGCGTGCTCACCCACAACGCGCCCACCGGCCTCGTCACCACCTACACCTATGACGCCCGGGGCCGCATGCTCACCGCCAACCGGGGTGGGCAGACCACCCGGCTCACCTACCGCCCCTCGGGGCAGGTGGCCACCGTCAGGTTGCCCTACGGCCACACCATCACCTACACCTACGACGCCGCCCAGCGCATGACCGGCTGGAGCGACAACCGCAACAACAGCGGCACCTACACCCTGGACGCCATGGGCAACCGCACCCGCGAAGAAGTGCGCAACGCCCAGGGCCAACTGGTGTGGCTGCTGGCGCGCAGCATCAACAGCCTGAACCGCGTGGAAAGCACCACCGTGGGCGGCCAGCAAACCACCACCCATGGCTTTGACGCCAACGGCGAAACCGTGCGCAGCACCAACGGCGCCAACGAATCCACCCACCTGGGCCTGGACGCCCTGCGCCGCGTCAAGACCATCACCAACGCTGCCAACGCCACGGCATCCCTGACCTACAACGCCCTGGATGCCGTCACCCAGGCCAGCGACTTCAAAGGCGTAGGCACCACCTACGCCCGCGACGCCCTGGGCAACGCCACCGGCGAATCCAGCCCCGACAGCGGCCTGCAGAGCACCCAGTACGACGCGCTGGGCCTGCCCAGCACCGTGACCGATGCCCTGGGCCAGGCCACCCACATCGACCGCGACCTGCTGGGCCGCCCCACGCTCATCACCCAGCCGGGCGGCGCCACCACCACCCTGCGCTACGACCTGGCAGGCCCTGCCTACAACCAGACCGACCAGCCCAACGCCAGCAAGGGCGCCTTGAGCGAAATCGTGGACGCCAGCGGCACCACCACCTACCAGCGCGACCACTTCGGCCGCGTCACCGCCAAGACCCAGACGCTGATCAGCGGCACCGCCCGCAGCGTGGGCTATGCCTACGCCGCCAGCGGCCTGCTGGCCAGCACCACCTACCCTGGCGGGCAAGTGCTGCAGCATGTCTACAACAGCACCGGCCTGCTCACCGGCCTGACCTGGGCGGGCCAAAGCCTGGTGAGCAACATCACCTGGAACCCCCTGGGCCAGCCCACCGGCTGGCGCTGGAACCTGCCCGGCGCCACGGCCGCCATCCCGGCCACCCGCAGCTACAACACCGCAGGCCAGCTCACCGCCACCGAGTTCAGCAGCTACCAGTACAACAGTGCAGGCCGCATCACCAGCCTCACGCAAAACCTCTGGAAGCCCGGCAGCACCAACCCGCTGCAAAGCACCCTGGCCCGCGCCGACACCACCTGGACCGTGCAGTACGACACCCTGGGCCGCATCACCCAGATGGGCGACAACGTGCGCGCCACCACCTACCAGTACGACGCCAACGGCAATCGCACCGCCAGCGTGCAGACCACCACCACAGGCACACCGGCCGCCACCAGCAGCATCAGCCGCACTTACGGCACCGCCGCAGGCCACAACCGGCTGCTGGGCTTTGAGCAAACCGCCAGCGCTGGCGGCAACAGCGCCACCACCAGCGTCAGCTACCAGTACAACGCCGCAGGCGACTTGCTGGGCGACGGCCTGCGCAGCTACGCCTACGACAGCCAGGGCCGCATGGAAAGCGCCACCACCGGCGAAGGGGCCGACGCCCCCAAAACCAAATACGCCCACAACGCCCTGGGCCAGCGCGTGTTCAAGACCGAGCCGCTGTACAGCGCCGCAGGTAAACCCGCCAGCACCAAGAACCTGAACAACCTGCTGGCCGATGACGGCGATGACGGCAAGGACAACCAGGGCGAACAGCCCGGCCTGATCCAGCAACTGCTCAACTTCTTCTTCAGCAAACTCTGGAGCCCCGCCACCAGTGATGCCGAAAAACTGGGCTGGACCTATGTGTACGCAGAAGACGGCAGCCTGCTGGCCGAGTACGGAGAAGGCAGCGCCGCCACCTCAGGCAGCGCGCAATACCTGTGGCTGCCCACGGCCAATGGCCCCATGCCCATTGCGGCAGTGGTCAACGGCCAGACCTATGCCGTGCACAGCGACCACCTGAACACCCCCAGAAAACTCACCCAGGCCAATGGGCAGGCCGTGTGGCAGTGGGCGTACAGTGCGTTTGGGGATGAGCAGCCGACGACGGCGGCCAAGCGGTTTACGAGTGAGATGACAAACCCGACGACGGGGGCGACCAGCATCCCGGAAGTCACGTTCAACCTGCGGTATCCGGGGCAGTACTTTGATAAGGAGACCAATCTCCACTACAACTACTTCCGCACGTATGCGCCGGGTACGGGGCGGTATACGCAGGCTGATCCGATCGGGTTGGATGGGGGGTGGAATCGGTTTGGGTATGCAAGTGAAGACCCTCTGACACAAACTGATCCGCTCGGCTTAAAGCCAGAGCCTGGAGACAACTCGCTGTACCCCCCGACGAATAATTGCAGTTGTGTCGCAAACTGTATGGCGGAGACAACACCTCCCTTTACAGTTGTGGGGGCGGCATGCTCCAAAGTTGCTGGAAGAATTCCAGGAAAAAAACCTTTGATATTCACTGTGGGACGTGCAATCGGTCAAGCATGCCAACGAATTGAGAAAGCGCTGGCTTGTAGTTCAGCGTGCGCAGATTTCTGCTCAGGCAAAGATTGCAAAAACCCTTTCCCAGACAATTGAACCTTTCTGCTGAAATTTTCATGAAATCACTATTTTCAGTGCTCAAGCTGCAGTTCTTGATTGGCTTTATTGGCACTTTGTTTTTTTCTCCTGTTTTGTACATCGTAGAAGTAATTGGAGGGTCCATCCAACAGTTTGGACCATTCATGTGGTTGGATGTAGTAATGATTTTGTTAGCCCCATTTTTTATTGGGTTATGGTTTGTTTTGACCGCCATAGTAGCTTTTCCCGTTCTAAGAGCCCTGCAGCGCAGAGGTTTGTTCAAAGATATTTAGATTTTTCATCTGAACAGCCTGCTGGTCGATGACGGCGATGACGGAGACAGCGACAAGAACCCCCAGGGCGAACAGCCCGGCCTTATCCAGCAACTGCTCAACTTCTTCTTCAGCAAACTCTGGAGCCCTGCCACCAGCGATGCCGAGAAACTGGGTTGGACCTATGTGTACGCAGAAGACGGCAGCCTGCTGGCCGAGTACGGAGAAGGCAGCGCCGCCACCTCAGGCAGCGCGCAATACCTGTGGCTGCCCA
>CAYXSL010000013.1:0-44366 GCA_964466605.1 uncultured Verminephrobacter sp.
GCCGCCTGCAGCCAGGTGTTGGCCATGTTGTTGCCGTCGCCCACCCAGGCCACCGTCTTGCCCTGGATGGAACCCCGGTGCTCGATGTAGGTGAAGATGTCCGCCAGGATCTGGCAGGGGTGGTACTCGTTGGTCAGGCCGTTGATGACCGGCACGCGCGAGTTGGCGGCAAAACGCTCGATCTTGCTCTGCTCGTAGGTGCGGATCATCACCAGGTCGGTCATGCGGCTGATGACCTTGGCGCTGTCTTCAATCGGCTCAGCGCGGCCCAGCTGGCTGTCGCCCGTGGTCAGGTGCACCACGCTGCCGCCGAGCTGGTACATGCCTGCCTCGAAGCTCACGCGCGTGCGGGTGCTGGCCTTCTCGAAGATCATGGCCAGCGTGCGGTCCACCAGCGGGTGGTGCTTGTCGTAGGCCTTGAACTTCTTCTTGATGAGCGCGGCGCGCTCGAACAGGTAGGCGTATTCGTCGGCGGTGAGGTCGGTGAACTGCAGGTAGTGTTTCAGCGTCGTCATGACAATCTTGCTTTGCTTCATTCAGCCAGGATGGCTTTGACCAGCGGGGTCAGTATGGCGACGATGGCGTCGGCCTCGGCGGTGGTCAGGATCAGCGGGGGCACCAGGCGGATCACGCTGTCGGCCGTGACCGACAGCAAGAGGCCCGCTTCGGCCGCGCGGCCGATCAGTGCGCCGCAGGGCTTGGCGAGCTCGATGCCCAGCATCAGGCCCTGGCCGCGGATTTCCTTCACACCCGGCAGGCTGCCCAGCTCGCGCGTCAGGGCGGCCCGCAGGTGGTCGCCCACCTGGGCGGCATTTTGCAACAGGCCGTCTTCTTCCATGATGCGGATGGTCTCGACCCCGGCGCGCATGGCCAGCGGGTTGCCGCCAAAGGTGGTGCCATGGTTGCCCGGCTGCAGCACGTTGGCGGCCTTGGGGCCCGCCACCACGGCGCCAATCGGCACGCCCGAGCCCAGGCCCTTGGCCAGGGGCATCACGTCGGGCACGATGCCGGCCCACTGGTGGGCAAACCACTTGCCGGTGCGGCCCATGCCGCACTGCACTTCGTCGATCATCATGAGCCAGCCGCGCTCGTCGCAGAGCTTGCGCAGCTGCTGCAGGTATTCGATGCGCATGGCGTTGATGCCGCCTTCGCCCTGGATGGTCTCGAAGAACACGGCCACCACGTTGGGGTTGCCTTCGGTGGCCTGCTTGATGGCCTCGATGTCGTTCATCGGCACGCGCACAAAGCCTTCCACCAGCGGGCCAAAGCCGCTGTGTATCTTGGGGTTGCCGGTGGCCGACATGGTGGCGATGGAGCGGCCATGGAAGGCCTTTTCATAGACCACGATCTCGGGCTTGGCGATGCCTTTGTCCACGCCGAACTTGCGGGCGATCTTGAGCGCGGCCTCGTTGGCCTCCAGGCCCGAGTTGCAGAAGAACACGTTCTGCATGCCCGACAGCTCCACCAGCTTGGCGGCCAGTTGCTCCTGGCCGGGCACGTGGTAGTAGTTGGAGGTGTGGATCAGCTTGGCGATCTGGTCCTGCAGCGCGGGCACGAACTTGGGGTGGTTGTGGCCCAGCGTGTTCACGGCGATGCCGCCCAGGCCGTCGATGTATTCCTTGCCGTTCACGTCCCACACGCGGCAGCCCTGGCCACGCTCCAGTGCGATCGGCACGCGGCCGTAGGTGTTCATCACGTGGGGCGAAGCGGCTTCGATGAAAGCGGTCATGCGGGAATCTCCAGACGGTACGGTGGCAAAAAACGAAGCACGATTCTAGGGCGCGCACTGTGATCGTCTGTTGACGATTGCGCATTACTGCAATGCCGCTCGTTACCCGACTTTTGCCCGCTTGGTGGAGCCCGGCATAGGGATTAGAGGGACAGCTCTTATATAAGAGTTAGAATACGCGTTGCGGTGCAGCATGCAGTGATCCTGTGTCTGGCGCGCTCACTACCACTCCAATCCCCGATGGTTTCCCCCTCCTCCAAAGAAGTCTTCATTCAGGGCATCACCCATGACGGGAAAACCTTTCGGCCCAGCGACTGGGCCGAGCGGCTGGCCGGGGTGATGAGCAGCTTTCGCCCTGGTGGAGCGCGGCCCGGCAGCCACCTGAGCTATTCGCCCTGGTGCATTCCCACCACGCTCAATGGCATCAAGTGTGTGGTGGTGCATCGCGATCTCCAGGGGCACGAGCCCATGGCCTGGGATTTCGTGATCAACTTTGCCCGCGACAACAACCTGCAGGTGGCCGAGGCCTGCCTGCTGCCCGACCCGCCCTCTGCCAAGGGCTGAGGGCTGAGGGCTGAGCCGCTCATTTCCCCCTCTCAGTTTCCTTTTTCTGCCCCCAGCCGGGGCGCATCGCCAGCGGGGCTCGCGCGCAGCAGCTGGTCGGCCTGCAGCCGGTTCATCCAGGCTTTTTCCACAAACGGGTCCGTCACACCGTAGTGCCCGTGCCTCACGCGCATGAGCAGGTTGGCCGAGGTCATCGCGCCAATGATCCCCTGCACCTCCTGGGCCGAGACCTCGCGGCCGATCTGCGCCGCATAGGCCTTGAGCGCTTCGCCGGTGAACACACCCTTCACGTCGCCGCCAATGCTGCAGATGCGCGAGAACACGGCTTCGGCCAGCGGGCCCATGGCTTCCACCTTCTGCAGTTCCACATCGGCCGCTGCGGCGCCCAATGACTGCGCGATGGTGGGCAGGTGTTCGTCGGGCAGGGCGTCCGGCGGCAGGCTGCGCAGCACGTTGAGGGCCTTCATCAGCTCCTCGGGCCGACTGCCCATGCTGCGAAAGGCGGCCTCGGTGACTTCCGCCGAGGGCAGCATGGCGCCCAGCTGGGGGCCGACATGCGCCAGCACGTAGTCGATGAAGTCCCGCCCCAGCACCGGAAATTCGTTGGTCACCGCGCCATTGAAGGCCTGGTTGCCCTTGAGCGTGAGCTCCTGCACGCGCGCACGGTGCGAGCCGGTGCCAATGAAAAGGAAATGCCCCGGCGTGCCCGGGCGGGTGTTGATGGCGTCGCGCGCGGCCTTGAGCGCGTGCAGCAGGTGGTCGCCATCGGCGCTGCCCAGCGCGTGCTGCACCTCGTCCACGATGAGCACCACATCGGTCTGGGCCTGGTCGATCAGCTCCTGGAACGCCTGGGCCAGGCCTACGCCGTCGTCCTTGCCCACGTCCGCGAGCTTGAAGCCGAACTTGAAACCCGCTGCTCCCGCTTCGAGGTTGGTGACTTCCTTGAGCCGCTTGAGGATGCCCGAGCCGGGTATCTGCAGCTCCTTGAGCGTCTTGCGAATGGCCTCGTGCACCAGATCGGCCGGGTTGGCCTGGGGCTGGCTCCACAGGTCCACATAGACCACGATGGCGCCCAGGGCCTGCAGCGCCGGGATGAGGTCGGTGGCCAGGAAGGTGGTCTTGCCCACACGCCGCTGGCCCGACAGGAACAGGCCGGAGCGCAGCGAGGTGTCCAGGAACGAAGGCCTGAGCAGCTGCTGGGCCATCTGCTCGGCAAGGGCGATGCGGCGGAAGGTCATGGTTTATTGGATTTTATGAAATTCCAATAATTATGCTTTTCCAATAATTTTGGGTAAAGCCCGCGCAGTGTGCCTTTTGTGGGCTGTGCGGGGTGAGGGGTCTTGCAAGGCCGGAAACGAAAAAACCGCCCGAAGGCGGTTTGTTCGTTTTTTTGCTGGCAGCGCACCCGTTACAAACGGCGAACGGCGGAGCCGTCCGGGCTGTTTGCCTGCCGGAGCAGGCGGTAATTTTTTAAGCGGCTGCAGGTGCCAGGGCTTTCACCTTGGCAGACAGACGGCTCTTGTCGCGAGCAGCCTTGTTCTTGTGGAAGATGCCCTTGTCGGCCACGGTGTCCACCACGGCTTGCATCTTGGCGAACAGTTCGGTCGCCTTGGTCTTGTCGCCAGCCAGAACAGCCTTTTCGACGTTCTTGACAGCGGTACGGTACTTGGAACGCAGCGAGGTGTTCGCGGCGTTGATCTTGACGTCCTGACGGACGCGCTTACGGCCCGAAGCGAGGCGGGGGTTCTTCTTTTTGGGTTTAGCGGATGCCATGATGAATATTCCTTGGGTCTGTGGATGTTGCCAGCAAAGCCCGCGATTATAGCCCAGCGAGGGATTTTTACCACCACCCTGCCGGAAGCCGGTTCGGCGGCGGCGCCAAGGGCTCTTGGAGCGGGCATGGCCGGGCCGCCGGGCACGCCATCCGGGCGGGCGATCATCCAGGGCTACACTTCTTGCGGTGTCGTTATTCAAAGCCGCCTCCACCGTCTCCCTGCTGACCCTCGCCTCCCGCATCACCGGGCTGGTGCGCGAGTTGCTCATGGCCTCCGTCTTCGGGGTCAGCGCCATGACGGACGCCTTCAACGTGGCGTTCCGCATCCCCAACCTGTTTCGCCGCGTGCTGGGCGAAGGGGCTTTCAGCCAGGCCTTTGTGCCGGTGCTGGCCGCCACCCGCGCGCAAGAGGGCGACGACGGCGCCCGGGCGCTGATCGACCATGTGGCCACGCTGCTGGCCTGGACGCTGGTGCTGCTGTGCATTGCCGGAGTGCTGGGCGCGCCGTGGATGGTGTGGGCCATGGCCAGCGGGCTCCAGCCCCAGGGGTTTGACGCCGCCGTCACCATGACGCGCTGGATGTTCCCCTACATCGGCTTCATGTCGCTGGTCGCTCTGGCCGGGGGCATTCTCAACACCTGGAAGAAGTTTGCGGTGCCCGCCGCGTCGCCGGTGCTGCTCAACATTGCGCTCATCCTTTCCATCACGCTGGGCGCGCCTTTGTTCGCGCGCTACGGCATCGAGCCCATCTATGCGCAGGCGGCGGGCGTGATGCTGGGTGGCCTGCTGCAGCTGGCCATCCAGGTGCCCGCGCTGCTGCGCCTGGGGCTGCTGCCGCGCATCGGCGTGCGCTGGGCGGCCATCCGCGCGGCCTGGGCCGACCCCACCACCCGCAAGGTGGCGGGCCTCATGCTGCCCGCGCTGCTGGGCGTGAGCGTGGCGCAGATTTCACTGCTCATCAACACGCAGATCGCCTCGCACCTGGCCACGGGCAGCGTGAGCTGGATCACCTATGCCGACCGCCTGATGGAGCTGCCCACCGCGCTGCTGGGCGTGGCGCTGGGCGTGGTGCTGATGCCGCAGCTGGCCAGCGCCCGCGCCAAGCAGGACGACGAACGCTACTCGGCCATGCTCGACTGGGGGCTGCGCCTGGTAGTGCTGCTGTCGGTGCCTTGCATGGTGGCCTTGCTGGTGTTCTCCGAGCCGCTGGTGGCGGTGCTGTACCACTATGGCGCCTTTGGTGACGAAGACGTGCGCAAGACCACGCTGGCGCTCACGGGCTATGGCGCGGGCCTGGTGGGCATCGTGGCCATCAAGGTGCTGGCGCCGGGCTTCTATGCCAAGCACGACATGCGCACCCCCATGCTGATTGCTGTGGCGGTGCTGGTGCTCACGCAGCTGATGAACCTTGTGCTCGTGCCCTACCTGCAGCACGCGGCCTTGACGCTGACCATCGGCATCGGCGCGCTCATCAACGCCACCTGGCTGCTGGTGGGCCTGCTGCGGCGCGGCAGCTACAAGCCCCTGCCGGGCTGGGGCAAGTTCGCGCTGCAGGTGATTGCCGCAAGCGCCCTGCTGGCCGTGCTGCTGGTGTGGGGGGCGCAGCATTTCGACTGGGTGGAGATGCGCGGCAAATCCTGGCAGCGCATCGGCCTGCTGGCCGCGCTGATGGCGGCCGCCGCCGTGCTGTACTTTGGTGCGCTGTGGGCGGCGGGCCTCAAGCTGCGCCAGATGCTGCGACGCTGAAACACCATGGCATGTCCCTCCGAAGGCCACAAATGCCCTGTCAAGACGGGTTTTCTGTCGATTGACGCTGCCCGGCGTGATGCTTAAATTGGCCTCACGCAAACAAGGATGAAACAGCCGCATTGCCACAGCGCGAATGTCTTGCCTGATCCCGTTTTGCGTAAGTCGTTTTAAAAGTTCACCATGTCCCTGAGCTATTCCGTGCCCACCTCGCTGGAGTACTTCGCATCGCTGGTGCGCAGCGATGAGCACTTTCCGCTGCTGGAGGCCGCCGCCAGCCTGGCCCAGGACGAGTACCCCGAATTCGACGTGCAGCAACTGCTGGGCGACATGGACCAACTGCTTGCGCGCATCCAGCGCCGCCTGCCGGCCGATGCCCCTGCGCTGCAGCGCCTGCGCACGCTCAACCAGTTCTTTTTTGCCGACCTGGGCTTTGGCGGCAACATCAACAACTACTACGACCCCGAGAACAGCTACCTCAACGCGGTGCTGCGCACGCGCCGGGGCATTCCCATCAGCCTGGCGGTGCTCTGGATGGAGCTGGCCCAGGGCCTGGGCCTGCATGCGCGGGGCATTGCGTTCCCCGGGCACTTCATGGTCAAGGTGCTGCTGCCCAAGGGGCAGGTGGTGATGGACCCGATCTCGGGCCAGTCATTGAGCCGTGAGGAGCTGGCAGAGCGGCTGGAGCCCTACAAGCGCCGCAATGGCCTGGTGGACGACTACGACGTGCCGCTGGGCCTGTACCTGCAGGCCGCCACGCCGCGCGACATCATTGCGCGCATGCTGCGCAATCTGAAGGAAGTGCACCGCACGCAGCAGGACTGGCAGCGCCTGATTGCCGTGCTGGACCGGCTCATCGTGCTGCTGCCCGAGGCCTGGGGCGAGCGGCGCGACCGGGGGCTGGCCCATGCCGAGCGGGGCAACACCGCCGATGCCGTGGCGGACCTGGAGGCCTACCTGGCCCATGCCGAGGACGGGCTCGACATCGACCTGATCGCCGACCGCCTGAGCGCGCTGCGCCGGGCTGGCGGCGACTGAGCCGCCAGGCTCCCGCCATTCCTCCCTGCCCGTTCAGGCTGAGCCCGTCGAAGCCCGGCGCGGCGCTTCGACAAGCTCAGCGTGAACGGTTGAGGGTGCAATTTGCTGTCAGAACGGCGCGCTGCCTGCCGGAAGCGCCGCCTGCAGTTGCGCCACCTGCCTGCGCAGCTCGGTGTTCTCTGCCGTGAGTTCCGCCACGCGGCTGCGCAGGGTGTGCAGTTCGTCGGCACCGCCCTCGGCGCTCTCGGCACCCGCTGCGGCTTCCGCAGCCGGCTTTTCTTCGGGCGGCGCTTCGTCGCGTGGCTTGCGCTTGTTCAGTTCGCGCACGCGTTTGGCGGCCTGCTTGAGTTCGTCCTTGCCCGCCACCACGGCCGCCACCTGCTCTTCGGCGGGCAGCGTGGCCACGGCGGCTGCGGCATTGATGGAGATGGTGCCGGACTTCACGGCAGCCACCAGCTCGGGTGCGGCCTGCTTCTGGATTTTTTCGATCATCACCACCTGGCTGCTGCTCAGGCGTGCGGCCTTGGCAATGGCCTCGCGGCTGCTCAAGGGGTCGGGCGCGGGCAGCGCGGCAATGGCTTCGGGCGCGGCTGCGGGCACCTCGGCCACAGCGGCGGCAGCCGTCGATTCTGCGGGCTCGGCGGTGGTGCTGGCCCGTGCCTTGCGGTCCGCAATGATCTCGCGCTTGCGCAGCGCCAGCACGCCGCGCTGAAAGTCCGACACGCTGCGGCGGCCCAGGTGCTGGTCGATCATCCACAGGTGCACGTCTTCCATCGACGTGAAGCGCGGGTTCTGCACGGTCTGGAACGGCAGGCCGTGCTTCTGGCAGATGCCGTAGCGGTTGTGGCCGTCCACCAGCACATCGCCCCACAGCACCAGCGCGTCGCGGCAGCCTTCGGTCAGGATGCTGCGCTCCAGCGCATCGTGTTCGTCGGGGGTCAGGGGTTCGATGTAGGCTTTGAGTTCTTCGTTGACGACGATGTTCATGGCAGGGGAGGCAATCGGGAGCGGGGAAGGGGCGCGATTGTAGGGGGGGGCCGCCAAAGTCCCTGGGTGTCGCTGCTATGTGTCCCGAGGGGGGCGCAGCGCCAGCCAGCCTGCCACCGCCGTGAAGGCCACCACCACGGCCACGATGATCCAGAAGCCATGCGGGTCGGCCGCCAGTGGCACGCCCCCCACGTTCATGCCGGACAGGCCCGCCAGGATGTTGATGGGCAGGGCCAGCACCGTGACCACCGTCAGCACGAACAGGCTGCGGCTGTTGGCCTCCTGCACGCTGGCGGCGATCTCTTCCTGCAGCAGCTTGATGCGCTCCTGCAGGCCCTGCATGTCGCGCAGCACCACCGAAAACTCTTCGGTCGAATCCCGCAGCTCCTGCGCGTCGTCGGCGCCCATCCACGCGGGCGGGTGCTGCAGCAGGCGGAACAGCGCTGCGGGCTCGGGCGCCAGCAGCCGCTGCAGCCGTACCAGCAGGCGCCGCAGTACGCCCAGGCGGGCGCGCTTGTGGTCCAGGCGGCCGGCCAGCAACTCGTCTTCCACGTCGTCGATGCGCTGGGTCACGCCGCGCACGATGTCCACCAGGCCCGAGGCCTGCGTGCGCATCAGCTCGGCCAGCAGGGCCACGCTGGAGCAGGGGGCGTTGCCGCTGCGCACCGCCGTGCGCAGCGCGTCCACCGAGCGCAGCGGGCGCGTGCGCCCCGTCACCATCAGGTGTGGGGCCACGCTGGTCCACAGCGTGGCGATGTCCGAGGGCTCGAACGCAAAATCGAAGTGTGCGTCGTTGAGCACGGCGATCAGTGTGTCGTCGTCGCGTTCGATGCGGGTGGAGACCGAGCGGTCCTTGAGCGCATCAAAAAACGCTTCGGGCAGGTCGGCGTGCCGCTCCATCCAGCGCACGGCCTGCGCGTGGCTCAGGTTGAAATGCAACCACAGGAACTCGCCTCGCAGCACCCTCCCGGCCTGCAGGCCCGCCAGCCATTGCGCAGCCTGGGCTGAATCCACCTCGCGGGGCATGGCGTCTGCGCCCAGCAGGTAGCCGCAGATCAGCCCGGCAGCGTCGCCGCCATAGTTCAGGCTGGCGCTTGCGGGCAGGGCGGTGGCGGAATGGAGAGGGGAATCAAAAGGCGGCACGGGCCCGCATCGTGGCCTGCCGACATGACGGAGCTGTGACAGATCACGCCGATGTCACGGCACTGTCACTGCGGCGCGCCACCATGGCGCATCTTTTTGCACTGCCGGATGGCTCCCCATGTTTTACAACAACGCCCTTGACTCCCAGGAGCTGATGCAGCGCATCGCCAACGACCTGATCGACAGCTACGACGAGGAGCTGGAGCTGGAGATCGAAGACCGCGAGGTGGACGACATTGGCGCCCCCACCGCCGCCGACAAGCTGGCACGCCAGCAGTATTTCAAGGAGCTGTTCCGCCTGCAGGGCGAGCTGGTCAAGCTGCAGGACTGGGTGCAGCACAGCCGCCAGAAGGTGGTGATCCTGTTTGAAGGGCGCGATGCCGCAGGCAAGGGCGGCGTGATCAAGCGCATCACCCAGCGCCTGAACCCGCGTGTGGCCCGGGTGGCCGCGCTGCCCGCGCCCAACGACCGCGAGCGCACGCAGTGGTACTTCCAGCGCTATGTGGCGCACCTGCCTGCGGCGGGCGAGATGGTGCTGTTTGACCGCAGCTGGTACAACCGCGCGGGCGTCGAGCGGGTGATGGGTTTTTGCAGCGACGACGAGTACGAGGAGTTCTTCCGCACCGTGCCCGAGTTTGAAAAGATGCTGGTGCGCTCGGGCATCCGGCTCATCAAATACTGGTTCTCCATCACCGACGAGGAGCAGCACCTGCGCTTTCTGGGCCGCATCCACGACCCGCTCAAGCAGTGGAAGCTCAGCCCCATGGACCTGGAAAGCCGCGTGCGCTGGGAGGCCTACACCAAGGCCAAGGAGACCATGCTGGAGCGCACCCACATCCCCGAAGCGCCCTGGTGGGTGGTGCAGGCGGTGGACAAGAAAAAGGCGCGCCTGAACTGCATTGCCCACCTGCTGGCACAAATGCCCTACCAGGAGGTGCCGCACCCCGCCGTGGTGCTGCCCGACCGCGTGCGCAACCCCGAATACCTGCGCCAGCCCGTGCCAGCGTCCATGTACGTGCCGGAGGTCTATTGATCGCCGTGGGTTGTTTGCTATAAAAAATATAGCTACAAAGGTATACCTATTGCGCGCAGAAGCCTAAAAGAGCTTCAAAAATCCTGCTCGAAAACCTGGAAAGCCGTGCACGGGCTCTGGGCAAGGCCGTGCCAGGTCAGTGCGGTCGGCCGGTGTCGCCCTGCGACGGCGTGCCCCCGCGCCCGAACTGGTGCCAGGCGCGGCGCAGCTGGGTGTCGGAGCTGAACCCCGCCATCAGCGCGGCCTGCGTCACGTTCTGACCTGAGCGCAGCGCGGCTTCGGCCGTGGCCAGGCGGATGCGGCGCAGGTACTGCAATGGGGCGATGCCCGCATGCTCCAGAAACAACCGGGTGAGGTGGCGTGGCGAGGTGTGTGCCACCTCGGCCATCTGCGGCACGCTCCAGTCGGCCTGGGGCTGCTGGCCCACGGCGTCCTGCACGCGGTGCAGCGCGGGGTGCAGGTGGTTGCGGTGGTGCAGAAAGGGCGAGAACTCCGGGTCGTTCGGCCCCCGGCGCAACGCCACCACCATGGCCTGCGCCACCTGGGCCGCCAGCGCCGGGCCGCAGGTGCCTGCGATGCGGTGCAGCAGCAGGTCGATGCCCGTGGTCACGCCCGCGCTGCTGTACACGGCGCCATCGGCCACAAACACGCGGTTGGCCACCACGTCGCAGCGCGGGTCCACGGCGGCCAGCTCGTCCAGGTGCAGGTGGTGGGTGGTGGCACGGCGGCCTGTGAGCAGGCCTGCATGCGCCGCCAGCACCGCGCCCGCACACACCGTGACCAGCTCCAGCTGCCCCGCCACGGGCCGCAGCCCGCGCAGCCAGTGCAGCAGCGCGCGCGCCTCGTCGCCCTCCACATCGATGTGCTTGCCCGCCAACCCCACCAGCACCACCCAGGCGGGCGTGGGCAGGGTGGCGGGCAGGGGCGCGAGCCCCGTCAGCACCGCGCCCACCGAGGTCACGGACTGCGGCGTGGGGCTCACGAAGTGCTGCACAAACCGTTCGGGCTGGCCCCGGTTCACCAGCGCCTGGTTGGCGATGCGCAGCGCCTCGGCCGGGCCGGCCCAGTCCAGCACCAGGCTGCCCGGCAGCAGGGCGAAGTAGACGTGGATGGGGGAAGGAGGTGTTTCCTGCATGGAAGAAGGTTCTTGGCTCAAAGGCGCTTCATGGCGCCGTGTTCCACGGGGTGTCCATCTGGCGGGCGGTGCGCTGCGAGAGTGCTGCGCCCGCCAGCCGGGTGACCAGGTGCAGGCTCATGTCGATGCCCGCGCTGATGCCGGCCGAGGTGACCAGCGTGCCCCGGTCCACCCAGCGCACATTCTCCTGCACCTCCAGCGCCGGGAACTGCGCGCGCAGGTCGGCGATGTCCTCCCAGTGGGTGGTGGCGGGGCCGTGGGTGAGCACCCCCGCCGCCGCGAGGATGAAGGCACCCGTGCAGACCGATGCCGTGAGCTGTGCGCGGCCCGCTGCCTGGGCCACCCAGGCGCGGGTGGCGGGGCAGGCGGCGGCCGCATCCACCACGCCGCCGGGCACGATGAGCACATCGGGCGCCGTGGCGCTCGCAAAGTCTGCATCGGGCAACACGCGCAGGCCGGCACGGGCGCGCACCGGGGCCAGGCTGCGGGCCACGCACTGCACCACAAACGGCGCGAGCGCGCCAGGGTGCTGGCGCTGGTGCATGCGGCTGGCGGTGGTGAAGACCTCGTAGGGCCCGCCCAGGTCCAGGGCCTCCACCTCATCAAACACCAGGATGGCGACCTGCAAGGGCTGGGCGCTCACTGGTGTACCTCCGGCTTCGCCTGCGGTGCGGGCTTGCTGGGGGCGGTCCGGCGCGGCGCTCATGCGGCGGCCCGGTCCAGCGCCTGCTGCACGGTGCACAGCGTGGCAAAACGGCCCTGCAGCACGGTGGCGGTGCGGGTCTTGATGTCGGCTGCCGCCAGCACCTGGCCGTCGGGCTGCACCATGTCCCAGGTCAGGGTGGCGTCGGTCACGTAATCCACGGCCCAGCCCAGGTCGGACGCGTGGCGGGTGGTGGTCTCGCAGCACTGTTCGGTGCGGATGCCGCTGATGATGAGGCGCTGGATGCCATGGCGCGTGAGCCACACATCCAGCCCCGTGCCCACCAGCGCACTGTGGCGCGACTTGGTGAAGGTGGCGGCCGCATCAAAGCCGGCCAGGCCCTCCAGCGCACGCACCTGGCCCGAGGCCTGCGAGAACGGGTTCTCGGCCACCTCGGGGCCTTCGCTGTGGAACACCCGCACCACCGGGATGCCCTGGGCGACGCTGCCTGCGATCAGGGCGTTCTGGGCCTGCAGGTAGGCGGGCAGGTCCTGCTCCGTGAAGAACGGGCGGTGGCGGAAGGATTCCTGGACATCAATCACAATCAGACAGGTTTTCATGCGGAATTCTCTGGAAAGGGGTGTTTGGAAGCCCCTATCCTCGCGCCGAAAGCCCTTGTTGTCCGATGCTTGCGGGACAGGCTTCGATCAAATTAGGCCATTTTCTGGCTGTGCGTTTTTTGAATTGTTCACGGGGCACCCCGCCGTTCCCAAGTCCCCCACGGGCCCGTCAGCGCAGCTGGCGCGGGGCCGGGGCCCCAGGCAGGGCCGCCGGGGCGCCGTCTTGCCCGCCCCCACCCTCGTGCAGCCGGAAGGCGGCCACCACCTGGTTCAGCTCGTGGGCCTGCTGCTGCAGCGCGGCGGCCGCTGCGGTGGCCTGCTCCACCAGTGCGGCGTTTTGCTGGGTGCCCTGGTCCATCTGGGCAACGGCCTCGTTGATCTGCTCGATGCCGTCGGTCTGCTCGCGGCTGGCCTGGCTGATCTCCTCGATCACGGCGGACACGCGCTGCACGCTGGTCACCACCTCCTGCATGGTGGTGCCGGCCTGTTGAGCCAGCTCCGCGCCCGCCTTCACCTGCTCGGCCGAATTGCCGATCAGTGCCTTGATCTCCTTGGCGGCTTCGGACGAGCGCTGGGCCAGGTTGCGCACCTCGCTGGCCACCACCGCAAAGCCCCGGCCCTGCTCGCCCGCGCGGGCGGCCTCCACGGCAGCGTTCAGCGCGAGGATGTTGGTCTGGAATGCGATGCCCTCGATCACCCCGGTGATGTCGGACACCTTGCGCGACGACGCGTCGATGGTCCCCATGGTCTGCACCACCTGCTCGACCACCGCGCCGCCCTTGCGCGCCACTTCCGAGGCCGACTGCGCCAGCGCGCTCGCCTGGCGGGCGTTATCGGCGTTCTGCTTCACGTTGGAGGTCATCTCCTCCATGGAGGCGGCGGTCTGCTCCAGCGCGCTGGCCTGGGATTCGGTGCGCGCCGACAGGTCGTGGTTGCCCGCCGCGATCTGCTGCGAGGCGCTGGCGATGTGTTCGGTGCCATTGCGCACCTTTTGCACGATGCGGTGCAGGTTGTCCTGCATGGCCTGCATGTCCAGCATCAGGCTGGAGTGGTCCCCCGCGCGCGTGGCCACGGCCACGGACAGGTTGCCTTCCGAGATGCTGCGGGCAATGCTGCGCGCATACCCGGGCTCGCCACCCAGCTGCCGGATCAGGTTGCGAGCGATCAGGGTGCCAATGACCAGCAGGGCCGCGCCCAGCAACAGCGCCAGCAGGCCAAAGCGGGTGGCGCGCTGCCAGATGGCGGTGTCCACGGTGTCGATGTACACCCCCGAGCCGATGACCCAGCCCCAGGGCGCAAAACCCTTCACGTACGAAGTTTTCTCGACCGGCGTGTCGCTGCCCGCCTTGGGCCAGAGGTAGGGCACGAACCCCGAGCCGCTGGCCTGCACGGTGCGCACGAACTCCACAAACAGCTGCTTGCCGTTGGGGTCCTTGTTGGCGGTGAGGTCCTGGCCGTTGAGTTCAGGGCGGATGGGGTGCATCACCATGCGCGGGTGCATGTCGTTGATCCACACATATTCGTTGCCGCTGTAGCGCACGGCCTGGATGGCTGCTGCCGCGCGCTTGCGGGCTTCGTCTTCGGGCATGCCGCCCTTGGTGCTGAGGTCGTGGAAATGCGTGGCGATCCCGTGCGCCGATTCCACCACCTGGCGCACGCCGGTCTGGCGCTCTTCCAGGATCAGCTGGCGTTCGGACACCAGGAACCAGGTGGTCAACACGGCGATGCCGAGAACGGCGCTCAGCACCAGCAGGGCCAGCTTGCGTGCGGTGGTCATGGGGAACCTCCTGAAATAGGGTGAATAGGCTGTGCGGTGCGGCCCCCCTGCTGCAGGGAAGCCCTGCGTAGCAGATTACTGCCGCCCTATCGCAGGCGGCAGGGCAATTACCCGCATGGACGGGAACGGGCGGTCAGGGGAAAGCTTGCAGGCAGGCCGGTGGTCTGCACAAAGGGAACGCGCCGAAAACCCCGCGAGGGGGCTATACCAGCCGCGCCGCCACCAGTTCCTTCTTGAGGTAGGCGTAGAACAGCGGCGCCGCCACCAGCCCGGCGGGGCCGAACACGGCCTCGGCCACGAACATCACGCTCAACAGCTCCCACACACCCATCTGTGTGCGGCGGCCCACCACCTTGGCATTGATCACGTATTCGGCCTTGTGGATCAGGATCAGGAAGCCCAGGCAGGCGGCGGCGGCCAGCGGCGACACCGACAGCCCCACGATGGTCAGCACCACGTTGCACACCAGGTTGCCCACGATGGGCACCAGCCCGGCGACAAAGGTGAAGGTGATGAGCACCGGGGTGTAGGGCAGCTCCATGCCCCACAGCGGCAGCACAAACAGCAGAAACAGGGCGGTGAGCAGGGTGTTGAACGCCGCGATCCAGAACTGCGCCGCCACGATCTGGCGGAAAGCCTCGCCGAACAGGGTGATGCGCAGCCGCAATTGATCGGCCAGGGGGCCCAGGGCACCGCCCAGGGGGCGCACGGCGGCCAGGGCGCCGATCAGCAGCCCCACATAGGCAAACAGCACCCCGGCCAGCCAGGCGCGCCCGGCCATGGCCAGCGCGCCCGCCTTGGCGCCCAGGTAGTTGGCAATCACGCGCTGCAATTCGACGGCTCCATCGGGCAGGTGGCTGGCCATGTCGGGCGG
The DNA here is from genome assembly GCA_964466605.1 of uncultured Verminephrobacter sp. Lineage (GTDB taxonomy): Bacteria > Pseudomonadota > Gammaproteobacteria > Burkholderiales > Burkholderiaceae_C > Acidovorax. Next base: position 15,064 of record CAYXSL010000013.1, read on the forward strand.
CAGTTTCAGCCGCAGCTCCAGCACCGTGCGGGCCATGTAGTTGAGCAGTTCCTGGTACTGGTGCGGGGCGGCCACCAGGTAGCCGCGCGAATGCGTGAGCCCCACGCCCAGCAGCACCAGGGGCAGCAGCATCACCAGCGCTGCGGCGGCGATCTGGGCCAGGTGCAGGGTGCGGGGCGTTGCCGATGGTTGGCGCAAGGCACGCGCGGCCAAGGCGCCAAACCACCGCGTGAGCGCCCGGGTGAGCAGAAAGCCCAGGCACACGCACAGCAGGCCAGGCAGCAGGCCGCGCCACATCACCAGCAGCAGCGCACCCGCCATCAGCAGGTAGCTGGCAATCATGGCCCCCCGGGTGGCGGGGCCTGCGGGAGTGGTTGCGTCAAAGCCCGCAGAAAGGGGCACCCCGTCCACGGGAACGGGCGGGGTGGGGGTTGCCGCAGGCGGCAAGGCGGGAAGGGTGGGACGCGGTGCCATGCGCAGTCACCTCAGGAACAGTCGGGTGGGGCGAACACAATCCAAAGCGCAAGCGGCGCGCACAAGCCAGCGCGCGGCCGGCCGTGGCGGGACAGGGGCGATGGCCTTCAGGCGACCACCACCGCGGCGCCGTCGCCGCGTGCGGCAATCGCACCAATGGTGTAGACCTGCTCACCCGCCGCACGCAGCGTGGCGGCCGTGGCCTCTGCGTTCGCCGCATCCACCACCACCACCATGCCGATGCCGTTGTTGAAAGTGCGGTTCATCTCGATGTCGTCGATGCCAGCGGTCTTTTGCAGCCAGGCGAACAACTCGGTCTGGGGCCAGCTGCCCTTGGTGAGGTGGGCGGCCGTGCCTTCGGGCAGCACGCGCGGGATGTTTTCGAGCAGGCCGCCGCCGGTGATGTGCGCCAGCGCCTTGATGGGATGCTGGGCCAGCGCGGCCAGCACGTTCTTCACGTACAGGCGGGTGGGCTCCATGATGGCCTGCTTGAAGGGCTTGCCGTCCAGCGTGGCGGGGGCACCGTCGCCAGCGCGGTCGATGCACTTGCGCACCAGGCTGAAACCGTTGGAATGCACGCCAGCCGAGGCCAGGCCCAGCACCACGTCGCCGGGTTTCACATCCCGGCCGGTCAGGATCTTGGACTTTTCGACCGCGCCCACTGCAAAACCCGCCAGATCGTATTCGCCCGCAGGGTACATGCCGGGCATTTCAGCGGTTTCGCCGCCGATCAGCGCGCAGCCGGAGAGCTCGCAGCCCTTGGCAATGCCGCCGACCACGGCAGCCGCCGTGTCCACGTCCAGCTTGCCGCAGGCGAAGTAGTCGAGGAAGAACAGGGGCTCGGCGCCCTGCACCAGCACGTCGTTGACGCTCATGGCCACCAGGTCGATGCCCACCGTGTCGTGCATGTTCCATTCGAACGCCAGCTTGAGCTTGGTGCCCACGCCGTCGGTGCCCGAGACCAGCACGGGTTCCTGGTAGCGCTTGGGCACCTCGAACAGCGCGCCAAAGCCGCCGATGCCCGCCAGCACGCCTTCGCGCATGGTCTTCTTGGCCAGCGGCTTGATGCGCTCGACCAGCGCGTCGCCCGCGTCGATGTCAACGCCGGCGTCTTTGTAGGAAATGGGGGTGGAGGAGGCAGAGGAACTCATGGAGGTGCTTTGGTGCTGGTAGGCCCGCCAGGCGGGCTGGAATCCGGGGATTTTAAGGGGGCTGGCAGGGGATGCTCTCTCAGCCTTGCGCGAGCGGGGGCTTTGGCAGGGCGTTGTCGGTGCGCGCGTGCCACAACACACCCACCAGCGCCAGGGCGCTGAACGCGCCACCGGCCAGGAAGGTGGCGCTGGCGCCCCATTGGTCCCACAGTAGGCCTGCCAGGGCGCTGGCGATCAGCAGCGCTACCCCGCTGGCCAGGTTGAACATGCCAAAGGCCGTGCCGCGCAGGTCGGCGGGGGCCGCGGCGGCCACCATGGTGGCCAGCAGCCCCTGGGTCATGGCCATGTGCAGGCCCCACAGCGCAATGCCCAGCCAGGCCACGACGCCGTGGCCGCGCCAGGCCAGCAGCGCATCGGCCGCAATCAGCACCACCAGGCCCCAGGCCAGCAGGGTGGTGTGGTTCATCCGGTCAGAGAGCTTGCCCAGTGGATAGGCGCCCAGGGAGAACACCAGGGCCATGAGCACCAGGGCCAGTGGCGTGAGTGCCAGTGGCAGCCCTTCTTGCTGCAGGCGCAGCACCAGAAACGCCTCGCTGAAGCGCGCCAGAGTGAAGATAGCGCCCAGGCCCACCACCCACCAGTAGGCAGCGGTCAGGCGGCGCAGGTTCTCGCGGCGGATGGGGTTGGTGCGCGGCTGGCCGGCGGGGCGCTCCGGCTCCTTCACGCCACACACCAGCACCACGATGCACAGTGCGGCGGGGATCACGGCCACCCAGAACACCGCGCGGAAATCGTTGGCCCACAACAACATCAGCCCCATGGCCAGCAGGGGCCCCAGGAAGGCGCCCACGGTGTCGAGCGACTGCCGCAGGCCGAAGGCGGCGCCCCGCTGCTCGGGCGCAACCAGATCGGCCACCAGCGCATCGCGCGGCGCGCCCCGGATGCCTTTGCCCACCCGGTCGAGCAACCGGGCCGTGACGACCAGGCCCGCCGTGGACGCCAGGGCAAACAGCGGCTTGGACAGCGCGCCCAGCCCATAGCCCAGGATGGCCAGCGGCTTGCGCTTGCCCCACCAGTCGCTCAGCGCCCCCGAAAACACCTTGAGAACCATGGCCGTGCCTTCGGCTGCGCCTTCGATCAGGCCCACGGTGAGCATGCTCACGCCCAGGGCCGTGACCATGAAGACCGGCAGCAGGCTGTGGATCATTTCGGAGGAAATGTCCATCAGGAGGCTGACAAATCCGAGGGCCCAGATGCTGGCGGGCAGGCGCTTGGAGGGGGAGGCGGGAGGGGCCATGGTGCGGGATCTCGACGGCGGGGTGGGAAGGCGGCGGCACAGCGGCTGCGCCAGACTAAAATCAGCTTCATTGTCGCCCAGCCCCCTGCCCAGGGAGCCGGTCGCACCCCGCGCCGTGAGCCCTTTGCCGCTGCACCCTGCCGCAGTCATCCACGGCCGGGCGCCTTCTTCCCATTCTCCTGTGATGCTGCTGCTGAACCTCTCCTCGCCTGCCGCTCCCGCGCCGACCGCTATGGGCCAGCCCCTGCCGCCGGGGTGCCGCGCATGATGATGAAGCAACTGGCGCTGGACATCGGCCTGGCCACGGGCCCCACCCTGGCCCGTTTTTTTGCAGGCCCCAATGAGGCCGCCCTGCAGCACCTGCGCCTGGCCGCGGGCGATGGCAGCAGCCAGGCCACCCGCTCGCCGGTGCCCACCTACCTCTGGGGCGAGCCCGGCAGCGGCAAGACCCATTTGCTCAAGGCCGTGCGCCAGGCCCTGCGCGAGCAGGGGAGCAGCGTGGGCTGGCTCGACCCCTCGGTGGCCGAGCCGCCGGATTTCAACGAAGACTGGGCTGCCATCGTCATGGACGATGTGCACCTGTACGACACGGCCCAGCAGGCCACGGCCTTCAACTGGTTCGTCAACGCCATCAGCCCCGCCAGCGGCAGCCAGCGCTGGGTGCTGGCTGCGGGCGACCTGCCCCCGGCCGATCTGCCGCTGCGCGACGACCTGCGCAGCCGCCTGGGCTGGGGCCATGTGTTCCAGCTGCAGCTGCTGGGCGAGGCCGAGCGCCGCGCCGTGCTGCGCCAGGAGGCCGATGCACGCGGCGTGTTCCTGGGCGACGAAGTCATGGACTACATGCTCAACCGCTTTTCGCGCGACCTGGGCAGCCTGATGCAGTTGCTGGACCAGCTCGATGCCTTTGCCCTGCGCACCCAGCGCGCCATCACGATTCCGCTGCTGAAAACCATGCTGGAGTCGGAGTGAAGCGGTGTTTTCCTTTCGTCTCTTTGTGAATCTCAATGACCTCTGAACCACGCCGCCTGCGGCTTGCGCTGTTCGACCTGGACCACACGCTGCTGCCGCTCGATTCCGACTACGAGTGGGGCGAGTTCACCATCCGCATCGGCTGGAACGACCCGGTGGAGTTCGCGCGCCGCAATGACGAGTTCTACGCCCACTACCAGGCGGGCACGCTCAATGTGCACGACTATGTGCGTTTTGCCACCGAGGCCGTGCGCCTGCGCGGGCCCGAGGCCGCAGCGGCTGCGCACCAGCAGTTCATGCGCGAGATCATCACCCCGGCCATCCAGCCCCAGGCGCTCAGCCTCATCCGCCAGCACCAGGCGGCAGGCGACGAGGTGCTGATCGTCACCGCCACCAACGAGTTCGTGACCACGCCCATCGCCCAGGCGCTGGGCGTGCCGCAGCTGCTGGCCGTGCAGCTGGTGCGCGACGCGAGCGGCTGGTACACCGGCGAGATCGACGGCGTGCCCACCATGCGTGAGGGCAAGGTGCAGCGCATGGAGCAGTGGCTGGCCGCGCGCCAGCTCAGCTGGGCCGATGTGGACAGCACGTTCTACAGCGACTCCATGAACGACGTGCCCCTGCTCGAAAAGGTGAACCACCCGGTGGCCACCAACCCCGACCCGCGCCTGCGTGCCCTGGCCCAGGAGCGCGGCTGGCGCATACTGGACCTGTTCGCGGCGCCTGCCAGCCAGACGGCCTCCTGACCCCTGCGCGCGCGCAGCTCCCTGATATCCCCTACCCATGATCAAGAAGTTCATCGACAAACTGCTGGGCAAATCGACGCCTGGCACCTCGGGCGGCAAGCCCCATTTCGGCAAGCGCGAAGAGGTGCCCGCCAGCGTGCACGGCATCAACCCCGAACTGGTGGACCGCCGCGCCGTGGAGGTGGTCACCACCCTCAAGCAGGCGGGGTTTGAGGCCTACATCGTGGGCGGCGCCGTGCGCGACCTGCTCTTGGGCCTGCGCCCCAAGGACTTCGACGTGGCCACCAACGCCACGCCTGAGCAGGTCAAGGGGCTGTTCCGCCGCGCATTCATCATCGGCAAGCGCTTTCGCATCGTGCACGTGGTGCACGGCCGGGGCCGCGAGCACGAGGTGATCGAGGTCTCCACCTTCCGCGCCTACCTCGACAACGCTGCCGCAGGCCAGGTGTCGGGCAACGAAAAGACCAGCAAGGCCCAGCTGTCGGGCATGCAGCATGCCGTGGACGCCAGCGGCCGCGTGCTGCGCGACAACGTTTGGGGCCCGCAGGACGAAGATGCCACGCGCCGTGACTTCACCGTCAACGCCATGTACTACGACCCGGTGAGCCAAGTGGTGGTGGACTACCACAAGGGTTTGCAGGACGCGAAGAAGAAGACCCTGCGCATGATTGGCGACCCCGCCACGCGCTACCGCGAAGACCCCGTGCGCATCATCCGCGCCGTGCGTTTTGCGGCCAAGCTCAGCCCGCTGGGCTTCAGCATCGACGCCAAGTCGGCCGCGCCGCTGGTGCAGTCGCAAGCGCTGCTGGCCGAGGTGCCGCAAAGCCGCATGTTTGACGAAATGCTCAAGCTGCTGCAAACGGGCCACGCGATTGCCACCATCGAGCAACTGCGCAAGCTCGGCATGGCCAAGGGCATCTACCCGCTGCTGGACGTGGCCGTGGAGCGTGCCGACAGCCCCTTCGTGAAGGCGGCGCTGGTGGACACCGACCGCCGCGTGAACGAAGGCAAGCCCGTGGCCCCCAGCTTCTTGCTGGCCTGTGTGCTATGGGAAGACGTGCGCACGGGCTGGCAAGAGCGCCTGGCCCAGCGCCAGCACCCGCTGCCCGCGCTGCAGGAGGCCATTGACGAAGTGTTCGACCGCCGCATCGGCGACGTGTCGGGCCGGGGCAAGCTGGCGGCCGACATGCGCGAGATCTGGGTCATGCAGCCCCGCTTTGAAAAGCGCGTGGGCAGCACACCGTTTGGCATGGTCATTCAACCGCGCTTCCGCGCCGGATTCGACTTCATGCGCCTGCGCGCCGATGTGGGCGAGGTGGAGGAAGCCCTGGCCGAATGGTGGCAGGACTTCCAGGCCGCCGACGACGAGCGCCGCGAAGACCTGATGGACCAGGCGCGCGAAGAACAGAAGGCGCGCCAGAAAGCGCAACAGCCCGTGGTCAAGCGCGTGCCGCGCAACCAGGCGCCAGCGCCCGCATCGGCCCCGCGCGCGGCAGGCCCGGCGGCAGACGCGGACCTGCAGGCAGGTGATGCCGAGTTCGCCACCGAAGGCAGTGCCCCCAAAAAGCGCCGCCGCCGTCGCCGCAAGCCCGGTGGCGGGGCGGGTGGTGGCGAAGGCGCCGCGCCCGCCACGGCAGGCGAGTGAGCTGGCCGCACATGGCCGCAGAGCCCGCCCTGGTCTATGTGGGCCTGGGTGCCAACCTGGGCGAGCGCGAAGCCGCCCTGCGCCAGGCCCTGGCGGCCCTGGGCCAATGCCCGGGCACCCGCGTGCTGCGGGTCTCGCCGCTGTACGGCAGCGCCCCGGTGGATGCCGGTGGCCCTGACTACCTGAACGCCGTGGCCGAGGTGGCCACCACCCTCGCACCCGAGGCCCTGCTGCAGGCGCTGCAGGCCATCGAACAATCCGCTGGGCGCGAGCGCCCCTACCGCAACGCGCCGCGCACGCTGGACCTGGACATCCTGTGGTTCGGCGACCAGGTGATCGACACCCCCTTGCTCACCGTGCCCCACCCCCGCATGGCCGAGCGCGCCTTTGTGCTGCGCCCCCTGGCCGATCTGGTGCCCGGGCGGGTGAGTGCCGCCGCCTTGCAGGCCGTGGCCGCGCAGAGCATCTACCAGCTGGCCGATGCGGGCTGGGCAGAAGGTGTTGTGGGTGGTGGTTGCTCCTGAATTAGGAGCTGCTCGCGCTTGATGGGCGCGCGCAAGAGGCCAAAAAAAGCTCAAAAAAAGCCGTGCACTTGGCTCAACCGCACCGTATGACGCGGGCGCGGCCCCACGCCAACGCCACCGTGGAACCGGCTCTGCAGTGCCACGGGTGGTTGTCCCCCTGGGGGCTGAGAGGCCGCAGCTCCCAGCCTGCCTGCGCAGGCTTGGACGGCATCGAAGAGCTGCCGCCTCTGGCGGCAGCGCCGAGCGGGTTGCGGCTCAGGGGTTAATCGACTTTCGCGCCTGAAGCCTTCACCACCTGCTGGTACTTGGCGCGTTCGGCGGCCATGAAGCTGTCGAACTGCTGCGGCGTGGTGGCAACGGGCTCGGCCAGCAGGGCGCCAAAGCGGGTCTTGGTTTCGGGCGCATTGAGCGCCGCCACGAAGGCCTTGTTCAGCTTGTCGATGATGGGCTTGGGCGTGGCTGCCGGGGCCACCAGGCCCCACCAGGTGTCGATGGAGAAACCCTTGAACGTGGCCGACAGCGGGGGCACGCCGGGCAGCGAGGCCGAGGCGTCCAGCGAGGTCACGGCCAGCGCCTTGAGCTTGCCCGCGCGGATGTTGGGCGCGGCGGCGGCCAGGTTGTCGATGTTGAAGTCCACCTCGCCGGCCAGCAGTGCGAGCTGGGCGGGGTTGGCGCCGCGGTAGGGGATGTGCAGCGCAAAGATACCCGCGCGCTGCTTGAACATCTCGCCCGCCAGGTGGCCGGCGCTGCCGTTGCCGCCGCTGCCGTAGTTGAGCTTGGCGGGGTGGGCCTTGGCGTAGGCGATCAGGTCGGCCACGGTGTGGATCTTGAGCTGCTCGGCCTTGACGGCGTTCATGACCAGCACGTTGGGCACGCGCACCATCTGCGTGATGCCGGCGAAGTCCTTGCCCGCGTCGTAGGGCATGCGGGCATACAGCCAGGGGTTCACAGCATGGGTGGCGGTGGCGGCGATGCCGATGGTCAGGCCATCGGGGGCGGCCTTGGCAATCGCGTCGGCGCCAATGTTGCCGCCCGCGCCGCCCTTGTTGTCGATGATGACCGTGCCCAGGGATTCGCGCACGCGTTCGGCCAGTGCGCGGGCCGTCACGTCGATGGGGCCGCCGGGGGCGTAGGGCACGATCAGGCGGACGGGCTGGCCCGTGTCTTGCGCCGAAGCGATGGACGGGAAGAAGGCGGCAGCGGCTGCGGCCGCGCTGGCGAGGAGGAGGGTTCTGCGGTTCATGGGTGCATTGTGCAAAAAAATCGTAAGAGAGCTTACGAGCCCCTTGGCGCTGTGCGGGATGTGTCCTGCGCAAGGCCCAGGTCTTCCACCAGCATGCCCAGCTCGTGGGACGAGCGGATGTCCAGTTTCAGGAAGATGGCCGAGCGGTGCGTGTCCACGGTGCGCGGGTCGATGGGGCGCTCGGGGTCGCGCTGGGCCAGCGCGCGGGCCACTTCCTTGCTGCTGATGCCGGTGGCCACAAGGCGCGCCACCTCCTGCTGGCGCGGGCTCAGGGCGTTCCAGCGCTCCAGCAACCCGGCGCGGCGCTGCGCCTCGGCAGCCACCTCGTGCGACAGATGGGCCGCGCGCTGCACGGCCGCGAGCAGAGTGGCCTCGTCGCAGGGCTTTTCCAGCCAGTCCACCGCGCCCTGCTTGACGGCGGCCACGGCCGAGGCCAGCTCGCCATGGGCGGACAGGAACACGGTCTTGAGCACCGTGCCGCGCTGGCGCATTGCCTCAAATACCTGCAGGCCGCTCATGCCGTCCATGCGCAGGTCCAGCAGCACGCAGCCGGGTTGGGCCAGGTCGGCCTGGGCCAGAAACTCCGCCCCGCTGGCAAAGGCCTGGGGCCGGTGGTCGCGGGCGAGCAGCAGGGCGGCCAGCGAGTGGCGCACGCCCTCGTCGTCGTCCACGATGTAGACCTGAAGGGGCGGGTCGGCGGGTGGGGCGGTGGGGTGGTCGGTCATGGTGTCGCCGTTGTGGTGCCGGGCGCCGGGTGCAGAGGAAGCCGGATCTCGAAGATGGCGCCGCCCCCTTCGCGGTTGCGGGCCAGCAGCGCGCCGCCCATGCTCTCGACAATGGAGCGGCAGATGTTCAGGCCCAGGCCCAGGCCGCCTTCGCGGGTGGTGAAAAACGGTTCGAACAGGCGCTCGGCAATCTCGGGCGCGAGGCCCGGGCCCCGGTCCAGCACCTGCAGGCAGGCATGGCCGTCGTCGGCCGCCGTGCGCAGCAGCAGCTCGGGGCCGTGGGGCGGGGCGGTGTGCGACTGCATGGCCTGTAGCGCATTCAGCCCCAGGTTGAGCACCACCTGCTCCAGCAGCACGCGGTCGGCGCTCACCCGCACGGGTTCGCGGGCCAGGTCCAGGCGCACGGCCACGCCGTGCCGGCGCGCCTCGGCGCGCAGCAGCAGGCCGAGCGATTGGTCCACGGCGGCGTTCAGGTCGCAGGGCTCCCGGGCCGCCGGGTGCTGACGCACCCAGTGGCGGATGCGGCCCACGATGTCGGCCGCGCGCAGCGCCTGGGCCGACAGCGCGGCCAGGGTGTCGTTCAGCAGCGCGGGCTTGCCCTGCGCGGCCAGGGACTTGGCGGCGGCCGCGTAGTTGACCAGGGCGGCGAGCGGCTGGTTCAGCTCGTGCGCCAGGGTCGAAGCCATCTCGCCCACGGTGATCACGCGCTGCACGCGCTGCAACTGGGCTTCGCGCTGCTGCTGCTGTTCTTCGGCGCGTTTCTGGGCTGTGATGTTCACCACCGAACTCATCCAGCCGATGTGCTGGCCGTGGCCGTCGATGAGGCGGGTGGTGTAGAACATGGTGTAGACGTCGGAGCCGTCGCGGTGGCGCAGGCGGTTTTCGCGTCCCTGGGGCGATGCCTTGCCGGCCAGCACGGTGTCGCTGTCGTTCCAGTGCCGGTCCAGCTCGTCGGGGTGCCAGTAGGGGTAGGGTGGCCGCTGGCCGATGAGTTCGTCGGCACGGTAGCCCACCATCTCGCACATGGCGGCGTTCACGTAGACGATGCGGCCCTCCAGGTCGCGCGCGCGCATGCCGACCAGCAGCGAGTCTTCCATCGACTGGCGGAAGGCCTGGGCTTGCTGCAGCGCGTGCGTGCGCTCCTGCACACGCTGCTCCAGCCCGATGCGGGCCTGGCGGTTTTCGGCCAGACGGCGCTCGCGCAGCTGCCAGTACAGCGCGCCCAGCACCAGCAGGCCCGACGCCAGCGTGGCCAGCGCCCAGGCCTGCTGGCGCGCCACGGTCACCACGCGGCTGTCGGCCGTGACGGTGAGTGTCCAGCCCAGGTCGGGCAGGGGTTCCTCGAACGCCAGGTACCGCTTGCCATTGCCGTCCAGGTGCAGCTCGGCGCCGGGCTGGTCGCCTTGCTGGCGCAGCGTCCAGGGCACGGGCCGGGGTGTCCAGTCGGTGCCATATTGTTCGTTGTGCTGCAGCTGCTGCACCTCGGCGGCAGGCACGGGGCGGCTGGTGCGGTACAGCCAGCTCGGCTCGGAGCCCAGGAACACGATGCCGCGCGCGTCCGTCACGAACACCGGGTCGCGCAGCTGCTCCCAGGGGTTGGCGATGGGCTCCATGCGCACCTTGACGGCCACCACACCAATCACGCGGCCGTTGTCGTGCACGGGGGCCGACACAAACAGGCCGGGTTCGCCCGTGGTCTTGCCCACGCCGTAAAAGCGCCCGGTATCACCGCCCAGTGCATCGTGAAAGTAGGGGCGGTTGCGGTAGTTCTGGTGCACAAAGCTGTTGGGCGTGTCCCAGTTACTCGATGCGAGCGTGAGGCCTTGCAGGTCCATCACGTAGAGCATGTCGGAGCCTGCGTGCTCGTTCACGGTCTGCAGGTAGGCGTTGGCGGCGTCGCGCACCTCCTGGGATGCGGGCTGGCGCAGCAGCTGGCTGACCAGCGGGTGCTGGGCGGTGGTGAAGGGCAGGTAGTTGTAGCGCGTGGCCACCCCCCGCAGCGCCAGGGCCTGCACCTCGCCCGAGCGGCGCAGGTTGTCCCATTGGGCATCCCGTTCGCTCTGGGCCGCCCATTCTCCGGCCGCCACCACCAGCAGCACGGCCACACACAGCAGTGCTGCGATGAACCCCGCACCCCGGCGCAGCCGGGGCGACCGGGGTGAAGGGCGCGGGGCTCCGGCCTCGGCAGAGTCGGCGGGCGCCACGCGCGGGTCCACGGTCAGCCGCCGTGTTTGTCGGCTTCGGAGGTGAAGGAGTCGGCGAAGAACTCTTCGGGCGGCAGGCCGCGCTGGGCACTGTAGGCCACCCGGGCCGAATCGACCACGATGGGCGCGCCGCAGGCATAGACCTGGTGGCCAGAGAGGTCGGCAAAGTCATCCAGCACGGCCTGGTGCACAAAGCCCGTGCGGCCCGTCCAGCCGTCTTCGGGCAGGGCGTTGGAGATGACGGGGATGTAGCGCAGCCAAGGCAGCTCGGCCGCGCGGGCCTGGACCCAGTCGTGCATGTACAGGTCTTCGGGGCGGCGGCCGCCCCAGTACAGCGCGGTGGGGCGGGTGATGCCCTTGAACTGTAGGTGCTCGATCAGCGCCTTGATGGGCGCAAAGCCCGTGCCCGAGGCCAGCAGCACGATGGGCTTGTCCGAGTCCTCGCGCAGGAAGAAGCTGCCGAACGGGCCCTCCACGCGCAGGATTTCCTTTTCCTTCATCGCACCGAACACATGGTCGGTGAACTTGCCGCCGGGCATGTGGCGGATGTGCAGCTCCACCCCGGGCGCCTCGGCCTGCGTGTGGGGGGCGTTGGCCATGGAATACGCGCGGCGCGCACCATCGCGCAGGATGAATTCGATGTACTGGCCCGCGTGGTAGCGGAAGGTGTCGGCGGCGGGCAGCTGCAGGCGCACCTGCATCACGTCCGGCGACTTTTTCTCCAGCGTGGACACGCGCACCGGCATCTTCTTGATGGGGTAGGCGCTCTCGTCGGTGACCTGGCGCGATTCGAGCACCACGTCCGACAACGGCTCGGCGCAGCAGGTCAGCACCAGGCCGGCGGCTTCCTCGTCGGCGCTCAGTGCCTTGGGCTGGTGCTCGCCGTGGCGCACCGTGCCGCTGATCTTCTTGCACTTGCACGACCCGCAGGCGCCGTCCTTGCAGCCATAGGGCAGGCCCACGCCGTTCTGGATGGCGGCGGCCAGGATGGTCTGGCCTGGGGTGGCGCCGAAAGCGCGGCCGCTGGGCTGCACTGTGATTTGGAATGGGGTCTCGGCGCTGGTCATGGAGTGGGTATCCTCGGATGCTCTTTGTGTCACAAAACGGCCCCGATTTTGCCTTCAAACCAAAACCCCCTTGGCGCCCTGCCGGCGCGCTTTCGCCGTGAACGCCTGCTGATCGTGGGCTGTGGTGACGTGGGTCAACGCGTGGTGCGCGACCTGAACACCGGCCCCGGCGCGGGACGCCTGCAGGTGCTGGCACTCACCTCCAGCCCGGCCCGCGTGGCGGGGCTGCGCCGGCTGGGCGCCCGGCCGCTGGTGGGCAACCTGGACGATGCCGCCACGGTGCGGCGCCTGTCGGGCGTGGCCACACGGGTGCTGCACCTGGCGCCGCCGCCAGGTGAAGGCGCAGGCGGCGCTGCCTGGTGGGCCGACCCGCGCACCGTGGCGCTGGCCCGGGTGCTGCGGCTGCGCCGCCTGCCGGTGTCGCTGGCCTATGCCTCCACCAGCGGGGTGTATGGCGACTGCCAGGGCGCCCTGGTGCCCGAGACGCGCACCCTGGCCCCTGCCACGCCCCGTGCGCAGCGCCGGGTGAATGCCGAGCGCGCCGTGCGCCACCTGGGCCGTGCCGGGGTGCGGGCCAGCGTGCTGCGCATTCCGGGCATCTATGCCCCCGACCGCGAGGGCGGCACGCCCGAGGCCCGCCTGCGGCGCGGGACGCCGGTGCTGGTGCCCGAGGACGATGTGTTCACCAACCACATCCACGCCGATGATCTGGCGCGCGCCTGCGTGGCCGCGTTGTGGAAGGGGCGGCCCCAGCGCGCCTACAACGTGAGCGATGCGACCCATATGAAGATGGGGGACTACTTCGACCTGGCAGCGGATCTGTACGGCCTGCCGCGCCCCCCCAGGGTGCCGCGCAGCACGGCGCAGGAGCAGCTGTCGCTGATGCTGTTGAGCTTCATGGGCGAGTCACGCCGCTTGGACAACCGGCGCATGCAGCAGGAACTGGGCCTGCGGCTGCGCTACCCCAGCGTGGCGCGGGGGCTGCAGGGCTTGCGTGGGGCGGACGTACCGCCAGGCGCTCAGCGCGGGTAGCTGTTGCCCTGGCTGTCGTAGCAACGGAACACGTTGCACTGCGTGAACTTCTTCGGCTCCGGGGCCGGAGTGGGCTGGGGCGTGGGGCGCACCGGTTGGCGGGGCGGCACCACCACCACGACCGGCGGCGCGCTGGTGTGGACCGTGGCGGGGCGCGCCGCGCGGGCTTTTTCGACCTCCGCATAACCCTCGGGGCCCAGGCAGTCCAGATCCATCTGGCGCTGGGCGGCCTCCACGCGCTGGTTTTGTTCGTAGCTGCCTGCGTTGCCGCTGCCCAGCACCATGTCCAGGTTGCGGCGCGAGCGCGTGCATTCGGGGGAGCGGGCGTAGTCCGGGGTTTTGGCAGGCGCGGCACGGTCCCGCTGTGCATTGCGCAGGGCTTCAGTCTCTGCGGCCTTGTTCTCGGCCTCCACGCGTTTTTGCTTGAGTGCCAGCGCTTCGGCAGCCTGTTCGCGCTCGCGCTGGATTTCTTCGGGCGTCTTGCGCGCTTCCACTTCACGCGCCGTGGCGCCGCCCGCACATTTGCCGTCGGTGTAGGTCACCTTGCCGGTGGCGGGGTCGGTGCAACGCACCACCTGGGCCTGGGCGGCGGTGCCGATCCAGGCCACACACAGGCAGGCAAAGAGATGCTGGGCTCGGGTCATGGGGCACCGCTCAAAAAGTGGGGTTCGTTCGGCTGCCGAAGGCGAAGCGCCGCGGCTCAGGGCTGTTCCTGGCTGTTCGAGAACTGGCGCGAGCGCCAGTCCTGGGGATGCGGTGTGTAGCTGCCCGGAGCCAATTGCCCGGAGCCACGGTTGCGCCGGTCTTCTGCGGCGCGGCGGTCGCGCTCGGCCTGCTCGCGGCGGGCCTGGTCGCGTTCGCGGGCGCGGCGGTCGGCTTCGCGGGCCTGTTGTTCGCGTTGGTCCCGCTCGCGGGCTGCGCGGTCCCGTTCGGCACGGTCGCGGTCGCGCTCCCGTTCGCGCCAGTCGTTGCGGTCCCGGTCCCTGTCCCAGCGGTCATCATGCCGGTCGCGCCCGCCGTAGTAGTAGGCGGGGGGCGGTGGCGGGGCCGAGTAGATCACCCCTGGCGCCCGGTACACGGGCGGGGCCTGGTACACAGGCGGCGGGGCGTTGTAGATGTACCCCGGCTGTTCGTACACCTGGTAGCGCGGGGGCTCGTAGTAGGGGTCGCCCGGCACGGTGGCGCACCCGGTCACAAGAACCCCCAGGGCCGAGGCAGAAAGGATGCGGGCAAGTGTGTAGGTCATGGTGTTCAGACTCCGGCCCGGGGCGCGCGTTCCACCCGGGTCCGTAAAGCCCCTGAAAAACACCCCGGTGGGATGTTACAAATTTCAAAGGCTGGCGTGGGCTGTGCCAAGCCCTTTAGCGTTTGGCGCCGCCATTTGGTTGACCGCTCAGGGGCGCCTGCCGGGCAGTGGTGCAGCCTGCGCCAGCATCGGCGCTTCGCCGCTTTGTATTGATATCAAAAATGATAGCTAAAAAGGCTTTATGGACGCGCGGAAACGGCCAAAAATGCCAAATTTTCGTCTGCCTACCCGCCCCCCGTGCCCTGCGCGGGCGCGGCGATGGGAAGGAGGGCAGGGGCCGGGCTCACTTGGGCAGCACGCGGCGGATGGTGTCGGCCAGGTCTTCGGCCACAAACTTGGCCACATAGCCGTCGGCGCCCACGCTGCGCACATGGTCTTCATTGGCCGAGCCCGACAGCGACGAGTGGATGACCACCGGCAGGCCATGGAAGCGCGCGTCCTGCTTGATGTTGCGGGTCAGGGTGAAGCCGTCCATCTCGGGCATTTCCAGGTCGGTGAGCACCATGGCCACGCGGTCGAGCACCGTCTTGCCCTCGGCCTCGGCGCTGCGAGCGATGGCGTTGAGCCGGTCCCAGGCCTCCTTGCCCGACTTGACCATCTCGTAGGGGGCGTTGAGCACCTTGAGTTCCTGCTCGATCAGCGAGCGGGCCACGAAGGAGTCGTCGGCTGCCAGGACGATGGTGCCGGGCTTGAGCTTGAGCTTGGCGCCCACCTTCTCTTCGGTCACCTCGTGGCCGTCAGACGGCGACACCATCTGCAGGATGGCTTCCACGTCCAGCACCTGGGCCAGGCGGGACTCGTCGGTGTTGCCGTCCAGTCGGGCGATGCTGGTGACCAGCTTGCCCTTGGCACCGCTGGTTTCGGCCGACAGCACCTGTTTCCAGTCCAGCCGCACGATGTCTTCCACCGATTCGACCGCAAACGCCTGGGTGGTGCGTGCGTATTCGGTCACCAGCATGATGTTCAGGCCCGTCTGGGGCTTGCAGCCCACGATGGAGGGCAGGTCGAGCACCGGGATCACCTGGCCGCGCAGGTTGACCACCCCGAGCGAATGCGGCGTGGTGCCCGCGATGGGCGTGATGCTGGGCATGGCCACGATCTCGCGGATCTTGAAGACGTTGATGCCGAACAGCTCGGACTTGTTCAAGGCGGTGTCGGTGCCCAGGCGGAACAGCAACAGCTCAAACTTGTTGGTGCTGGTGAGGTTGGTCCGCTCGTCGATGTCCTGCTGGATGGCTTTCATGATGGATCCTTGGCGCAGAAATGAAGATACGCGCTTTTACAAATTCTAGGACCCAAACGGCGTGTGCAGTGCGCTAAATCTTCAGGCAATACCCGAATAGTGCGCTGCAGCATGCGGGCGTGGTGGCGCTGTCACACACCGGCCAGCACGACGGGTTCGAAGTGCACAACCGTGGGGAACGGGTCGTAGAAATGGTGCAGCAGGCGCTTCCACTCCTGGTAGGGCGCGGATTGGCGGAACCCCACCTCATGATCGGCCAGGGTGGCCCAGCGCACCAGCAATACATAGTCCTGTGGCCGCTCCAGGCAGTGGCCCAGCTCATGGGAGATGTAGCCGGGCATGGAGGCAATGATGCGCTGCGCCTGGGCAAACGCCTGTTCAAACGCGCTGTTCTGGCCGGGGCGGACGGTGAGGTGGGCAATTTCCAGAATCATGGGGGTGGCGGCAGGGGGCGGCAGGGGGGGCAGTGGATCAGACCACATTGCTGCGCTGCGTGGGCTCAGGCAGGGCAGCCGTGGCCTTCATGCCGTCCGCTAGGCGGTGCAGCAGCCCGAGCAGGGGCGCGTCCGACGCATCGCAGGCCAGGCCGATGTGGCGCGAGAAGGCCAGGGGACCGTCCAGCGGCCGGGTGAGCGCGCGGCGCGCCTGGGCCGCGTGCGACTGCGGCACCACGGCCAGGCCCATGCCTGCGTCCACCATGTGCAGCAGCAGCTCCTCGCGCGCGGCGCTGGCTTGCACCTGCAGCGCAATGCCCCGCTCGGCCAGCAGGCGAATGAAGGACTGGTGCAGCGGGCAATAGGGCCACTCAATGAGGGGCAAGCCCTCGATGTCTGCCAGGCCAAAGCGTTTCTTGAAGCGCAGCGGGTGCTGCTCGGGCACCAGCATCACATAGGGCTCGTGCCACAGCGGCACAAAGGTGTCGCCCGGTGGCTTGCAGTGCTCGGCCACCATGCGCAGCCGGGCCTCGCGCGCGCTGGCGGTGAGCCGCACCATGGTGTGGGGCCACTCCTGCGCGAGCTGCGCGAACAGGGGTGCGGCGGGCTGCACCATCAGGTCGTCCTGCAGGAAGATGCCCAGCGTTTCGCGCGGTGCATCGCGAAAGTCGCGCACCATGGCGCTGGACTGGGCCAGCAGGCTGCAGGCACGCGGGTACAACCGGTGCGCGGCGGGCGTGGGCGCCAGGCCCTGGCGGCTGCGCTCGAACAGGGGAGTGTCCAGCGCGTCCTCCAGCCCCTTGATGGCCATGCTGATGGACGGCTGCGCCACAAAGCAGCGGCGCGATGCGGCCGTGACCGAGCGCTCTTCATAGGCCGCCACAAAGTAGCCCAGGGCGCGCAGGTCAAACAGCATGGTGGCGGGGCCTTTCTTGGATGGGGGTCAGACCGGGGTGATGGTGGTCACGGTCTCGCGGAAATAGTCCACCTGGCCGTTCTGCGAATGGCTGGTGATCCAGGTCACGGATTCCACCTCGCGCTGTTGTACCGCATAAAAGAAGCGCTGGTGAAAGTGCGTGAGAACCCAGTCATTGCCCAGCGGCTGGCTGTGGGTGTGCAGGATTTTTGTGCCGCGCGGGAACACCTCCACCCCCAGGCGCTGCACCACGGCCATCGCCTCGGCCTTGTTGCGGGCGACTTGCCAACGGGTGTCGGCATCGTCGCGGTAGTGGTCGATGCGGAAGTCCACATCGTCGGCAATGGTGGCCAGCAGCGTGGGCACGTCCTGCTGCTCAAAGGCGGTCAGCACGCGGTCGATGGGGAAGGTCAGTGGCGGGTTGGTCGTCATGTCGGGTCTCCGGTGGGTGGTGGGGTCAATCCATCAAACAAACCCTGGCCAGGGAGCCGCCACTGTAGGCAGAGCACGGCGCCCACACAACGATGGAATTTGTGGGTCCGTGCGATAAAAAATCGATGGGTGCCGATGCAGCAAGGCTCGGAGCGGCTCACAAAACTCAGCGAAGCGGTTCTGGCGACGCGCTGCGTCGCAGGCAGTACGAGCAGTACGACAAGACGCGGCAACGACGCCAGAAGAGTTTTGTTGGCCGCTCTCAGTCCGAAATCCCTGGGACCTGCCGCAGGTAGGTGTGCAGCGCCGCAATCGACTGGCGCACCTTGGCGGGCTGCGCATCGCGCTGGGGCGTGACGGCCCAGATGTCCAGCGTGCCAAACGACCAGTCGGGCAGCAGCCGCACCAGCCGCCCGGCCTGCAGCGCCTCGTGCGCGTCCATGCTGCCCACCAGCGCCAGGCCCAGCCCGGCCTCGCACATCTGCTGGATGGACAACTGGTTGTTGCTGGCAATGCGGGGCTCCACCCGCAGCGCGCGCGGCTCGCCTGCCGGGCTGCGCAGGTCCAGCAGCATGCCGCCCCCTTGGCGCGCAAAGCCCAGCCAGCTGTGGGTGAGCAGGGCGTCGGGGTCGCGCGGCGCGCCATGTTGCGCCAGCCACTGCGGCGACGCGGCCAGGTACCACTGCATGCCACACAGCCTGCGTGCGGCCCAGGTCGAGTCCGACAGCCGCCCGAAGCGCACCGCCAGATCAATGCGGGCATTGATGAGGTCAATCGGCGCGTCGTCCACCAGCAGCCGCAGGCGCAGCGCCGGGTGGGCGGCCAGCAGTTCACCCAGCGCGGGTGCAATGTGGCGCGCAAACCCCACCGTGGCCGACAGCCGCAGCTCGCCGCTGGGCGCATCGCGCGATGCCGCCAGCTCGGCCCGCGCCTGCTCGGCGGCGGCCCACATGGCGGCGCAGCGCGCGTGATAGCGCTGGCCCGCCTCGGTCAGCGCCAGCTTGCGGGTGGAGCGGTGCAGCAGCGTCACGCCGCCATCGCTTTCGAGCTTGCGCACCTGCTGGCTCACGGCAGAAGTGCTCATGCCCAGCGCGCGCGCAGCGCCGCTCATCGAGCCGTGCTGCACCACGGTGGCAAACACGGCCATGCGTTTGAGGTCATCCATGGGGCGATTGTGAAGCACAGCTTCAAAGAAAAGGTTTTTTGAGCCATCTACCGCGCACATTGACAAGCCCGTAATCTCACCGCATCGCAACTTTGACCCCCAGGAGACCCCATGAACATCGCCCTGATCGGTGCCACCGGCTTTGTTGGCTCGGCCGTGCTGAACGAACTGCTGCAACGCGGCCACCGCGTGACCGTGCTGGCCCGCAACCCCGGCAAGCTCACCCCCCGCGAGGGCCTCACGGTGGTGGCTGCCGACGCGCAGGATGCTGCCCAGGTCGCCCAAGCCGCCGCAGGCCACGACGCGGTGGTGAGCGCCTACAACCCCGGCTGGACGGTGCCGGATATCCACGACCAGTTCCTCAAGGGCACCCGTGCCACCATCGACGGCACCAAGCAGGCGGGCGTGCGCCGCTTTCTGATGGTGGGCGGCGCGGGCAGCCTGTTTGTGGCACCCGGCCTGCAGCTGGTGGACACGCCCCAGTTCCCCGCCGAATGGAAGCAGGGGGCTCTCGCCGCCCGCGAGGCGCTGAACTGGATCCGCACCGAAAACACGCTGGACTGGACCTTCCTCTCGCCCCCCATCCTGCTGCAACCCGGCGAGCGCTCGGGCCAGTACCGCCTGGGCGACGAAGCCCCGCTGATGAACGGCGAACAGCCCGGCAGCATCAGCGTGGCCGACCTGGCCGTGGCCATCGTGGACGAGCTGGAAACGCCGCGCCACGTGCAAAAGCGGTTCACGGTGGCGAACTGAGGCATTGCGCCTGCGCGTCGGGCGCCAGGAGTCGAGCAGCCACAAAAGCTGCTTACTCCTGTTTTGATAGCTGAATGGGCATGATGGATGCGCGGAGGCGGCCAAAATACCCTGTTTTTTCAGCCAGACAGCGGATCAGCCGATGAACCACCGCATCGGCACCAGCACGATCGACGGAAACAGCACCATCAGGAACATCATGGCGAACTGCGCCACCATGAAGGGGACCACTCCGCGCGTGACCTCGTCCATGCGCATCTTGCCCACGCCCGCCACCACGTTCAGCACCGTGCCCACGGGGGGTGTGATGAGCCCGATGGCGTTGTTCATGATGAACAGCACGCCGAAGTAGACCGGGTCGATGCCTGCGGCCTTGACCACCGGCATCAGCACCGGGGTCAGGATGAGGATGGTGGGCGTCATGTCCATGGCCGTGCCCACGGCCATCACCAGCACCATGATGGCGATGAGCAGCAGCGTGGGGTGCTCCATCAGCGGCTTGAGCAGGCCCACCAGCTGGCGCGGGATGTCGGCCACGGTGATGAGCCAGGCGCTGACCATGGCGGCAGC
The DNA here is from genome assembly GCA_964466605.1 of uncultured Verminephrobacter sp. Taxonomy (GTDB): domain Bacteria; phylum Pseudomonadota; class Gammaproteobacteria; order Burkholderiales; family Burkholderiaceae_C; genus Acidovorax. The sequence continues at coordinate 34,960 of CAYXSL010000013.1, forward strand.
CACCAGGAACATGATCACCGCCGTGGTCTTGGCGGCGCTGATGAACACGTCGGTGAGCTGGCGCCAGTGCAGCTCGCGGTAGACCAGCGTGGCCACCAGCAGGGCGTACACCGCTGCCACAGCCGCCGCTTCGGTGGGGGTGAACACGCCCATCTTCAGCCCCACGATCACGATGACCGGCAGGAACAGCGCCCAGGTCGATTCCTTGAGTGCCTGCAGCTTCTCGGCCGTGGAGGCCTTGGGCGGCGGCGTGACGTTTTCGCGCTGCGACACCCAGTACCAGGTGACTGCAATCGCCAGGCCCATCAGCAGCCCGGGCACGATGCCGGCCAGAAAGAGCTTGCTGATCGACACATTGGCCGCCACGCCAAACACCACGAAGCCGATGGACGGCGGGATGACCGGCGCGATGATGCCTGCAGAGGCGATCAGCCCCCCCGCACGCGCCTTGTCGTGCCCGGCCTTGACCATCATGGGCAGCAGCAGGGCCGCCAGCGCAGCGGTGTCGGCCACGGCCGAGCCCGACAGCGCCGCCAGCATGCAGGCCGCCAGGATGGCCACAAAGCCCAGCCCGCCGCGCTTGTGCCCCACCAGCGTGAGCGCGAGCTTGACGATGCGCTGCGACAGCCCGCCCACATTCATGATCTCGCCCGCCAGCATGAAGAACGGCACGGCCAGCAGCGGAAAGCTGTCGGCGCCGTTGATCACGTTCTGCGCCAGGATCTGCGCGTCGAACAGGTCCAGGTGCCACATCAGGGCGACGCCGGACACCAGCAGCGCGTAGGCAATCGGCACGCCGATGGCCATGGCGGCCAGCAGGGAGCCGAGGAAGATAAAAACGGTCATGGAAGCGCGCTCCAAGTCATTGCGGTGTGGGGCTCACTGGCGTGAGGCCGTGGGCGCAGGGGCCGCGTGTGGCAGCTGGCTGTCCACGGCGGCCAGTTCTTCGGATTCGGAGATCTGCACCAGCTCGTTGTCCGGCATCTGCCCCGACACGATGCGCCACAGGTCCAGCGCCAGCAGCAGGCCCGCCGCCACGGCGAACACCACGCCCGACGCATAGAAGATGGCCATGGATGCGCCCGTGACCGGCGCATCCACATCCCAGTTGATGCGCGCCTGCGCCAGCGCGCCGCTGAACAGCAGCCAAGTGCACCAGATCATCAGCGCGTAGCTCAGGGCCAGGCAAATGCGCTGGCCCAGCGGCGGCAGGCGCGCCAGCAAAAAGTCCGTGCCCAGGTGGCCCCGCTCGCGCACCGCCACGATGGCGCCCAAAAAGGTGATCCACACAAACAGCCAGCGCGAGACCTCCTCGCTGATGGCAATGCCGGAGTTGAACGCGTAGCGCAGTACCACGTTGCCGAACACCATCACCACCATCACGGCCAGCGCCAGGGCGATGAGCAGGTTGATGGCGCGGCAGCAGCGGTCGATGAAGGCGTTGAGCATGGGTGTCTCCTGTGACTTTTGTTGGGTCTGTACCAACTCACCTCAGTCCGTTCACGCTGAGCCTGTCGAAGCGCCGCGCGAGGCTTGGACAGGCTCAGCCCGAACGGCTGTGCGAATTGTGTTTTCATTCACTACAGCACCGTGCCCTGCAGCAGCCCGCGCTGCGCCAGGTTGGCCATGAAGGCCCGCAGGCCAAAGCGCCAGGGCGGTGCGGCCTCGCTGTGTGCCACGCGGTTGTGCAAGCCGCCCAGCCAGGCGCTCTGGATGGACACCAGGTCGCCCAGGTGGTGGGTGAAGCCACCGCCAGGCTGGTCGCGGTCTTCGATGGGGGCGAACAGCGTGCCCATGAACAGCATGAACCCATCCGGGTACTGGTGCGCGGCCAGCGTCTGTGCCACCAGGTCGGTGGGGTCGCGGCTGATGCTGGCCATGGTGTTGATGCCGCGCAGCTCGAAGCCGTCTGCGCCCGCCACGCGCAGATGCACCGTCTCATTGCGCACCTGGTCCAGCCCGAAGCTGCCGTCGAACAGGCGGATGAACGGGCCCAGGGCGCAGGACGCGTTGTTGTCCTTGGCCTTGCCCAGCAGCAGGGCGCTGCGGCCCTCGATGTCGCGCAGGTTCACGTCGTTGCCCAGCGTGGCGCCCGCGATCTGGCCCCGGCTGTTCACGGCCAGCACCACCTCGGGCTCGGGGTTGTTCCAGGCCGAATCGGAGCGGATGCCGATGTCGTCGCCGCAGCCCACCGAGGCCAGCACGGGGGCCTTGGTGAACACCTCGGCATCGGGGCCAATGCCCACCTCCAGGTATTGTGACCACAGCCCTTTTTCCTGCAGCAACGCTTTGAGTTCCATGGCCTCGGGCGAGCCGGGGCGGATGTCCGCCAGGTTCTCGCCGATGAGGCCGATGACCTGGCTGCGCAGGCCCTGCGCGCGGGTAGCGTCGCCGCGTGCCTGTTCTTCGATCACACGCTCGATGAGGCTGGCTGCAAACGTCACGCCCGCCGCCTTGACCACCTGCAGGTCGCAGGGCGCCAGCAGCCAGGGGCGGCTGGTGTCGCGTGTGCCGGGCAGGCTGTTGGCCAGCAGGTCTTCCACGCTGCACAGATACTGGCCGGTGGCCGCGCGTGCAGCCTCGGCAGGTGCCAGTGTGTCGAGCAGCGTGCTCATGGTGGGGTAGTGCGCACTCAGGTCGAACACACCCTCGGGCCGCAGCGCCACCACGGCCGGACCTGCAACAGTGCCTTGGCGTGCCCACACACGGCCCACCAGCGTGCCCTGCAGGCCGTCGTCGGGGAGGATCTTGCGGCGCTGAGCTTGCTCGGTCATGGCAGCCGCTTTCGAGTCATTCATAGGACGTCTTTCAATGCAAGAGGGTTTGGTCGGTGTCCGTTCGGATCGGAAGGTTGCTGCAGTCCGGCCACGCGGCCTTCACAAGTCAGCATCCGTTCACGCTGAGCCTGTCGAAGCGCGGCGCAAGGCTTCGACAGGCTCAGCCCGAACGGGTGGGGGGAACTGCGGCACTTCCTTGCTGGCATCCGCAGACACATCTGTCAGTGGTTGTGGCGCGGCGTCTTTTCGGAAATGCGCTGGAATGCCAGCGCAAAGTCCAGCGTGGCGCCGTCGGCCAGCTGCCCTGTTTTCTCGCGGTACAGCGCCTCCCACGGCGACTGGCTCGCAGGCACGGGCGGCGCGGGCAGGTCGCGCTTGCGGCGCGCGATCTCTTCGGGGGCGACCAGCGCATCGCAGCGGCCCGTATTCAGGTCGATGCGGATCGTGTCGCCGCTTTGCAGCCAACTCAGCCCCCCGCCCACGGCGCTTTCGGGCGATGCATTGAGGATGGAGGGGCTGTCCGCCGTGCCCGACTGGCGCCCGTCGCCCAGGGTGGGCAGGGTGTTGATGCCGCGCCGGATCAGCGCGTCGGGCGGCTGCATGTTCACCACCTCGGCCGAACCGGGCCAGCCGATGGGGCCTGCACCGCGCATCACCAAGATGCAGCCTTCGTCGATATTGAGCGTGGGGTCGTTGATGCGCGCGTGGTAGTCGTCCGCGCCCTCGAACACCACGGCGCGGGCTTCAAAGATGCCCTCCTGCCCCGGGCGGCTCAGGTAGCGCTGGCGGAAGGCTTCGGAGATCACCGAGGTCTTCATGATGCCGAAGTCGAACAGGTTGCCGCTGAGCACCATGAACCCCGCCTTGTGCATCAGAGGGTTGCTGAAAGGGCGGATCACTTCGCGGTCGCGCGTCTCGCGGCCCTGCAGGTTCTCGCCCACCGTCTTGCCCGTCACGCTGGCGCAGTCGGCATGCAGCTTGCCCGCCTGCTGCAGCTCCCACATCAGCGCAGGCACGCCGCCTGCGCGGAAGAAACGCTCGCCCAAAAATTGGCCCGCAGGCTGCATGTTCAGCAGCAGGGGCAGGTCGTAGGCGTGGTCGGTCCAGTCCTGCGCGTCCAGCTGCACGCCCGCGTGCCGCGCCATGGCCATGATGTGCACCTGCGCGTTGCTGCTGCCTCCGGCCACGCTGACCACCGACAGCGCGTTCAGGAAACTCTCGCGCGTCAGGATGCGCGAGGGGCGCAGGTCTTCGTACGCCATCTCCACGATGCGCCGCCCGGTCTCGTAGGCCATCTGCCCGCGCTCGCGGTAGGGTGCGGGGATGGCCGCGCAGCCCGGCAGCGACAGGCCCAATGCCTCGGCCACCGCGTTCATGGTCGATGCCGTGCCCATGGTGTTGCAGTGCCCGGCCGAGGGGGCGCTGTTGCAGGCGCGCTGCAAGAATTCTTCCTCGTCGATCTCGCCCGCCGCGAGCTGGCGGCGGCTGCGCCAGATCACGGTGCCCGAGCCCACCAGCTGCCCTTCGTGCCAGCCATCGAGCATCGGCCCGCCGGAGAGCACGATGGCCGGGATGTCCACCGTGGACGCGGCCATGACGCCCGCCGGGGTGGTCTTGTCGCAGCCCGTGGTCAGCACCACCGCGTCGATGGGGTAGCCGTACAGGATTTCCACCAGCCCCAGGTAGGCCAGGTTGCGGTCCAGCGCGGCCGTGGGGCGGCGGCAGTTTTCAAAGATGGGGTGGACGGGGAACTCCATCGGGATGCCACCCGCATCGCGGATGCCGTCGCGCACGCGGCGCGCCAGGTCCAGGTGGATGCGGTTGCAGGGCGACAGGTCGCTGCCCGTCTGCGCAATGCCGATGATGGGGCGCCCGGAGCGCAGCTCTTCGGGCGTGAGCCCGTAGTTCATGAACCGCTCCAGGTACAGCGCGGTCATGTCCGAGCGCTCGGGCGCGGCAAACCATTCGCGGGAGCGGAAGGGGCGGCGGGGTGTTGGGGTCATGGCGAGGCCAGTGCGAGAAAAAGGTTAAGCGCAGCGCAAGTGCATTGGTCCGTTCGAAATTCGCACCTACCACCACCCGTTCTGGCTGAGCTTGTCGAAGCCTTGCGCGGCGCTTCGACAGGCTCAGCGTGAACGGTTTGTGGGGTGCGTCCTGGCCCAATCAATCCGGTACGCTGCGGGCACGCAATTGGGTTACTTCCCGCCCCGTGCCTTGGCCAGCTCGCCCATCATTTCGCTGGTGGTTTCTTCGCCAAACTCCTTGCCGTACTTGGCCAGCACGGGCTGCAGCTTGGTGCGCAGCTTGGCCTGTTCGGCAGCGGGCAACTCGGTGATCTGCATACCCGCCTTCTTCAGCTCGCCCAGGGCGGTTTGGCTGAAGGCGCGGATGGTCTTGCGCTCGAACAGCGTGGCTTCGCGCGCGGCCTCCTGCACGATCTTGCGCTCGTCTGCTGAGAGGCCGTCCCAGGTCTTCTTGGATATCAGCAGCACCCAGGCGCTGTACATGTGGCGCGACAGCACCAGGTGCTTTTGCACCTCATAGAACTTGCTGGCGAGGATGGTGGCGGGCGGGTTCTCCTGGCCGTCCACGGCCTTTTGTTCCATGGCCGTGTACAGCTCGGTGAACGGCATGGGCGTGGCGTTGGTGCCCAGCGCGTTGAAGGTGTCGAGGAACAAGGGGCTCTGGATTACGCGCAGCTTCAGGCCTGCCAGATCATCGGCCGTGTTGATGGCCCGGCGCGAGTTGGTCACATGGCGAAAGCCGTTTTCCCAGAAGCCCAGGCCGATCAGGCCCTTGTCCGGCAGCATGGCCAGCAGCTTCTGTCCGAAGGGGCCGTCGAGCAGGGCGTCGGCTTCGGCCTCGGTGTTGAAGGTGAGCGGCAGGTTCAGCACGCCAAAAGGCTTGATCAGCGACATCAGCGTGGACGAGTCGGGGATCGTCATCTCCAGCGTGCCGCCGCGCAGGGCCGAGGTCATGCTCACATCGTTGCCTAAAGCGCCGCTGGCAAACAGCTTGGCGTTCATCTTGCCGCCGCTCTTGGCCTGCAGGCGCTCGGCAAAGTGGCGCACGGCCTGGGCCTGTGGGTGGTCGTCGCTCAGGCCGATGCCGACCTTGAAGGTGTGCTCCTTGACTTGGGCCGCGACGGGTGCGGCGAGGGCGACCAGCAGCGTGGCGGCAAGCGTCAAGGATTTGGCGAGGGTCTTGAATTGCATGGTGTCTTGTCTCCGTTGGAATGGCGGGACCCCGCTGGCGAGGCCGTCGGCGCCTGCGGCTCTTTTGGCAAGCCGTCATGGACGCAAGGCGAAGGTTAGGTTTCAGGCCCTGCCGGGTCCACTGAATGTTTTGCGACAATCCATTCCAAACGCTTATGAGTCCAGACGAATTTCCGGGTAAACCCTTGTCTTTGGCGCAGGCCTGCGCGCGGCTGCGCTTTCGGCATTTGCAGTTTCTGGACATCCTGGGCCGCACGCGCAACCTGCGCCTGACGGCCGAGCAGATGCATGTCACGCAGCCAGCGGCCACCAAGATCCTCATGGACATCGAGGAGATCCTGGAGGCGCGCCTGTTCGACCGCCTCTCGCGTGGCATGCGGCCCAATGAGCTGGGGCTGTTCACGCTGCGCTATGCCAGCGCCGCGCTGGATGGGCAGCGCAAGTTTGTGGACGAGTTCAACGCGCTCAAGCAAGGCGGCCACGGCCATGTGACGGTGGGGGCCATCACCGGCTCGGCCGCGCATGTGCTGGTGGCCTCGGTGGTGGAGCTTCAGCGCCTGCGGCCCCTCTTGGTCATCAAAATCCTGGAGCAGAGCAGTGACCAGCTCATTGCCTGGCTAGCCGAGCGCAAGATCGACCTGATGATCGGCCGCTTCACCGGCGAGGCCCAGCGCAGCCAGTTCCACTACGAGCACCTGTCCGCCGAGCCGCTGCATGTGGTGGGCGGGCAGCACCACCCGCTGCGTGGCGCCACCGACCTGTCGCTCACCGAGCTGGCGCACTGGCCGTGGATTCTGTACCCCGCCTCCACGGCGGTGCGCAAGGTGTCGGACGACCTGTTTGGCGGCGCGGGCCTGGCGCTCACGGCGGGGGTGGTGGAGACGCCGTCCTTCCTGTTTGCGCTGGAGCTGATGAACGCCACCCACATGATGTCGCTGCAGCCCGCCGCGCTGATCCAGAAGTACGTGGACCGGGGCCTGCTCTCGCGCATCCCCGTCGAGCTGCCCGACCGCATGCCCAGCTACGGCCTCATCACCCGCCTGGGCGAGCCGCCCACGCCCTCGGCACAGGCCTTTATCGACGTGCTGCGCGAGATGGCGAACGGGGTGCCCGACCCTGCGGCGGAGTGAGAAGGCCCGCGCTATGTACGGCTTTTTTCGATAACCAATGGTTATTGAAAACCTGGACCGCTGGGCCCTGCCGTTATGCTCTGCGCCCTTTCTCGCAACCCAGGCCTTTTTCTCCATGACCGACGCATCCGACACGCCCGACACGATCCAGGAACCCCGCCGCTGGAGCGATGGCCGCTGGACGGCACAGGTCATCAAGAACGAAGACGACGATGGCTGGGCGGTGGCCATGACGCTAAAGGGCGAGGCCGAGCCCGCGTTGGTGGGCCCCTGGACCATGGGGCGCGACAAGAAGAACCCCAAGCCGCTCGATGTGTCGGCCTTCCACACCCTGGTCAAGACCGCCAGCGAGGTGGTGCGCCGCCATGAGCAGCAACTGCACGCACAGCTCAACAAAAGCGTGCACATCACCACCGCCGACGGCCAGCGCCTGCGCGTGGCGCTGGCCATCGTGCCCGATGAGGAAGGCGCCACGGCCACGCTGAGCGCGCAGGACGAGCTGGGTGAGGAACTGGCGCGTGCGTCCGCGCCGCCCACCTTCAAGCTCACGCCCGCCAGCGCAGCGGCCTGGGCGGAGGGCGGGTTTCAGCGCGTGCGCTGAGTCAAGCGCCCAAGCAAAAAATGCGCAGCGGGCGTCCAAGCCAATCGCCTTGGTGACGGTGCTGACTTCGACGGCCTCTTAAAATCCACCCGTCGGCCCCGAATGACCTTCGGGGCCGACAGCGTTCTCAGGGCGGGGCGGAATTCCCCACCGGCGGTATTTGTTGGCTGAAAGGTCGGCAGGAGCCCGCGAGCGCCTGTGGTGCCGTTCTTCGGAACAGGCCTGCAGGGTCAGCAGATCTGGTGCGAAACCAGAGCCGACGGTCACAGTCCGGATGAAAGAGATCGCGAAACCCACAGCATCCGCACCGGGGAGCTGCGGCCGTTGGCGTTTGCCTGCGTGCTTTGTCGCGCGCTGGCAGGGCGCTGGGCCTGCGCTGCCTTGTGCAGGTGCCGTGCTCGCGCGCGCCCTGATTCTGGCAATACCTGTTTTGAGGAACCCATGAATCAGTCTTCTTCTATTGCTTCTTCCGTCTCCCCCCTGGCCCCCGTCGCCGCCCACCGTGGCGCCCGCGTGGCCATCATCAGTGCCAGCTGGCACCAGGACATCGTGCACCAGGCGCGCGACGCGGCCCTGGCCGAGTTCGACCGCCACGGCCTGCCGCCTGCGCAGGTGGCACTGTTCGACGTGCCCGGCGCGTTCGAGATTCCGCTGCTGGCCCGCAAGCTCGCACGCAGCGGGCGCTACGACGCCATCGTGGCCTGTGCGCTCGTGGTCAACGGCGGCATTTACCGCCACGAGTTCGTGACCACCGCTGTCATCGACGGCCTGATGCGTGTGCAGCTTGACACCGAGGTGCCCGTGATGTCGGCCGTGCTCACGCCGCGTGACTTCCATGACCACGAGGACCATGTGCGCTTTTTCCGCGAGCATTTTGTGAAGAAGGGCACCGAGGTCGCCCAGGCCTGCCTGCAGACCATGGCCTACCTGCGCAAGCTGGCATCGCCCACGCTGGCCACGCCCCAGCAGGCCTCGCCTGCGGTGGCCGAGGCCGTAGCAGCCTGAGCGGGCCTGGCACCGCCCCGTGGCGCCCGTTAACGCCGTATTGCTATCATATATATAGCTATAAAGGCATGATGGACGCGCGGTAAAGGCCTTTTTTATCCATAAAAGGCCGCTCAGGTCGCGGCCAGCCGGGGCTGGTGGCCCGCAGGCGCCGTGGGATGCGCCAGGGTGGGGGCGTCTGTCTCTGCCAGCCGGAACACTGCCACCGCCTGCACCAGCTGCTGTGCCTGCACCTTCAGGCTGTCGGCGGCGGCTGCACTTTGTTCGACCAGCGCCGCGTTCTGTTGCGTGGCCTGGTCCATCTGCATCACGGCCTCGCCCACCTGGGCCACGCCTGCGCTCTGCTCGCTGCTGGCCGCGCTGATCTCGCCCACGATGTCGGTCACGCGGCGGATGGAGGCCACCACCTCGGTCATGGTGGCACCCGCCTTGTCCACCAGCGTGGTGCCTTGCTCCACGCGCTCCACGCTGGCGTGGATCAGCCCCTTGATCTCCTTGGCGGCCTCGGCGCTGCGCTGCGCCAGGTTGCGCACCTCGCTGGCCACCACGGCAAAGCCCCGGCCCTGCTCACCCGCACGCGCCGCCTCCACGGCCGCGTTCAGCGCGAGGATGTTGGTCTGGAACGCAATGCCGTCGATCACGCTGATGATGTCGGCGATCTTCTTGCTGCTGTCGTTGA
>CAYXSL010000014.1:0-42907 GCA_964466605.1 uncultured Verminephrobacter sp.
GCCTCGGCTGCTTGCATGGGCATGAGCCCATGCGGCGCATCCGAAGCATCCACTCATCCCGATTGCACTCTAATGCGATCTTCAAAAAGGCTTTGAACAGGCTCTCAGCACCCGGCAAACAGAAATTATCGCGAGCGCCCTGCGCCCCCGCCCCCCGGCGCAGAGGCCTCTGCCGGGCATTTCATGAAGAAAGCCACATTTCGTAGCACCGTGTAACAGGCGGAGGGGCCACGCACCGGCGAAGCCTGTCCCGAACGGCTCTTTCCTACAGACGGCCCAAGACGGCGGTGATACAAACAAAACCCGTGGGCCCGTTCGCCCCTCCCTCCACCCTTCTTCTTGTTGCCCGCCACGCCCCGCGTGTGCCGCCCGGAGCCCTTTGCCATGCCCGCTGCCCCCCGCCTCAAGATTGGCCTGTCGGCCTGCTTCCAGCACGCTGACCCCACCCGGCCCCTGTTCACCAACAAGACGCTGCAGTATGTGGAGCAATCCATCGCGCACTGGATCATGTCGTCAGGCGCCATCGTGGTGATGGTGCCCTGCCCCACGGGCGAGACCGCGCGCGGCGATGTGACGCTGCAGCACTATGCCGAGTGGCTCGATGGCGTGGTGATGCACGGCGGCGCCGATGTGTGGCCCGGCAACTATGGCGAGGAGCCCCTGCGCGAAGAGTGGGGGGGTGACCGCGTGCGCGACATCTACGACCTGGCCCTGGTCAAGGCCTTTGCCGAAGTGGGCAAGCCCATCTTTGGCGTGTGCCGGGGCCTGCAGCTCATCAACGTGGCCTTTGGCGGCGCGTTGTACCAGGACATCGAGACCCAGCACCCGGGCGCGCTGCAGCACCGCAACGCCACCACCTACGACCAGCACTTTCACGACATCCAGATCGTGCCCGGCTCGCGCCTGGCCCAGCTCTACCCCGACGCACCCCGTGCGCGCGTGAACAGCATCCACCACCAGGGCATCAAGCGCCTGGCGCCCGAGTTCGAGGTCGAGGCCCTGAGCGAACCCGACGGCGTGCCCGAAGCCATCCGCCTCAAGCCCGCGCCTGGGCGCGGTTACATCGCCGCCACCCAGTGGCACCCGGAGTTCCACAAGCAGGGCTCGGACACGCTGGACGACACGGCGATCCTGCAGGACTTTCTGGCGGCCTGTGCGCAGGCCAAGGAGCACCCCGTGCGACCGGGCAAGCCGGCGGGGCTGCGGGACCGGGCGACGCGGCTGTTGCGGGGGGCGTTGCGCAGTGATCGCAAGGCCGCTGAGAAATGACCCGAGCCACGTCCACCCTGACAGTTCAGTCCTGGCACAGAGCCTCTTCCAAGCAAAGAGAACCGCATGAAGCCTTTTCACTGCGTGGAGTTCTTAGCGTGATTACCGCCGTGGCGTTGTTTGTAGCCGGGTTCAGTGGCGCGGCAGGCTTCGCCCTGATGTTCGGCACCGTCGTCGAGATCATCGGCGCCATGATCACTGGCAAACAAGGCAACGACACCGAGCAATAGTGGGCTTCATGCCACGCCACGGGTGAGGTCGGGCCCCACCACCGCCTCCACCGCCCCCCGCAGCCACCGGTGCGCCGCATCCTGCTGGTACCGCGCATGCCAGATCAGGTACATCGGCATGGCTGGGCACACCACGGGCACGGGCGCGCTGGCCAAGCCTGCCAGCGCCGTGCGGGCCAACAGCGATGGCGCCGTGGTGAGCAGCGCTGTGCCGCGCACAAACGCCGGTAGCGCAGCAAACCCCGGCACACGCACCGCAAAACGGCGACGCACGCCACGGGCCTGCAATTGGCGGTCCAGGTCCAGCCCCCGGTGCGCTTCATACGCCACCGTGGCGTGGTCGGAAGCCAGGTAGTCGGCCTCGGTGGCGGGGGCGCTGCGCACGCTGGCGTCGTAGAACACGCGGTACTGGTCTTCAAACAAACGCTTTTGTACGATGTCGGTGCCGTCCGGCGGTCGGGGGCTGATGACCAGTTGGCACGCGTCAGACCGCAGCAGCTCCGCGCTGGGCGCGCCGCTGGGCACGATACGCAGCGAGACGCCCGGCGCGGCAGTGCGCAGGCGTGCTGCCAGCGCGGGCAGCAGCAGGTCGCGCTGAAAGTCGTTGGCCGCGATGGTCAGCTCGGTCTGCCACGCTGCTGGATCAAACTCTGCCCCTTGGGCAAACCGCTGCATCTGGTGCAGCAGGTCGCGCGCGGGCTGGGCCAGGGCCTCGGCGCGGGCGGTGGGCACGATTCCGCGCCCGCGCTTCACAAACAGCGGGTCGCCGGTGATGGCACGCAGGTTGCCCAGCAGGTGGCTCACGGCCGACTGGGTGACGCCCAGGCGCTCGGCCGCCGCCGTGATGCTGCCGGTTTCCAGCACGGCCAGCAGCAGTTGCAGCAGGCGGCCGTCCAGCTGCGACCCATCGAATTTGCTCATGGGTTTGATGATCTTTTCGGGCTTCATCTTTGGCAATGGCATCACGACACTGCGGGCTGACCCAGATCAAGACCCGGAGACTTCCATGCCTTCCCCACTGCCCCCGATCCCCGGCACCACGCCGTTCGATGGCGACCAGGCCCGCAAGGGCTACGCGCTGAACAAGATGTGCTTTTCGTTCAACGACGAGGCCAACCGCAAGGCCTTTGTGGCCGATGAAGAGGCCTACATGCGCAAGTACGGCCTGAACGAACAGCAGGCTGCCGCCATCCGCGCCAAGAACGTGCTGCAGCTCATTGCGGCCGGCGGCAACGCCTACTACCTGGCCAAGTTCGCGGGCATCTTCCAACTGGACATGCAGGACATCGGCGCGCAGCAGACGGGCATGAGCAAGGACGCATTCAAGGCCATGCTCGTGGCAGCGGGACGGGACTGATTTCGGGCGGCGCTTTCCCCTTTCTCCACATCCCAAGCCTGTTCACGCTGAGCCTGTCGAAGCGCCGCACACAGACGGTGCCCCGGCTTCGACAGGCTCAGCCCGAACGGGTGGTGGGCGACTTGCACCCGGCAAGGCAAGGAAACGCAGGCAAGCCCACACCACACCTCTTTCCAACACAAAAACAGGAGCCATCCCATGGCACAACTCATCGGCGGCCTCGGCACCTCGCACATCCCGGCCATTGGCAACGCCATCCACAAGGGCCTGCAGAACGAGCCTTACTGGAAGCCCTTCTTCGACGGTTTTCCGCCCATCCGCCAGTGGCTGGGCGAGAAGCAACCCGACGTGGTGGTGATGTTCTACAACGACCACGGGCTGAACTTCTTCCTCGACAAGATGCCCACCTTTGCCGTGGGCGCAGCGGCGCAGTACAACAACGCCGACGAAGGCTGGGGCATCCCCACGCTGCCGCCCTTCCCGGGCGAGGTGGACCTGTCGTGGCACCTCATCAACACACTGATCGCCCAGGAGTTTGACGTGACCACCTGCCAGGAGATGCTGGTGGACCACGCCTGCACGTTGCCGCTCAAGCTCTTCTGGCCCGAGGGCGATTGCCCCGTGACGGTGGTGCCGGTGTGCATCAACACCGTGCAGTTCCCGCTGCCGTCGGCCAAGCGCTGCTACGCGCTGGGCAAGGCCGTGGGCCAGGCGATCAGCAGTTGGGACAGCGACAAGAAGGTGGCGGTGATAGCGTCAGGCGGCCTCAGCCACCAGCTCGACGGCGAGCGCGCAGGCTTCATCAACAAGGCATTTGACCTGCAGTTCATCGAGAGCCTGACCACCAACCCCGAATGGGCCACGCAGTTCAGCGTGCACGAGCTGGTGGAAAAGACCGGCACCCAGGGCGTGGAGCTGCTGATGTGGCTGGCGATGCGCGGGGCGCTGTCCACCGCCAGCGCGGGGGTGCGACGGGTGCACAGCAACTACCACATCCCGATCTCCAACACCGCCACCGCCGTGATGGCGCTGGAGGCGGTGTAGCGCAGAGCGCCCAGCCCGCAGCCCGTCAGCGCCGTGCGGGCTGGTGCAGACCGAATCGGACGCCACCCGGGTCGGTGCACATCAGAAACACGCCAAAGCCGGGCTCCTCGGGCCCCGGCGGCTGCACCGTCCCGCCCAGCGCCCGCACACGCTGGGCCGCCTGCGCCGCATCGGCCACTGCAAAGAACGGGGTGATGGACTGCGCAGGGTCTGCGCCATGCAGGCCGACTTTCATGCCGCCGTTCAGAAACCAGCCCTCGCCCTCCTTCTGCGTGGGCTCAAAAGTCCATTGAAAGAACTGGCTGAAGAACTGCTGCGAAACCCGGGCGTTTTCGGCCCCGATTTCAAGGAATGAGACATTGGCGTGCATCGGAAGCTCCCTTGATGAAAACATGGCAACTGCGCCAGTCTGGTCGCCTTGCGCCCGCCTGTCTTGAAGAAAAATGACCTGCTGCCGGGTGGGTTGCTCGCAGACCGTCAGCCCCTCTACTCAGCCCCTCTACTCAGCCCCTCCACTCAGCCGTCTACACCGTCTCCACCAAGCTGGCCGGCTTGCCCGGGACATCGGCAAAACCCGCCCGCTGGTAGGCCGCTGGCGAGCAACCCGCAAAGTGCCTGAACTCCCGGCTCAGGTGGCTCTGGTCGGCATATCCGCAGCGGGCGGCCAGGTCCGCGAGATCCGCCGGCCCCGCAGGTCCGGCGATGCCGTCCAGGGCCTGGTGGGCGGCGCCAAACCGCAGTCGCCGTGCCAGGCGCTTGGGCGTGTCCCCCAGCTGGTGGCTGGACTGCTGCGCCAGGTGCCGCTCGCTCCATCCCACGGCTCGGCACAGGGCCGACACAGGCAAGTTGCCGCGTTGCGCGCTCAGCATCTCCCAGGCCTGCCGCACCGGCGGCTGCACCGTGTGGCGCGAGCGGGCCAGCATCCCTTGCAGGCACTGCTGCACCAGCACAAAGCGCGCGGGCCAATCGGGCGCATGGTGCAACTGGTCGGCCAGCTGCGTGGCCGCACTGCCCCACACATCGGCCAGTGCCACCACCGAACACGAGAGCACATCCGGGCTGCCGTGGAACAGCTGAAAGCCCAGCCAGGGCGCCAGCGTCACTTCCACACAGGACTGCGCGCCCATGTGCTCGGTGACGACCGGCCCGCCCCCCAGCCCCACCACCAGGGACTGGTAGGGCTGCAGGGTGCCCGCGGGCGGCTGGACCCCATACGCCGCATGCCAGCCGATGACCAGCTTGATGCCCGCGTGCGCGACCTCCAGGCGGCGCACGGTGTGCGGCAGGGTTTCCTCAAAACCCCACATCGCGCAGGCGGTGGCGGGCTGCCCCGGCAGTCCGGGGCCCGGTATGGCGCGGCTTGAGGCGATGAGCGATGGCATGGGGTTCCTCAGTCGGTCCGACCCAGGAGGCCGACGGGCCACCTTACACCGCCTGGCGGCGCGCTGGCCACGGCGGCGCGGGCCCAGGTGGCGTCGGCGCCCGCAGATTTCAAGCATTTTGGCCCTTTCCGCCTGATGCAACTACGTTTATAGCTACACTTTTAATAGCACGTAAAACCTCTGAACTGACTCAGGATGGGAAAATACTGTAAATTCATCCAGTGAATCTGCAATCCAAACTTGCCATCCTGGCCGACGCAGCCAAGTACGACGCCTCGTGTGCATCCAGCGGTGCTGCGCCGCGCAACTCGGTGGGCGGGCGCGGCATGGGCTCCACCGAGGGCATGGGCATTTGCCACAGCTACGCGCCCGATGGCCGGTGCATCTCGCTGCTCAAGATTCTGCTCACCAACTTCTGCCAGTACGACTGCCTGTACTGCGTGAACCGTGTCACCAGCAATGTGCCCCGCGCGCGCTTCGCGGTCGATGAGGTGGTGCAGCTCACGCTGGACTTTTACCGCCGCAATTGCATCGAGGGGCTGTTCCTGTCCAGCGGCATCATCCAGAGCCCCGACTACACCATGGAGCAGGTGGTGGAGGTGGCGCGCGTGCTGCGCGAGGAGCACGACTTTCGCGGCTACATCCACCTCAAAACCATCCCCGACGCATCGCCCGAGCTGATGCAACGCGCGGGCCGCTATGCGGACCGCCTGTCCATCAACATCGAGCTGCCCACGGCCGAGAGCCTCACGGCCCTGGCGCCGGAGAAGGACAGCGCCGCCATCGACCGGTCCATGGCCCGCATGGCGGTGCACATTGGGCAGGCGCGCGCCGCGCGCAAGGAGCAGGCTGCGCAGGCCATCGTGTCCATGCCGCAATCGCGCACCACGCGCCGGGCCAGCGCGCCGCTGTTTGCGCCCGGTGGGCAAAGCACGCAGATGATCGTGGGGGCGGATGCCACCAACGACCGCACCATCCTCGCCACCAGCGCGCGGCTGTACGGCGTGCACCGGCTGCGGCGGGTGTACTACTCCGCCTTCAGCCCCATACCCGACGCGGCCCGTGCCCTGCCGCTGGCCGCGCCGCCCACGGTGCGCGAGCACCGGCTGTACCAGGCCGACTGGCTGATGCGCTTTTACGGCTTTACCCACGACGAGATCGTGCCGCCCCAACAAGGCAGCCAGGCGGGCATGCTGGCGCTGGACATGGACCCCAAGCTCGCCTGGGCGCTGGCGCACCGCGAGCGTTTTCCGGTCAACCTGAACACCGCCCCGCGCGAGCTGCTGCTGCGCGTGCCCGGCTTTGGCGTGCAGACCGTGGACCGCCTGCTGGCCGCCCGCCGTGTGCGCCGCCTGCGGCATGCGGACCTGGCGCGGCTGCATGTGCCGCTCAAGAAAGTGCTGCCCTTTGTGGAGGCGGCCGACTACCGCCCTGGGCGCGCACTGGACGCTGCCGACCTGGCGCCACAACTGGCCCCGCCGCCCGTTCAGCGCAGCCTGTTTTGAGCCGGTGAAGCCCATGCAGCGCCACACCATCACGCTGGACCACCCCACCGACTGGCCCGGTTTTCGCACCGCCGCACGCGCGCTGGTGCAAGCCAACGTGCCCCCGCAGGCCGTGGACTGGCGCTGCCAGGCGGATGCAGCGAACGACCTGTTTGTGCCCGCGCCCCACGGCCCCGGCATCCTGCCGCCGCCCGCCCCCGATGCGCCTGCGCTGCGCGTGCCGCCCGACTTTGTGGGCCAGTGCGAGCAACTCATCCTGCACCGCGACCCCGCCCGCTTCGGCCTTATGTACCGCCTGCTGTGGCGCATGGCCCAAGGCGGCAACGACGCCGAAGCCGCGCGGCACGACCCGCTGGACGCCGACCGCATGCGGGCCCACCACATGGTCCGCGCCGTGGCGCGCGACATCCACAAGATGCACGCCTTTGTGCGCTTTCGGCCTGTGGTGGCGCGGGATGGCCAGACCCTGCACATGGCCTGGTTCGAGCCCGACCACTACATCACCGTGGCCAACGCGGGCTTCTTCATCCGCCGCTTCACGCAGATGCACTGGGCCATCCTCACGCCCGACGCCAGCGTGCGCTGGGACGGGCAGCAGCTGCACACCGGCCCGGGTGCGCAACGCAGCGATGCACCGCCACCCGACGCGGGCGAGGCGCTGTGGCTCACCTACTACCGACACATCTTCAACCCCGCGCGGCTCAAGCTGGCCATGATGAAAAAGGAGATGCCCACGCGCTACTGGCACAACCTGCCCGAGGCGGCGCTCATCACCGAACTGGCGCAGACGGCCCACGAGCGCAGCGCGCAGATGGTGGCCGCCGAACCCACCACGCCGCGCAAGGCCATTGCGCCCCTCAAGCGCCCGGTGCCGCAGGGGCTGCCGTAGCGGCCCTGCGCATCGCGTTGAACTGCGGCGCGGGCTGCGCCGCCGTCCACCGCCAGGGCAGCGCCTGGGCGCGCCACACCCCACCCAGCACCAACAACCGCAGCACGCGCTGCGCGCCGGGCCAGGGCGCACGGTCGGCCTCGCTCCACAGCAGCTCGGCGCGCGCGGCCACGTGCAGCAGGCCACCGTCGTCGTAGTCCACCCACAGCAGCCCGGCCAGCGGGTGCTGGGCGAGGTTGCCCAGGGTGTTGAAGAACAGGTTGCCGGGGTAGTCGGGCAGCCACAGTTCCAGGCCTTCTGCGGTGTGCGTCGCCAACACAAAGCCGGGCTCGCCGCCCCGGTGGGAGATGTCCACGCCCTCGCCCCGCTGCAGCCCGGGCCGTGCGGCCGAGGCGCTGGCGATGAACAGCGTGTCGCTGCGCGCAATCAGTGCCAGCGCCGCCGCATCCAGGGCAGGGCCCAGCGGCCGGGCAGGCTGTGGTGGCGTGACGGCGGCCCGCAGGCCAGGCGCGCGCGCCTGGATGTACTTGGGGCAGTTGCCAAAACTTTGCGCCACCGTGATCGACAGGCCCTGCTGCGCGCCCCAGCGCACCACATGGCCGTTCATGCGGTTGCGGCGGCGCGTGTGTGGCTCCAGCCCCAGCACGCCCACGGGCGCGCCGGTGCCGTGCGCGGCCAGCGCCGCCATCACTGGGTCAACGGGGTCGGCGGGGTCGATGGCCGCTGCAATGTCCATGCGCTGCGCGTGGGGCGTGTGCACGAAGCCGGGCGGGCCCGCGAGCATCGTGGCCCAGGGCTGGCCCTGCGCGTCCAGCGCGCCCAGCAGCAGCGTGGGCAGCTTTTCGAACAGCTCGCGGTGCTGGTCGGGCATGTGGTCGCGCACCACCACCTCGCCCACGGCGGCCATGCGCTCGCGCACACCCACGCGGGCTTGCAGCGCCTGCTCGCCAGCGTGCCAGGCGCTGGGCAGAGCCGCCTCGCTGCCGCCTGTGGGCAGGGCGGTCATGCGGCCTCCGCAGGCTGTGGCGTCAAACCGCTGAGGTGGTCCAGCAGCGGCACATAGCCTGGCAGTGCCTGCAGGCGCGCCACCCAGGCGGCAACGCGCGGGTAGGCGGCGGGCAGCGGCAGGCCCGCCAGATGGGCCTGCGAGGTGTAGCTGACCATGGCCACATCCGCCAGGCTGGGCGCAGCGCCGCCCAGCAGCCAGTCGCGCCCCTGCAGCGCGGCGTCCATGAAGTCGAGCAGGCGCCGCCCCTGGGCCTGGGCCACCTCGTTGATGGGCTTGCCCGTCAGCGTGGCAAAACGCGGCCCACCGATGCCCGGCGCCAGAAAGCCCGCCGCCAGGCTGAACCAGCGCTGCAGTTGCGCCTGGCCCACGGGGTCTTGCGGCATCCACGCACTGCCGGGCGCGTAGCGCTGCACCAGGTAGACCAGGATGGCATTGCTGTCGCTCAGCACCACGTCCCCATCGGTCAGCACGGGCACCTGGCCCAGCGGGTTGAGCGCGCGGTGGGCGGGCAACTGGTGCTCGCCCTGCAGCAGGTTCACCTCCACCCGCCGATACGGCAGGCCGAGCAGTGACAGCAGCAGCTCCACGCGGTGGCAATGGCCGGAAATGGCCGTGCGGTGCAGCGTGAGCGGGGCGGCGGGAAGGTGCGTAGCAGCCATGGGGAGGGTCCTTGTCAAAACAGGTTCTGTGAAGGGCTCGACCTTATCTATTGCGCGGAACGGCGTGAATAGCGATAGTGCGTCTTTCAGAATTTCGATTTGCGCAACAATGGACCATCTCGACACCCTGCGCTGTTTTGTGACCGTGGCCGACGCGGGCGGCTTTGCTGTGGCGGGGCGGCGCCTGGGCTGCTCGGCGGCGGCCGTCACGCGCGCCATTGCGGCGCTGGAGGCGCGGCTCGGCGTGCTGCTGTTCCAGCGGAGCACGCGCATGGTGCGGCTGACCGAAGCGGGCGAGCGCTTCCTGTCCGACTGCCGCCCCATCCTGAACGACCTGCATGAGGCCGAGCAGGCGGCCAGCGGGGCCCAGGCCGAGGCCCAGGGGCTGCTGTCCATCACCGCGCCGCAGATGTTCGGTATCCAGCATGTGGCGCCCATCGTGCAGGGCTTTTTGCAGGCCCAGCCACGCGTGCAGGTGCGCACGCTGTTCGTCAACCGGCTGGTGCATTTGCTGGATGAAGGCATGGACGTCGCCATCCGCATCGCGCACCTGCCCGACTCGGGCCTCACTGCCGTGCAGGTGGGCGCGCTGCGCCGCCTGGTGGTGGCGTCACCCGCCTACCTGGCGCAACACGGCAGGCCGCGCCATCCGGCGGACCTCAGCAGCCACCGTGCCATCGGCTTCGCCTTCGACGCACGCACGCCAGCGCCCTGGAAGTTTCGCGATGGCGCCACAGGCCAGCCGCAGTTCACATGGATCAGCAACAGCAACGAGGTGGACATTGCCGCCGCAGAGGCCGGCATCGGCCTGACCCGTTGCCTGGCCTACCAGGCTGCGGCCAGCTTGCGCGCCGGGCGGCTGCGCATCGTGCTGGCCGACCACGAATTGCCCCCGGTGCCCGTGCACATCGTTTACCCCGCAGGGCGGCGGGCCCCAGCAAAGGTGCGAGCCTTTGTGGAGTGGGCACGCGAGCGCCTGGCCAGGGAACCGGTGCTGAACGGGCGGGGCCTGGGGCGCGGTAACGCCTTGTTGCCAATGACTTCGTAACCTGTCATCGCGCCGCATCCGAGCGCCGTTGCATAGCTAAGTCCGACGCTGTGTCGGGCGGTTATCCGATCTGAAAGGATTTCTCATGAACAAGCTCTTCGCTGCCCTGCTCGCCGGTTTCTTTGTGACCGCATCGTTTGCCCAAGCCCCTGCGGCGCCTGCAACGCCAGCAACTCCCGCGAAGGCAGCGGCACCCGCGACGCCTGCCACATCGGCCATGCCCGCGACCCCCGCAACCCCCGCCACTGCGGCCACGCCCGCCGCCCCGGCTGCCAAAGCGGAAGCCAAGCCCGCAGTGATGCCCGCCGCAGCTCCAGCATCGGCCCCTGCCGAAAAGAAGGCCGAGAAAAAAGTGAAGGCCAAGAAGACCAAGGAAGCGGCACAGAAAAAGGCCGACGCCGCCAAGCCTGAAGCGGCCAAGTAATTCAAGCCGCTTCACCCAGCAAAAAGCCCGCAATGCGGGCTTTTTGCTGTGCGCGTCGGTATCTGCCGCAGCGCGTTGGGGGTATCGGCCAAGGCCATTGCGCTCTTTGCCTGCCACGCAGTGCGCAGGGGGTAAGCCCCCGACCGCGACGACTCTGCAGGCGTTGCCAGACTCAGGCCGGCAGGGGCCAGTCAATGGTGATGGCCGTGCCCACCATGCACATGGCGGTGCGCAATTTCTTCAGGGCTGGCGGCGCGCACTTCGGTGACCTTGCAGCTGAAGGTCAACGCCTGGCCTGCCAGCGGGTGGTTGCCGTCCAGGTGCACTTCGGGGCCCTTGATCTTGACCACGTTGAACACGGCGGGCTGGCCGTCGTTGCCCACGCCCTGCAGCTGGCCGCCGACCTTCACACCGGGCGGGAACTCGCTCTTGGGGATGGTGCGCACCAGGCTTTCGTCGCGCGCGCCGAACGCGTCTTCCACGGCCAGTTGCAGCGTGGTGTTGTAGCCCACGGCCTGGCCTTCGAGCGCGGCTTCGACCTTGGGGAAGATGTTTTCATAGCCGCCATGCAGGTAGGCCAGGTTGCCCGCGTCCAGCGGCTTGCCCTGGGGCGTGGTCACCTTGTAGCTGATGGTGACGGCGGAGTCTTTGGTGATGTTCATAGGTCTTGGATAACAACGCGGATCGGGACCGTGGATTGTCCACGACCCCGTGTTCACGCATCCGCCGCAGGTTTAAGCCGCAGCTTCTTCCGCCGGGCGCTCTTCCTCGGTCTGGCCGGGGTAGCGCGCAAACCGGCGCGGGGTGGCGCCGTGCACCGGGTCCTGCTGGGCCCAAGGCCAGCCGCCAAACTGGGTGCGGCGGTAGTCGTTCATGGCCTGCATGATCTCGGCCTGGGTGTTCATCACAAACGGGCCGTACTGCGCCACGGGCTCGGCAATGGGGCGGCCTTGCAGCACCAGGCATTCCACGGCGGTGCTGCCGGTGTTGGTCAGCAGCCAGTCCTCACCGGCGCGCACCTGCAGCGCGGCGTGGCGGTCTACCTCTTGCGGGCCCACACGCAGGCGGTCGCCCACAAAGAAGTACAGCATGCGCTGCGTGCCTTCATCGCCGTTCGCGCCTTGTGCTCCCTTTGCAGCGGGCAGGGTCCACTCGGCACCGGGTTCCAGGTGCAGTGTCCAGATGGCTACATCGCCTTCGGGCTGCGAGGCCCAGGATTCGGGCGGTGGCGCCAATGGGTCGGGCGCACCGGGCAGCGCACCGGCCACCACCGTCACCGTGGTCTTGTGGCCTGCGGCGTCGGCATGCACCAGGCGCGGGATGCGCTCGTTCCACAGCATGGTGAAGTGCGGCTCCACCATCTTGTTGCGCGCGGGCAGGTTCAGCCAGATCTGGAACAGCTCCAGCGGGTTGGGCCTGTCGGCGTTGAGCAGCGGGAACATCTCGGAGTGCACGATGCCCTTGCCTGCCGTGACCCACTGCACATCGCCCCCGCCAAAACGCGCGGCCGCGCCCAGCGAGTCGGAATGGTCGATGAGGCCCTTGCGCACCAGCGTCACAGTTTCAAAGCCCCGGTGCGGGTGGCCCGGAAAGCCGGGCACCGGGTCGCCGTGGTACATGCTCCAGCCGTCCTTGCGACTGAAGTCGCTGCCGATCTGGCGGTCGTCGATGGGCACGGCGGGCGCAAAGGCGCCGTTGCCTGCGGGGTAGGCATCGTCGTGGTGGGCGCAGAAAAGAAACGGGTCCATCGTGGGCCACTGCGGGCCCAGCAACTGCGCACGCACGATGGGCAGCAGGGGGGCAACGGCAGAAGTGGACGAGGGCATGGAAGGCTCCTTGGGTTGTGCACCGCCACTATCGGGCGGCATGCCTGTGGAATATGGCGCCAATGGTGCCCGAGCAGAAGTGCGCTGCGTGGAACAGTGGGGTCCGCCGAACAGGACAGTGGGGCGGCCCTGGCAGGTGTGCGCGTCGCAGAATGCGAACGAAAATCAGCCCTTCCGCCTGATGGCATTGCCCCGATAGCTCTGCTTTTTATAGCAAACCATCGTCAGTGCGGCGCCCCTTGCGCCCCCGCCCCCGCACCCGGCGGCTGCGCAGGCCGCAGCACCAGGCCGCCCAGCAGCGCCGCCACCAGCGATCCCGCAGCCGCCACCCAGAAGGCCCACTGGTAGCCGCCGTTCAGCGCCACCTGCACCGATGCGCCCGCCTCGCGCAGCGCGCCGGTGCGTGCATCGGCCAGGCTGGCGAGCACGGCCAGGCCCAGCGCGCCGCCCATCATGAAAGCCGTGTTGACCACACCCGAGGCCAGGCCCGAGTCTTCGGGCTTCACATCGCCCATGGCGGCCAGCAGCAGCGGGTTGAGCGCAATGCCCGCGCCCACGCCCAGCAGCACCATGCCGGGCAGCACATGCAGCGCAAACTGGCCGTTCACCGGCGCCAGCGCAAACAGCACCAGCCCCACGGTGGCCAGCACCAGGCCCCAGCCCAGCGTGCTGCGGATGCCATAGCGCATCACCACCCAGGCCGACAGCCCCAGCGAGCAGCCCGCCATGATGAGGTTGGACGGCAGGAACGCCAGGCCCACCTGCATCGCGTCATAGCCCAGCACCAGCTGCATGTACAGCGCCGACAGGAAGAACCAGGCAAACATCCCCGCCGCCCACAACACGCCCACCACGTTGGAGATGGCCAGGTTGCGCAGCCGCAGCAAGGCCAGCGGCACCAGCGGCGCGGCCACATGCGATTCGATGAAGAGAAATACCAGCAGCAGCGCCGCCGAGGCGCCCAGAAGCCCCAGCGACTGCAGCGAGGTCCAGCCCGCCTCATTGCCGTTGACGATGGCATACACCGCGAGCATCAGCGACGCGGTGATGGTGACCGCGCCCGCCACATCCAGCCGCTGCCCGTGCGCCTGCCCCTTACCGCCCGGCAGCAGCGCCAGGCAGGCCGCATAAATCGCCACCCCCACGGGGATGTTGACCAGGAAGATCCAGTGCCAGCTGAAAGCGCTGGTGAGCACCCCGCCCAGCAACACGCCAATGCTGCCGCCGCCCGCGCACACAAAGCCATACACCCCCATGGCCCGCGCGCGCTCGCCGGGTTCGGTGAACAGATTCATGATGAGCGACAGCGCCACGGCCGACACCACCGCCCCGCCCACGCCCTGCACCGCACGCGCCGCCACCAGCAGCCCCTGCGTGTGGGCCAGCCCGCAGGCCAGCGACGCAAGCGTGAACAACGTGATACCCGCCAGGAACAGCCGCCGGTGGCCATACAGATCGCCCAGCCGCCCGCCCAGCAGCAGGCAGCCGCCAAAGGTCAGCATGTAGGCATTGACCACCCACACCAGCGATGTCTCGGTAAAGCCCAGGTCGGCCTTGATGCTGGGCAGCGCGACGTTCACGATGGTGGTGTCGAGCACGATCATCAGCTCGCCCAGGCACAGCAGGATGAGCGCGGGCCAGCGTGCGCGGCCTTCGATGGAGAGGGTCATGGAGGTCAATGGGAATGTGGAAAGCGCAGAAGACGCGTCCCACAGTTTGTCACGCGCGGCGGCGGCAACTGGCGCGGCACAAGGCCAGTGCACCCGTGGATCTGGCTCCGCCAGTCCACCGGGTGCGTCCCCTTGCAGGGGGAAGCCGCGCAGCGGCTCAGGGGGTCCTTACATACTTTGCTTGCATGATCTGGTTCCAGCTGCCGTCAGGTTGCTGGCTGAACGAGGTCAGCGTGCGCTCCCCCGGCCCCACGAGGGTGATCACGTCGCGGTAGCGCGCCGTCTTGCCGTCGCCCAGGAAGCTCGGGCCCTCGGTCTCCAGCGTCAGCACCTTCTGGTCGGCATCGAGCGTGCCCCGATAGATCCACATGTGGCTCATCATCGAACCCACCCAGGTGCCCAGAAACACGTTCTTCTCGGGGTCGTAGCCCAGCGTCATCTGCATGCGCGCCTCGCCGCCATCGGGCATGGTGCCCGTGCCGTCCAGGATCACCCACAGATCGCCCAGCGCACGGCCGTGCTCGGCGCCCACGGATTGTTCGGCCGACCCGCCGGGAGGCGCGTCGCAGCTGGAGGTGCTGGTCCAGTGGCCCAGTAACTGCTGCAGCCAGCGGTGCATGGCGTGGGGTTCGGGGTTCATCATGGGTGTCTCCTGACGATCAAAGGAAAGAAGGAAGAAAGGATGCGCGGATGGACGCACGGCCAGCGCCGTTCACTCCGGCGCCACCACCATCCACGGCACGCCAAAGCGATCGGCCACCATGCCAAAGGCCTGTGAGAAGAACGTCTTGCCCAGCGGCATCTGCACCTGGCCGCCGTCGGCCAGCGCATGGAACAGGCGCTCGGCATCGGCCACGCTGGCGGGGCTCAGGGCCAGCGAGATGCCCTCGAACTTCGCCTTGCCCGAACCCATGCCGTCCGACGCCATCAGCGTGGTCTGGCCGACCGAAAACTCGGCGTGCATCACCATCTGGGGCGTGGGCCCGCCGCCGCTGCCATCCGCACAGCCCGGGGCACCGGCCGGGTCGGGGTTGTCCTGGTAGCGCATGAGCAGCTTGACCTGCGCGCCCAGCGCACGGCGGTAGAAATCCAGCGCCTCTTCGCAGCGGCCTTCAAACATCAGATAGGGCTCGACTTTCATGGGGGTCTCCT
Source organism: uncultured Verminephrobacter sp. (assembly GCA_964466605.1). Taxonomy (GTDB): domain Bacteria; phylum Pseudomonadota; class Gammaproteobacteria; order Burkholderiales; family Burkholderiaceae_C; genus Acidovorax. Next base: position 15,465 of record CAYXSL010000014.1, read on the forward strand.
GGCAGGGGTTGGGAGCAAAAAAAGGGGGGCGGTGCGCAATTGTGAACACCGTCCACAAACCATAACAAAGATAATGGACACTGTCCACATCCAGAACCACATGCACGTAACCACCGGCAACACGCCCGAACCGGCCCGCGCTGCGGCCCGCAGCACCTACCGCCATGGCGACCTGCGCCGCGCGCTGCTGGACGCGGGCATCGAACTGGCCCGCCAGGGCGGCCCCGACGCCGTGGTGCTGCGCGAGGCCACGCGCCGCGCGGGCGTGGCGCCCAACGCGGCCTACCGCCACTTTGCCAACCGCGACGACCTGCTGGGCGCCGTGCGAGCCGCCGCCGTGGCCGCCGCTGCACGCTTCATGGAGGCAGAGCTGGCCCAGGTTCCCGCCACCGGCACCGCCACCCAGCAGGCCCACGCCAGGGTGCGCGCCGTGGGCGCGGGCTACCTGCGCTTTGCCCAGGCAGAGACGGGCCTGTTCCGCACCGCGTTCGGCGGCCGCTTCACCGTGCAGCAACAGCCCGACCCGGCCATGGGCGGCGCCACGGGGCTCAACCCCTTCGAGCACCTGAGCGCGGCGCTGGATGACCTGGTGGCCGCAGGCGCACTGCCCGCCGCACGGCGCCCCGGTGCCGAATACCTGGCCTGGTCCACCGTGCACGGCATGGCGCTGCTCGCCATCGACGGGCCATTGCGCGGCACGCCGCAGCAGATGCTGGACGCGTTGAGCCAGCGGCTGCTGGACATGGTGGAGCGGGGGCTTTAGAACCTGCCCAGAGCCTGCCGGAGGAATTGGAGAGGATTTGCGACACCGTCCATTTCAGTACGGTGAGAACAAGGCGAAGGAGCCACCTGCGCCGAAGCATTTGCCGCAACTTCTTGCAGGACGGGAATCACCCACATTCTCAGCGCACGCCCTGGGTGTCGGCCAAATGCCGCAAAGGGGCGTCGTTGTAGACCCACATGCCGAACCGCCCCTCAACGGTGGTCAGTTCGACCTCGCTGCCGCTTTTGATCAACGCCAGTCGGCTTTCGGCAGGCAACTGTATCGGGGGAACATGTGCTGCTTCGTGACCCAGCGGTCGGGCCCAACCATCCGCTGCGATAAAGCGGTATGGGTACCGCTGGTCTGTCCGCCCCAGCTGGGCTGCGTGGGCCAGCAAAGGTTCCGTCACAAATGCCACGGCAACTACCCACAAGACGGCGGCAAAGGCAATGGCTGGTTTGGACAAAGGCTCGTGCTTGCTGAGGGGCACTTCATGGGGGGCCAGCGCCTCGTCGGCCTGTCGCTGACGCCACCACCGCAATGCCAACGCCCAAAGCGCCAATGAGCCCAGCGCCCAGGCTGCACGATCCCCCCAAGTGGGTGAAACATGCAGGTGGATAGTGGGCGCGTACAGCATCAGACCCAAGCCCGTCAGAAACACCAGTATGGCGCTCCCCAACAGTACCAGTACCTCGGGCTGACGATTCAGGTCGGAGCCGTTGGCGGGCACGGCTCCAGGCCAAGGCAGGTCGAAGCCAGGCGCGGGGGCCCATTGATGAATGGCCTCTATCAGGCGCAACCCGGCAAAGGCCTGCGCCAGCTGGGCATTGTTTCCAGGACTGGCCCACGGGTTGGATGGCTGGTACTGAAAGGGCGAGTAGCTGACTTTCGGTTTGAGACGTGGGCGCGGCGGATCGGCTGGCCTGAACCAGAACGAGGGTTTCAGCACCCGCTGACGCCCCCGGCGGGGTTGCACGACCAGCTCTGTAAAGGCCAGGGGATGGATAACTCCCGCAGCCAGGGTGGAACGGCGCGTCGATATGCTGCTGACATCACTCCACGAAAGCTGCCAATTCTGTCCAAACAGGTCGTGCAAGCCCAGAGGCAGACGATGCTCTTGCCTCAGGCCCTCCCGGGTGATGTAGAGCCTGAGATGGCGATTCCATAGCCAGCGCACCCCAAAAAACACGACCAAAAGGGCGGGCTTCAGCAAAGTTATCCAGGCCCGTTCCTTGTTGAACAGGTTCTTGACAAAACCGGACCCCATGGCGAACAAACCATCCATGCCCTGCTGAGCAATCACCCCACGCAGACTCCAGGCCGCATATGCCAGCACGGCGATCACACAAGCTCCGAGCAGCCACAGCTGCACACGCTGGCTGATGAGCGGCTCCTCGTGGGATGACGCGTAGCGGTAGACCAGCACCTCCTCGCCATCACTGACCAGCCGCGCATCAAGGTTGCTGGGCCACGGGGGTTCCCCATCGTGGGGCGCGGGGTTCATTCGGCTCTGCTGCATGCGATCAGGTATGGATGGACAAGGCTGATGAGGGGGATGAAAACCGAAGGATTATGTGGTTCAGGGCGCGGCAGCAAGAACCGGCCGACGCTTCAACCACATGTGTCGTCCCAGCGGCTGCTCATCAAGCCTGGCCGCGTTCAAAGCGGTCAGACAAACCGCCGTCATGGTGTGGACACACCATACAACCGCGCCGTGTCCCGCAGCCGCTGCACCAGCGCACGGCGCAGCGCCACAGGCCGCAGCACCTCCACCTGCGGCGACAGGCGCATCAGCTGGCCGCAGGCATGTTCCACCGATTCGATGGGCAGGGTGACGGCCACGCGCCCGTCCGCGCGGCGCGAGGACTTGGCGGCCGCCACCGCACGCGCCACGGCGCTGCTGAGCGCACGCAGGCCCTGCAGCCCCGCAGGCGTGGCCAGCACCTGCGCCTGGCCGGTGTAGATCTCCGCTTCAAAACGCTGGATGGACGCGGCCCAGTAACCCGGCAGATCAAACCGCGCGGGGCGGCGCACCGGCGTGGCCAGCGCGGTGGCGGCGCGGATGCTGGACACGCGGTAGGTGCGCGGGCCGCCCTGGGCCGTGCCTGTGCTCGTGCCCTGTGCGGCCTTCGCCACTGCAGTCGCCACAGGCAGCGCCACCAGGTACCAGACCCCGGCCTTGAGCACCAGGCCCAGCGGGCTCACCGTGCGCTCCACGGTGTCGGTCCAGCTCTCGTAGCGCATGCGGATCTGGTGGCCGTTCCACACAGCGGCGGCCACGGCCGCGAGGTGGGGCGTGGGCGCGCTCTCGCGGTACCAGTCCACCGGGTCCAGGTGCAGGCGGGCGCTCACGCGCTGGGCGTCGTCGCGCCACCCGGCGGGCAGCGCGGCCAGCAGCTTCAGCCGCGCCCCCTCCACGTCACCACCCAGGCCCAGGTCCTGCGCGGGGCCGGGCAGGCCACTCAAGAACACGGCCTGCGCCTCGGACGGCGTGAGCCCGGTGAGCGTGGTCTTCCAGCCCGGCAGCAGCGCAAAACCGCCGTGGCGCCCGCGCTCGGCATAAATGGGCACACCGGCCGCGCTCAACTGGTCCACATCGCGGTAGAGCGTGCGCACCGACACCTCCAGCGCATCGGCCAGCGCGGTGGCGCTCATGCGGCCCCGGGTTTCGAGCAGCATCTGAAGGGAAAGCAGGCGGCTGGCGCGCATGGGGCAAAAAGGGCGTGGTGGGTGCAACAAGAGCGGCCCACAAAACTCAGCGAAGCGGTTCTGGCCGGGCGCTGCGTCGCAGGCAGTACGCGCAGTACGCCAAGACACGGCAACGGCGCCAGAAGCGTTTTGTGAGCCGCCCTGAAAAGCGATACGCGAAGATATCCCAAATACCTGCCACAAGGTGGCAGGTATGGCGGCGCAGACTGCGGGCTCGTTGTGTTTTTTTCTGCCCTTTTCTCATCAGGAGCCCCGCATGTCCCAAGCCCTCATGGCCCCGCCACCCCCTGCCTGCGCAGCCCCGCCCGCCGCCGACGAATGTGCCGTCGTCGAGCTGCGCCAGTACACACTGCACCCGCAGCAGCGCGAGGTTCTCATCGACCTGTTCGACCGCGCGTTGGTGGAGACGCAAGAGGCCCACGGCATGCGCGTGCTGGGCCAGTTCCGCGACCTGGACCGGCCCGACATGTTTGTGTGGCTGCGCGGCTTTGCCGACATGCAATCCCGCCGCCGCGCACTCGAAGGCTTCTACGGCGGCCCGGTGTGGGCCACACACCGCAGCGCTGCCAACGCCACCATGGTCGATTCGGACAACGTGCTGCTGCTGCGCCCCGCCTGGCCCGGCGCCGCCGTTGCCCTGCCCCAGCATGCACGGCCCGCGCCGGGCTGCAGCGGCGCAGCACCGGGCGTGCTCACAGCCACCGTCTTCCCCCTGCGCGAGAGCCCCACGCCTGCGCTGCTGGACTTCTGCCACCACCGCATGGCCCCGCTGCTGCAGCGCAGCGGCGCGCGCCAGGTGGCCTGGTACTGCACCGAGGCCAGCGCCAACACCTTCCCCCGCCTGCCCGTGCGCGAAGGCGAACCTGTGCTGCTGGCGCTGGCCTTGTTTGGCAGCGCGGCAGCGGCCCAGGACGTGACCACCACCGGTGCCTGGCAGCGCGGCGTGGCCCCGGGCCTGGCGCCCTGGCTCGCAGGCCCGCCCCACACCTTGCGCCTGCAGCCCACGGCGCGCAGCGCCTTGCACGCATGAAACCCATCCGAGCATCCCATCAGCATCAGCATGACCACGCCCCACCTCATCACCATCCCCTCGCCCGCCGTGGCCCCCGGCGCCGCGCGCGACTTTGACTTCCTCATGGGCCCCTGGCGCATCCGCAACACGCGCCTGGTGCGGCGCCTGGCAGGCTGCAACGACTGGGAGGTGTTCGACGCCACCGGCACCGCGCACCCACTGCCCGCGGGCATCGGCAACTACGACAGCTTCACGCCCCAGGCCTGGAAGCCCGGTTTTGTGGGCACGGCGCTGCGCGTGTACTGCCCCGCGTCGCAGCGCTGGAGCATCTACTGGCTCGACAACCTCACGGGCGGCCTGGACCCGGCCACCGGCCTGCTGCTGCCGCCCGTGGTGGGTGGCTTTCAGGGCGGCGTGGGCATTTTTGAAGGCGAGGATCTGTTCGAGGGCCGCGCCGTGCGCGTGCGCTTCGAGTGGTCGCAGATGCACACCGGCGCGCCGCGCTGGCAGCAGGCGTTCTCGGACGACGGCGGCGCGACCTGGGAGGTGAACTGGGTGATGGAGTTTGCGCGGCCGGTGTGAGCATCGGCAACCCGCGCAGCCCCCCTACTCAAAACATGGAACCCAAACAGCCCCTGCCGCCTGATGGATGAGCGCTGTTAGCTATAAAACTGAGAGCAATTGCTCACACCACCTGAAGCGCGGCTTCCTGCGCCGGGAAGTCCGTGGACGCTGCCACCGCACGCCACTGCGCCGTCTCTTTCGCCACAAAGGCATGTTTGTCGGCAATGGTTTGCAGCGTGTCGGTGCCCAGCGGCAGGCGCAGCGGGGGTGTGGGGCTGGCCACCAGCTGCATCACGGCCTGGGCCAGGCGCACGGGGTCGCCGGGCTGGTTCAGGTTGATGCGGCGTGCGGCCTCGCGCACGGCGCCAGCGCTCGGGGCGTAGTCGTCCAGCACCCGGGGCGACACGGCCAGCGAGGCGCTGTCCAGAAACTCGGTGCGGAAGTACCCCGGCTCTACCACCGTGGCGTGGATGCCCAGCGGCGCCAGCTCGGCGTGCAGCGCCTCGGTGATGCCCTCGACCGCGAATTTGGTGGAGCAGTACAGGCCAAACCCGGCGGCCGACTGCACGCCGCCCAGCGAAGAGATGTTGACCACATGCCCGGCGCGGCGCGCGCGCAGGGCGGGCAGCACGGCGCGGGTCACATGCAGCAGGCCGAACACATTGGTGTCGTACAGGCGCAGCACCTCGTCGGCGGTGGCTTCTTCCACCGCGCCCAGCAGGCCGTAGCCCGCGTTGTTGACCAGCACGTCGATGCGGCCGAAATGCGCCAGCGCGCGCTGCACGGCGGCCTGCGCCTGGGCTTCGTCGGTCACGTCCAGCGCCAGGGGCAGCAGGGCGTCGCGCGCGCCCAGGCGCTGCTCGACGGATACGGCACTGCGCGACGTGGCGACCACGGCATCGCCCTGCGCGAGTGCGGCCTCGGCAATGCGCGCGCCGATGCCGCGCGAGGCGCCGGTGATCAGCCAGACGCGAGGGTACGAAGAAGAAGTTGAAGTGGAAGACGCGGAGGTGGATGGAGAGGCAATGGCCATAGCAGTTCCTTGGGTGGAGGTGTTCGGTGGTCGGTGGGCGCCTTGGGTGCCCACGGCGGCGAACTTTAAGGACTCCATTGCCATGCGACTAGCCCATAATTTGGCGATTCATTCGCAAGCAATGCTTGCCAATCACCCACCACCGCCCCACCACCATGGCCATCAACGAACTGCGCGCCATCGCCAACTTTGCCAAGGCCGCCGAGCTGGGCAGCCTGCGCCAGGCGGCAGCGGCACAGGGCATCACGCCGCAGGCGGCGAGCCAGCTGCTGGTGCAGCTCGAATCACACCTGGGCGTGCGGCTGTTCCACCGCACCACACGCAGCCTGAGCCTCACCGAGGAAGGACGGCAGTTCCTGGCCTCGGCGCAGCCGGGCCTGGCCACGCTGCAGCACGCGGTGCAGGGCGCGCGGCGCGGACGCGAGGAAATGGCCGGGCCGCTGCGCATCGTGGCGCCGCGCTCCATCCTGCTGGAGGTGATCTGGCCGGTGCTGCACGAGTTCTGCCGCCGCCACCCGCTGGTGGAGCCCGACGTGCAGCTGGACGACCGCATCGGCAACTGGGTGGAAGACCGCGTGGACGTGGGCTTCCGCTCGGGCTACCCGCCCGAGGGCGGCGTGGTGGCGCGGCGGCTGCTCACGCTGCAGCTCATCGTGTGTGCCGCGCCCGCCTACATCGCACGCCATGGTGCGCCGGCCAGCATGGACGATCTGGCGCAGCACCGCTGCAGCGGTTTCCGCCACGCGTCCACGGGCAAGCCCATGCCCTGGGAGTTCCAGGTGGGCGACGACATCGTGGCGCGCACCATCCACCCCACGTTCTGCACCAACGACATCGAGGTCGAGGCCCGTGCGGTGCTGGGCGGCCACGCGGTGGGCCAGCTGGTGGGCGTCACGGCCGCGCCGCTGGTGCGCAGCGGCCAGCTGGTGCCGTTGCTGCCCCAGCATGTGGCGCAGCACCTGGCGCTGTATGTGTACTACGGCAGCCGCACGGCGCTGCCTGCGCGTGTGCGGGCCTTCATCGACCTGGCGGTGGAGATGGTGGCCAACAACCCGGCCTACCTGCTCACACCCAAAGAACTGGCGGCCCACGGCCCTGCGGTGCAGAAAAAGCCCCGCGCGCGAAAGCCCACGCCGTGAGCGCCGTGCTGACTACTCAGGCCGCAAACCCGCCGTCGATCAGCAAGCTCGCCCCCGTCACCATGCCCGATTCGGGCCCGGCCAGGTAGGCCACCATGCCCGCGATCTCGTCGGGGTGGGCATGGCGGTCCAGCGCCATCAGGCCGTGCATGTCGCCCGCCATGGGGCCGTCGGCCGGGTTCATGTCGGTGTTCACGGGGCCGGGCTGCACGTTGTTCACGGTGATGCCACGCGGGCCCAGGTCGCGCGCCAGGCCCTTGGTCAGGCCCACGATGGCGGCCTTGCTCATGCCGTAGACGCTGAAGCCGGGCCATGGCACACGGTCGGAGTTGGTGCTGCCGATGGTGATCACGCGGCCATAGGCGCCGCCCTGGCCCATGTGGCGCACGGCGCCCTGCGTGGCCACAAACACGGCACGCACGTTCACGTTGAGCGTGTGGTCGAAGTCGGCCAGCGAAAAGCTGTCCAGCACGCCCGCCACGGCCACGCCCGCGTTGTTGACAAGGATGTCCAGGCGGCCCAGCGTGCGGGCGGCGTGGTCCACGGCCTGCGTGAGGGCGGCGGCGTCGGCGCTGTCGGCCTGCAGGGCCAGGGCCTTGCCACCGGCGGCTTCGATGGCAGCCACCAGCGCCTGGGCCGGTGCGGCCGAGCTGCTGTAGGTGAAGGCCACGGCCGCACCGTCGCGCGCCAGGCGCCGCACGATGGCCGCGCCAATGCCACGCGCGCCGCCGGTGACCAGCGCGACCTTGCCCGCCAGGGGCGGGTGTGTCGGGGAGGATGCCAAAACAGAAGACATGGTGTTTCTCCAAAAAAGAGGGGGATCAAAAAGGCCCGAAAACGAACCAGGAACCCCTGCAGTGTCAGAAAACCATTGCCCGTGCGGTAGCCATCAATGGGCTGGATGAATTTCAACCCAAGGTTGAAAATACCGGCCATGCAACCGCTCAGCCACCTCGAATCCTTTGTGCAGTCCGCCGAGTCCGGCAGCTTCTCGGCCGCCGCGCGCTTGATGGGCCTCACGCCCGCGGCGGTGAGCAAGAACGTGGCGCGGCTCGAAGCCAGCCTGGGGGTGCGGCTGTTCCAGCGCAGCACGCGGCGCCTGGCGCTGACCGAGGGCGGGCAGCGCCTGCTGGCGCAGATCGGGCCACCGCTGACCGCGCTGGCCGACGCGGTGGACCATGCGGCCGAGGCAGAGCAGCAGCCCGCGGGCACGCTCAAGGTGAGCATGGGCCAGGCCTTTGGCCGCGCCTACCTGGTGCCGCTGCTCACCGAGTTTTTGCAGCGCTACCCGGCCATCCAGCCCGACTGGCGTTTTGAGAACCGGCAGGTGGACCTGATCGGCGAGGGCTTTGACGCGGGCATTGGCGGCGGCCTGAACCTGAACCCCGACATGGTGGCGCGCACGCTCGGGCCCATCCACCTGGTGGTGGTGGCCGCCCCCGCGCTGCTGCAGGGCCGCAAGGCGCCGCGCCACCCCGCCGACCTGGCGGCCTGGGACGGCATTGCACGCCGCGCCATCCGCACCGGGCGCGTGCCGGTGGTCACCCTGCGCAACAAGGCAGGCGAGGCCGCGCCGGTGGAGTTTCGCCCCCGCATGGTGTTTGACGACCCCGAGGCCATGTGCCAGGCCGCGCTGATGGGCCTGGGTGTCGCTGTGCTGCCCATGCCGTTTGCGCAGCCCTGGCTGGCACGCGGCGACCTGCTGCGCCTGTTGCCCGGCTGGTGGGCCGATGCCGGGCCGACCATGCTGTACTACCCCAGCAAAAAGCTGCTGCCCGCGCGCACGCGGGTGTTTGTGGACTATGTGGTGGAGCAGTTCAGCCAGCGCGGGTTTGCGCAGCGGGTGCGGGCGGACTAGGGCGTGCCACCCTGAGGCGCGTCATCCGGGCGGCTTGCGCACAAACGCCACCTCCAGCCCCTGGGCCGTCACGGTGATCGGCCCGGGCTGCAGGCCCAGGCCGTCGAACACCGCCGTGTCCTGCGGGCGCAGCTGGTGCAGCGTGACTTCGCGCAGCGACTGCTCGGCCAGCACCGGGCCGTAGGCGTTGAGCAGGTCGGTCACGGCGGGCTTGAGGGTGGGGAAGTCCAGCCGCCCCAGCTTGATCTGGTGCGCGCGCAGCGTGCGGTCGCTGGCCTCGTAGCGCAGCGCAAATTCCACGTCGAAAGTGCCGCCATGGCTGCGCCGCAGCGCAGGGCCTGCCGCATCCACGGCCATGGTGGCGCCCAGCCGGTTCACGGCGGGCAGCAGGCGCAGCTGGGGCGCCTGCAGGTTCAGATCAAACAGGCCCTGCACCGGCACGCTGCGCGGGAACTTGGTGCCCACCATCTCCTGCAGCTGCGCCAGCGGCACGGTGTAGCTGGGCTGGGCCAGAGCGCCGCAGCCGATGAACAGGGCCACGGTGCCCAGGGCCAGGCTGCGGGTGGTGGCGGCAAGAAAACGGCGGCGGTGGGGCATGGGTGAAGTCTCCTCGGAAGGCGGTGGGACACGGGGCGGTGCAAAAGGTGCCCTTGTGGCAAACCATGGCCCTTTATTCTTTAGTATTTTCGATCATTGTTTTCTATTCACTCACCCATATAACCCAATGATTTCAATAAGAATTTGAAACAATTTATCTATTCATATAATCATTCATGCCCGCCCCCCACGAACTCTCCGCCAAAGCACTGTCGGCGCTGCGCCGCCAGGGTGGCGTGCTGACCAGCGCCGAGCTGCAAGCGCTGCTGGGCGTGAGCCAGCCCACGGTGTCGCGCGCGCTGGCGCCGCTGATTCAGGCGGGCCAGGTGCAGAAGGTGGGCGCGGCGCGCTCGCAGCGCTACGTGCTGCCGCGCAGTGTGCCGGGCGTGGGCAGCGAGGTGCGGGTGATGCGCATCGACGCGCAGGGCCACCCCTCGCCGTTTGCGCGCATGGTGCCTCTGGAGGGCGGCGCCTTCTGGGTGGACGAGGCCGACGGCGTGAGCGCGCGGCACGATGGCCTGCCCTGGTTTCTGGACGACATGCGGCCCCAGGGCTTCATGGGCCGCACCTTTGCGCATGCGCACCCCGCGCTGCAGCTGGGCCACGACCCGCGCCACTGGAGCGATGACGACGTGCTGCGCGCCATGACGCTGTATGGCGACGACCTGCCGGGCAACCTCATCATGGGTGAGGCCGCGTTCCAGCGTTTTCACACGCTGCCCGCGCGCGCATCGCGGGTGGCGTCCAGCGCCGACTACCCGCTGCTGGCCGAACAGGCCATGCGGGGCACCCACCCGGGCTCGTCGGCCGGGGGTGAGCAGCCCAAGTTCTGCACCATCACCGCCGGGCGGCATGTCATCGTGAAGTTCTCGCCCGCAGGCAGCGCCCCGGCCGACCAGCGCATGCGCGACCTGCTGGTGTGCGAGCACCTGGCACTGCGCACGCTGGCGCAGGCGGGGCTGCCCGCCGCGCCCACGCAGCTGTTCATGGGCGCGGGGCGGGTGTTTCTGGAGTCGGAACGGTTTGACCGCACGCCCCTGGCGGCCGACGCGCAGGGGCGGGACCTGGGCGGGCGCATCGGCATGGTGTCGCTGCAGGTCTACAACGCCGAGTACGTGGGCGAGATCGACAACTGGGCCGCCACCGCCAACCGCATGGCGGCGCGCCACCTGCTCACGCAGGCCGACGCGCGCACGCTGCGGCTGCTGGAGGCCTACGGCCAGCTCATCGCCAACACCGACCGGCACTACGGCAACATCTCGCTGGTGCTGCAGGACGACGACTGGGCGCTGTCCCCCACCTACGACATGCTGCCCATGCTGTACGCCCCGGTGAGCGGCGAGCTCGTGCCGCGCGACTTTGCCAGCCGCCCGCAGCAGCCCACGGCGGCCACGCTGGGGGAGTGGGGCGAGGCACAGCGGCTGGCGCGGGTGTTCTGGCAGGCGGCGGCGACGGACGAGCGGGTGTCAGCAGACTTTCGGGCCATTGCGGCCGAAAATTTTGACCATATCAACCGCTAGCGCTTATCCATCAAGCGCAAATAGCTACCACTTTGGTAGCATTTTTTACCGCCCCACCACCGACCAGCCTGCCTGCTGGTTGGTCTTGTCGTTCTCGTACTCCCACGCCGTGCCGCAGCGGTCGCACACATAGCGGGTGAAGGTCACGGGGCCGTGGTCGCGGTCTTCCTTGCGGTTGCCGCGCTGCACCAGCTCGGCGTGGCCGGGGGCCTTGCGCCAGTTGCGCTGGATGCCCTGGCAGGGCTCGCACAGGGCCATGGGTTGCAGTTCTCGTTGGCGGGCCAGGTCTTTGGTCATGGTGGGGGGCGGGTTTGTATTCGGTGGGGCGGCTACTGTAAGGCACCGGCAGCGGCCGTGGACAGCGCGCGGACAAGATCACATGCCCAAAAGGCCTTCACCGCGCAATAGTCATACCTCTATAGCTATCAAAAGAGAAGCGTCACTCACCTACAGCGCCTTGCCCATGCGGGCGTTGTGCAGTACCACGCCCGCACGTTCGACCGCCTGGCGTTCCTCCACGGCAAAGCCCTGTGCCACAAAAAAAGACTCGGCCGCCAGGCTGACATCGGCCCACAAACGCGCCAGCCCCTGCTGCGCGGCCTGCGCATGGATGTGCGCCATCAGCGCACTGGCCACGCCCTGGCGCGCAAACGCCGGGGCCACAAAAAACATGTCGATGTAACCACTGGGCTGCAGGTCGGCAAACCCCGCGATGGCGCCGCCTGCTGCCTCTGCCACAAAGGGCTGGTTGGCCTGCATGCGCGCAGCCCATCGCGCGGCGTTGTGCTCGGCGGGCGCCCAGGCGCCACATTGCTCAGAGGTGTAGCAATGGCTGGCCAAGCCATGTACCGAGGCGTGGAACACCACGCGCAGCGCCGGCGCGTCACCCATGCGGAAGGGGCGGATCTGGACGGTGGAGGTCATGGCGCTGGTGCCGTGGCCAGGCTGCGCAGCCGCAGGTGCGTGGGGTCGTCGGCCGCCACCGGCAGCTGGTGTTTGGACTGCAGATAGTGGTGGGTGAAGACGTCGAGGTAGGCGTCGAGCACCTGCGCGGCCTGCGCCTCGCCCGCCAGCTCCAGGCACAGTGCAGCGACTTCGGCGGTGCAGAAATGGTCGTCGCGGCGCGAGCGGCGCAGCTGGTAGCGCGAGATCTGTTCGGGCGCCAGGCTCAGCACCGGAAAGCGGTCGAGGTACGGGCTTTTGCGGAACATCTTGCGCGCCTCGGGCCAGGTGGCGTCGAGCAGGATGAACAGCGGGCGTTTGCCAGCAGAGGCGTCGTCTGCAGGCGCCACCTGCGTCACCACCCGCTCGGGCGCCACGAACTCGCCGGGGAAGACCACATAAGGCTGCCACTGCGGGTCGGCCAGCAGCGCGAGCAGGCCCGGCTGCACCTCGGTGCGCGCCCAGCCAAAGGCAAAGGTATCGGCCACCACATCGGCGATCAGCCAGCCGGTGTTGCTGGGCTTGAGCGGCTCGATGTCGGCCATCAACAGGCACATGCCCGCGCGCGTGGGTACCTGAGGGCGCAGCGCGCAGATGCAGTGGCTGGGCACCAGGCGGCAGCCTGCGCAGCGCTCGCCCTTGGGGCCGCCGCGTGCCAGAAAGGGCTTGGCGCTGCGGGCCAGCCGTTCGGCGCGCAGGCGCGACACGGCGTGGGGCGCAGCGGCGGCGTGCTCACCCATCCACATGCTCCAGCGCAAACAGCGGCAGCTCGGCCCGGCGGCTCAGCCACAGGCCGCCGCCCAGCTCCACGGCGCCTTGTTGCAGCCCGCGCCGGTACAGCTCCGCCCGGTGGCGGAACACGCGGTTGTCGGTCAGGTCTTCGTCGATGATGCCCTGCTCGTAGTCCTCGCGCGAGACAGCCTCGACATACAGCGCGCCCTTGCACAGGCGCCCCAGGTTGTGCAGCGCGGTCTTCAGATCGGGCGGGCTCAGGTAGGGCAGCACGCCCTGGCAGATCACGAAGTCAAACGGCACGTCGGCCACATAGTCCACCACCGAGCCCTGCTGCCAGCCGAAACGCTCGCACAGGTAGGGGCTGAACTCCACGCCCTGGTAGCTTGCAGCGGGAAAGTGCCGCGCCACGATGTCCTTCCACAGCCCGATGCCGCAGCCCACGTCGAGCACGCGGTGCACCGGCACACGCAGGTACTTGAGGTAGCTGCACACGAAGGTGCCCAGGCGCTCCATGTGCTGCGGGTCCACCACGCTGGTTTTCTTGTCGAAGTAGAAGCGCTGGTAGTAGGCCTCGTCGAAGGTGGTGGCGCTGGCGGATTTCAATGGGCAGTCCTTGGGGGCAGGGGAAGAGAAAGCAGAGAGGGCGAGAGTATCCCGCACCTCCACCGGGACGGGGCGTGTAGTCTGTCGCCATGGACTCGATGATTGCTGCCGCCGCCCGTGCGCTGGCGGGGGGCGACGCCCTCACCGCACTGCAGCGTGTGGCCTTGCGCGACGACCCGCCCGCGCTGGCCCTGCGCGGCATTGCCATGGCCCAGCTGGGCGAACACCCGCGCGCCCGCGAACTGCTGCGCCGCGCCGCCCGCGCATTTGGCGCGCACGAGAGCGTGGCCCGCGCCCGCTGTGTGGTGGCCGAGGCCGAGGTGGCCCTGGCGCAGCGCGACCTGGGCGGCGATGGCAGCAAGGGCCCGGCCCGGCTGCTGGCAGCGGCCCACACGCTGCAGGCCCACGGCGACAGCGCCAACGCGCTGCAGGCCCGGCTGGTGGCGGCACGCAGGCTGGTGCTGCTGGGGCGGCTGGCAGAGGCATCTGCCGTGCTGGCAACCCACCCGGCCGACGGTGTGCCCCCGCCCACCCTACCCACTCACCTGCCCGCCCCGCTGGCCGCCGTGGCCGCACTCACCCGCGCGGAACTGGCGCTGCGCGCCCTGCACATCGACGCCGCCCACGCCGCCCTGCAACATGCCGAGCGGGCCGCGCAACATGCCGGTGTGCCCGCGCTGCAGGCCGAGGTGGCCCACGCGCGTGCGCTGCTGGCCCAGCCCGCCGCGCGCCTGCTGGGGCCGGGCGGCGAGCAAGCGCTGCGGCTGCAGGACGTGGCCGCACTGCGCGCATCCGGCCACACGCTGGTGGTCGATGCCTGCCGCCACGCGGTGCATGCGGGTGGCGTGGCGCTGCCCCTGGCGCGCCGCCCCGTGCTGTTTGCGCTGGTGCGCGCGCTGGCCCAGGCCTGGCCCGGCGATGCGGACCGCGACGCGCTCATCGCCAGCGTGTTCCGCACCCGCCACCCCGACGACACCCACCGCGCCCGCCTGCGCGTGGAGATGGGCCGCCTGCGCAAGCTCATCGCACCGCTGGCGGGCGTGGAGGCCACCGCGCGCGGCTTTGTGCTGCGCCCCCAGGGCGGGCGCACCGTGGCCGTGCTCGCACCGCCCGTGGATGGCGAACAGGGCGCCCTGCTGGCGCTGCTGGCCGACGGCGCGGCCTGGTCCACATCGGCCCTGGCACTGGCCCTGGGCGACAGCCAGCGCACCGTGCAACGCGCGCTGGCCGAGCTGGAGGCCAACAGCCAGGTGCGCGCCATCGGCCAGGCCCGCGCCCGCCGCTGGGTGGCCGCGCCGCTGGTGGGATTCACGACGATCTTGTTACTCCCCACCACGCAGCCAAATCCCTAAAGTGGCCACACCGCCCACCGCACAAGTCCTCTGTTTGAGCCAGCATCCAACTCCTTGAAACCGTTCACGCTGAGCTTGTCGAAGCGCAGCACAGGGCTTCGACAAGCTCAGCCCGAACGGAGTTCTCAAGTTCAAAGATGCTGACGCAAAAATGTGCACCGGGCACCCCCCACAAGGAGCCATCGACATGACCGACACCACCCTGGAAGCCCCCCGCGACACCGCCTGCGGCAGCCAGTTGGGCGACACGCCCCCATCGCACCTGCAGCTGCCCATTGCCTCGCGCCGCCCCGCCGAGGTCGTGCGCGAGTACGGCCCCTTCAACGGCGCCAGCACCATCCACGGCGTGACACACGACGGCCAGCGCGTGTGGGCCGCCACGGGCGAGCACCTGGTGGGTTTTGATCCGGCCAGTGGCGCCACCACCCGCACGCTGGACGTGGTGTGCGACGCGGGCACGGCGTTTGACGGCACGCACCTCTACCAGATCGCCGAGGCGCGCATCGACAAGATCGACCCCGCCACGGGCCAGGTGCTGGCCACCATCCCCGCGCCGGGCGGCGGCAACGACTCGGGCCTGACCTGGGCCGAAGGCAGCCTGTGGGTGGGGCAGTACCGCGACCGCAAGATCCACCAGATCGACCCGGCCACGGGCGCGGTCCGCCGCACCATCGAATCCAACCGCTTCGTCACCGGCGTGACCTGGGTGGACGGCGAGCTGTGGCACGGCACCTGGGAGGGCGAAGAAAGCAGCCTGCGCCACATCGACCCCACCAGCGGCGCCGTGCTGCAGCAGCTGGACATGCCCGCTGGCGTGGGCGTGAGCGGGCTCGAATCCGACGGGGCGGATCTCTTCTACTGCGGTGGCGGCGGCAGCGGCAAGGTGCGCGCCGTGCGGCGGCCCGGCGCCCAGAGCCAGAGCGCCTGAACCCGCATCACTTCGGCGGGCGGTGCAGCGCGCAGAGCTTGTTGCCGTCCGGGTCGCGCACATAGGCCAGGTAGAGCCGCCCGCCCGGGCCTTCGCGCCAGCCCGGCGGGTCTTCGCAGGTGGTGCCGCCATGCGCCACCCCGGCGGCGTGGAAGGCATCGGCTTGCTCGGGCGACTGCATCGCAAACCCGATGGTGCCGCCATTGGCAAACGTGGCGGGCTCGCCGTTGATGGGCGTGGTGATGCCAAAGGTGCCGTGCGGGCCCCGGTAGAAATAGCGGTTCTTGTTGGCCACACCGGGCGGCACACCCAGCGTGCCGAGCAGTGCGTCGTAGAACACCTTCGACACCTCCAGGTCGTTCACGCCGACCATCACATGACTGAACATCGTGTTGTCTCCATAGGGCCCCGAGGGGCGGTTGATAAGCGCTGAGAAGCAGGAGCATGTTACTTGCTGGTAGCAGCGGGACGGCGCCGCACCGGGGTGCGCGGCTTTCTCCAAAACCCTGCGACTGTCTCACCCCGGTTTTTCAAGCCAAAATGGCCGTCTGCGCGCGACCATCATGCGCCAATAGCTATAAAACAGATAGCAAATAGCCTCCATCCCCAGCGCCCTGCCCCTCATGCCCACCCCGCCCCACGCCCGCCCCGTCCCCCTCGACAAGGCCTACCGCCTGCTCAACCACGGCCCCACGGTGCTGGTGTCGGCCGCCCACGCGGGCCAGCACAACGTGATGGCGGCATCCTGGGCCTGCGCGCTGGACTTTGCGCCGCCCAAGGTCACGGTGGTGCTCGACAAGGCCACGCGCACCCGCGAGCTGGTGGAGGCCAGCGGCCAGTTCGCCCTGCAACTGCCCACCGTGCCCCTGGCCGCGCTGACCGTCGCCCTGGGCACCGACAGCGCCAAGACCCAGCCCGACAAGCTCCAGCGCCATGGTGTGGAACTGTTCGACGCCCCCGGCCACCCCGCACCCACCACGCCCCCGCTGGTGCAAGGCTGCGCCGCTTGGCTGCTGTGCCGCGTGATCCCCGAGCCCCACAACCAGCAGGCCTACGACCTGTTCATCGGCGAAGTCGTGGCCGCCTGGGCAGATGAGCGCGTGTTTCGCCAAGGGCACTGGGAGTTCGACACCGCGCGGGAGGACCTGCGCACGTTGCACTATGTAGCGGGGGGGCAGTTTTATGCGACGGGGGCGTCGGTGCGGGTGTAGGACCGCGTTCAAGGCCGAGGCAATGCTTGGTGATTCAGCGGCAGGGGCTGCTGCTGGGGGGGGCAAGCAGGGCTATCCCACCGCAGGCTGCGTCCACCCAGGCACCGCAATCGCATAGCGCGTGCCCTTGCCTTGGCCGCTTACCAGCAACAGACCTTTGTCCACCAGGTCCGCCGAGTCTCGCGTGGCTGTGGGCTTGCGGGTACCGGCAAGCTTGGTGTACTTGTCGGCCGTCAGGCCACCCCAGAAGCCGCCCCCCAGCTCCACACTGCCTGCCACCAGCAGGCGCTCCAGCACCTTGACCTGGCGCGCATTGACACCCGCACCGACCATGCGCGCCCTGAATGCGGCTTTGTCCACCGCTTGCCGCACCACAGCCTGCGATGCGATGCACCCCTGCGCAAATGCCTGCACAAACCACAGCACCCATGCCGTCACGTCGGGCGTGCCTTTTTGGGCGGCATTGAGCGCGTCGTAGTACGCGGCGCGTTTCGCCAGCATGTGGCGCGCCATGCCGAATATGGGGGCGGAGAAGCGCGGCGACTGCTCCGGTCCTGCAGCACTGCCTGCTTGCTGTGCCGCCAGGTCTTGTGCCAACGCCATGTCGGCCAGCGCCCGGCCAATGCGGCCATTGCCGTCTTCAAACGGGTGCACCGTCTCAAACCACAGGTGCGCCAAGGCCGCGCGCACCAGCCCGTTCAGGCGGCCTGGCGCCGCTGGCACACCCGGCGCAACGGCGGAGGGCTGCGTCGCGTCAAACCACGCAATGAACTGAGCCATTTCAGCGGGCACCTGGTGTGACGGTGGCGCCTCGTAGTGCACCACCTCACGACCCATCGGCCCACTCACGATCTGCATGGGGTCTTCGTGGTCCCGCCACCGGCCCACGGTGATGCGCTGGATACCCGACGTGCCCCCCGGAAACAGCGCCGACTGCCAACGCCAGAGCCTGTCCGCATCCACGGGAGCGCTGCAGCGCTCTACTGCATCCTGCATCACATCCACCAGCCCCTCCACAGACCGGTTGGACGCAGCAGGTGCGTCATCGCCTTCCAGCCCCAAGCGCCGCGCCACGGACGAACGCACCGCCTCCAGATCCAGCCGCTGCCCCTCAATCAGCGCGGTCGCCAGCGCCTCTTGCACCCACAAATCTCGGGCAATTTCTTGCGCGGGCCACAGGCCAATGGCATCCAGCAACCCCAGCAGACGACCCTGCTCGATGCGTGCCGATTCAAGAGCATGTGCGAGTGCCACCGCGTCCACCTGCAGGGTGGGTCAACCGGGCTGCTGCCACAGGTAGCAGGGCGACGGAAGGGGCACAGAAGAAGGGGGCATGAGCCGCATTGCAGGAAATACGGCTCACTTTTTGAGCCGTATTTACAAATACGCGGCTCAACTCTCTGGTGGATAACTTGCGCAAAAAAACCGCGGGTCGCCTGATACGGAGTTGAACTGGGAGGAGTGCTATCGCGCTGCATCGGCGCGGGCCCACTGCCCCCCCCTCCGCCCTCACAACCCGCCCGACGACTGCGACTGCAGCTCCCGAATGCGCAGGCCGCCAGGGGTGCGGGCCAGCACCATCGCGTCTTCGCTGGTCACCGTCATGCTGGGCAGGCCGCCTGCCTGCACCGTGGTGCGCTGGGTGTACTGCAGCCGGGCGGTGGTCCACGGAAAGCCGCCGCGTGTGATGCGCACGTTGTCGAACTCGGTCTGTGTGGTGGCCTGCAGCACCGTCAACGCGGCGGCCGATTGCTTGAGGTAGCCACACATCTCGGCCTTGCCGCCCTCGACCTCCCAGCGCCCGCGCTGGCCCTTGGCGGTCAGCTCGACCTTGAGGTCGTCGGCGTAGTCGTCACAGGCGATGCTGTCGCCCTGCATGCTGCGCGCGGCGTGCTGTGTCATCCAGCCCATCACGCGCGGCTCGGAAAACGTCAAACGGCCATGCGCATAAAAGCCACCCAGCAACACCAGGGCGATCAGTACCAGTCGGATCATGAGAACAAGGGCGCCCCAAAGCGCCACAGAAGAGAGTGAAGCTGCGCATGCTACCCACCCGGACCTGCGGAATTCGATGCATCGGCCGCGCGCCACGGAAAAAACCGGGAGCCTGCAGCGCACAAGCAACAGTGCGCCGTGGTCGGTGGGCTGCGGGCACGCCAACCAGCAAGGCACATCAGGGCGTCACACCGCCTGCAGGTACCGCTCCGCCAATTCCTTCTGCGCGGCGGCATCCACGCCCAGCACGTCCACAAGATACGCCTGCACGCCGCCAAAGTCGTTGTCCACCATGTGCAGGGCGGCGTCCAGAAACTCCTCTTGCACGCGCCACAGCACGGCCAGCACTTCTTCGGGGGCGTGGCTGCCCATGCCGGGCGGGCGTTGGTAGAGCGCGTTGGTGAGCAGGTAGTCGTGCATGACCACGTCGCGCGGCACACCCAGCGTGAGCAGGATGAGGGCGGCGGCAAAGCCGGTGCGGTCTTTGCCAGCGGTGCAGTGGAACACCATGGGCGCGTCGCTGGCCAGCAGCAGGCGGAACAACTCGGCAAAACGCGGGGCGTTGTCGTGCACAAAGCCCCGGTAGGTGTCCTGCATCAGGCCCACGGCGTCTTGGGCGGTGAGCTGGCGGCCGGTGCGCTGCAGCTCCAGTGCGCGCTGCACCACGGTGGGCTCGATGTGCAGGGGGTGGTAGGCCACGCCGGGCAGTGCGTAGGCATGGGCGGCGCTTTCGGCCTGGCCGCGAAAGTCCACCGCGCGGGCCACGCCCAGCTCGGCCAGCAGGGCCTGGTCTTGTGCGGTCAGGCCCGCCAGGTGGTCGGAGCGGAAGATGCGCCGCCACTTCACGGGCCGTCCGCCGTGGCCGGTGTAGCCGCCCAGGTCGCGGAAGTTGGTGGCGCCTGCCATGGGCAGGGATCGGGTAGGGGTGGGCTGCATGGTGCGGGGCGCGGGTGAGCGTGGGCCGGTGGGCGAAGCGCAAAGCATAGTCGGGGCGTGCGGCAGACGCGTGTCGCGCGGGTGGCTGGCGCGCCTTCTGAGGACATGGGCATGGGCCACCGCGCCTGGCCCTGGGGATCCTCTGCACGAATCGAGCGGCAAGTGTGCGCTGCGGATCGGGATGGGCTGCAAGGCGCAAAACGCAGCAATAGCCGTAGCTATTGCGAGTATTTGCAACGCTGCAGGCCGCCCGAGTCCGCAGATGCACACGGCGCGGTGATTCGTGCAGAGGGTCCCTAGGTGTGCAGAATCCAGGCATGCAGCGTTTGGTGCCCGTCCCCCCCGATTTGCAGCCCTGGCTGATAGCCGCCGTGGTGGTCGATGCCCCGGCGGCGCTGGCGCAATCGCATTTCCCGGCCATGGTGTCGAGCATGTTGGTGGTGCGGCTGGCCGGGCACGTGGTGTGCCGGGGCGCGCCCGTGCCGCCAGCAGCCTGGATGAGCGCCAGCACCACGGCCACGGTGTACGAACACAGCGGGCCGGTGCAGGCCGTGGGGCTGGTGCTGCAGCCCGAGGCGGCTGCGGCGTTGTTTGCCAGCGCACGCAGGCTGGTGAACACGCTGCGGCCACTGGCAGAACTGGTGGGCCCCGGGTGGGCAGACGTGGAACATTTGGTGCGCGCGGCGGCGGACGACGGTGCGCGGCTGCAGGTGCTGTGCGACTTCATCCGCCAGTGGGTTGCGCCGCCATCGCCTTGCGAGGCGCGGCGGCAGCAGGCGCTGGCTTTGCTGCACGCGGCCAGCGACGATGCAACAGGCGCGGGCCCGCGTTGGGGCCTGAGCCAGCGGCAGTTTGAACGCCGCTTTGTGGCGCACTGGGGCATGGCGCCCAAGCAGTTTCAGGTGATTGCGCGGCTGAACAGCACACTGGGCAACGCCCTGGCCGCGCCCGGCGAACCGGTGGCGGGCCTGGCGGTGGACCAGGGCTACTACGACCAGTCGCACATGGCGCGCGATGTGCGCAGACTGGCGGGCCAGCCGTTGCAGGCCCTGGTGCAGGGCAGCCGCAGCCCGGTCAGCGAACACTGGCCCTTGCAGGTGGGCGCGCAGGTGGATGCGAAGGTGCAGCCGGGTCATACTGGTATGCGTTCAAAAAAATAAGTCCGTTCACGCTGAGCCTGTCGAAGCGCCGCGCAAGGCTTCGACAGGCTCAGCCCGAACGGTTCTTGTTGATTGAACGCAAACTGGTATCAGCCGCCGGAGCGGGCTGCGTCCATGCGCAAACGCTGAGCCAGGTACAGCGGCATCACAAACGCGAGCCCGATACCAAAGCAGGCCGCGATGCAGGCCCAGCGCCACGCGCCCAGGCGGCGGTCGGCCGCCACCCAGGCCGAGAACGCCACGGCGGCCAGGTACACGTCGCAGGTGATGCCGGTGGTGAGCGCGTTGGCAAAGGCGTCGCGCCAGAAGACATCGGGCATCACGCTGCCACCGGCCAGAAAGTACACGGTGTTGAAGGACCAGGGGACGGCCAGGCCCAGGGCGGCCAGCAGCAGAAGAAAAACGCGCAGAGTTTGGTGGTGCATGGGTGCAAGCGGCCTCAAATAAAAACGGGCCTGGGGTAGTGAATCAACGCACCGATTGAATCCGCGCGGCCCCCTCGCGGGCTAGGAAAAAAACGACATCTTCCCCACGGGCCAGCGCACCACTGGAAGCAGATCAGCCGCTTACTGCGCAGGCGGCAGCGACGTGACTGCGCCATCCACCGGCAGCTCCTGGCTGCCCTGGGGGCAGGGCTGGTCGGTGTAGGTGGTGCGGCCGTCCCGCACACATTTGCGCGGCTGCGGGGCCACGGGCTGGGATGCGCCCGCTTGCGCGGGGCGGGCCTGAGTAGCAGCGGGGCGCTTGTCGGGCGGCAGGGATTCGGGCCCGGGGCGGGTGATCTTTTTCCAGGCCTGTTCGGTCCAGGGCCCGGCCTGGGGCAGCCACTGGTCGGCGGTCCACCAAGCGGCGGCTGCGGCGGCCAGCAGCAGTGCGGCCAGAAGGGACCAGAGGGCTCGTTCGCGGGTGCTGCGCATGGGGTGGACCTGCGTGGGGTGGATGTGATCGCCAAGCTTAAAACATCACCGCGCCCCAGCCCGCACCGTCACTGCTGCTTGCCTTTGGCCGCAGGGCGCCCGTAGCGCGCCGTGAGCGTGGCCTTGCCCAGGCTGTTGGCGTTGATCATGTAGCCAGCCAACGCAGCAGTGGCGTCGGCAGGCAGGTCCAGGCGCGGCACCTTGAGTGCATGCACGGTGAAGATATAGCGGTGCGGCGCATCGCCCTCGGGTGGGCAGGTGCCACCCCATGCGGCCACGCCGTAGTCAATGCGCACATGGCTGGCGCCTGCGGGCAGTTGGGCGCCACCGGCAGCGCCCGCGTCGGGCCGCAGCTCGGTCACGCTGGCGGGGATGTTGACCACCGACCAGTGCCACCAGCCCGAGCCCGTGGGCGCATCCGGGTCGTAGGCAGTGATGGCAAAGCTCCGCGTGCCTGCAGGCGCACCGCTCCAGCGCAGGGCGGGCGACTGGTTGTCGCCCGCGCAACCAAAGCCCTTGAACTCGAAGCGCTGGGGCAGCGTGCTGCCTTCGGCAAAGTCGGGGCTGGTGAGCGTGAAGGCCTGGGCTGGGGCGGCCAGCGCAAGGCCCAGAGTGGCGACGGCAGACAGGGCGCGAAGGGGGTGCGAAAGAGGAAAAGACATCAGAAAGGCTCCTTGCAATAGCGGGGTGAAACAAGGCCTTGATGGTGCGGTGCGCCGCGCCATGGCGCTGGCCCGGCGGCGTCAAAGGCTGTGCGCTGCGCGTCAGGGAGATGCGCGTTCAACGCACCACACCGTTCGGCTGGGCCTGTCGAAGCCCTGTGCTGCGCTTCGACGACGCTCAGCGTGAACGGATCTGATTTTTTTGAACTGGCGCCTTGGCCCCGCCTCAGGGCCGCAGCTGCGAGGGCGGAAATCCAAAACGCTCGCGGAAGGCTGCGCTGAAGCGGCTGTGCGATTCGTAGCCGCAGCGGGCCGCAATCTCGGACACCTGCAGCGCGGAGCTTTGCAGCAGCATGAGCCCCGTCTCCAGCCGCACATCGCGCAGGCACTGGCTCACGGTTTCGCCCTCTTGCGCCAGGCGGCGCTGCAGGGTGCTGGCGCTGGTGGCAAAGGCGCCGGCGATGCGCTCCACCGTCCAGTCGGCCTGCGGGCTGGGGCCGATGAGGCGGCGCACGCGCTCGGCCCAGCCCAGTTCGCCGGGCGGGGCGAACACAATGCCCGCCTCGGCCAGCATCAGCAGCACTTCGAGCGCGCGGTGCTCGCGCAGGGCCTGCGAGCTGGCCTCGCTCTCCAGCGCGGCCACGGCGCGCATGTAGCTGTCTTCGAACACCGCATCGGCCGCCAGGCCCGCGCAGCCTTGCACGGGCGGCACGGCCGCGAACTGACCAAACTGGCGGTGGAACTGCTCCACCAGCCCGGGCGCAAAACACAGCAGCCGCGCCACGTAGCGGCCCTGCGGGGCGGGGTCGTTGACGATCTCCCACTGCGCGCCGCGCGGCAGCACAAACACGCGCCCGCTGGGATAGCGGTGGCCGCCGCCGGGCGTGACAAGGTGCTTGGTGCCCGACACCACCCAGCCCACCGAATCCATGCGCGCCGTAGTGGTGTGGATGCGGTGGTGGACCGTGGTCGCGATCTGCAGAGATAGAGCAGGTGATGGCAAAGGCATGGGACAGGAGCGCTCAGCTGCCCGGGAAGCACTGCGCATGCGGCAACGCTGGGTCTTGGAACGCGGCGTACTGCGCGGCGTGGGCAATGCGGCCGAATGTATCGCATTCGCCATCCCTCGCCTGCCACCGGCCACGCCGCGCTCCGCCGCGCCACCCACGGCCGTCGCGTCACTGCGCAGGCGTCAGGATGACCATGCCCTTCATGCCGTTGGTGGCGCGATACTGATCCGCGTTGCGGGCTCCATTGCCCCCGCTGGACCGGTAGCCCGCCAGGCCTGCGCCTTGCGAGCCTGTACCTGCCTGACCATTGCTCGCATCCATGCCCAGTGCGGGCGCGGCAAATCCCGCCACGCCACCGCTGCCCGGGGTGCTCCAGCTGTTGCTGCCATCTGCTGAGCTGTAGATGTAGTGCGTACCTGCTGCGCCCCCACTGGCAGAAATCACCAGGGTGCTCTGGTAGGTTACGCTGCTGGTGCCTCCGCTGCCACTGGGCGGGGGCGGGGCGGCCGTCGTCCCACTGCTGGGCACGGTCCCGGCGCTGCCAGCCGCCACGCTCAGGACGTCGCCGGGCGAAACGCTGAGAAACACCTTCTGATACGCCCCGGAGCCGCCACCGCCCCCGGTGGCGCTGGCATCGTAGAACGCCTGCCCCAGGAACTGGGCACATGCCGCGTTGTTGCAGTTGAACAGGCTGCCCCCGGCGCCACCGCCGCCCCAGGCCTCAATAACCAGGCCACGCACGCCACTGGGCACAACATAGCTGCCCGAACTGGTGAACACGGCCACGCCAGCCCCCGTGGCACCAGCGGCTCCGGCCGGCCCCGTCGCACCATGGCAGGCATAGCTGGTGGCAGTGATTTCAGACGCATCCAGCACGCCATTGCGGTTGGTGTCCTTGCCCGCATTGATGCGGTTGCCCCCTGCGGAGCATTGGACACCCGGCGGTTCTGCAACCATGGCAATCAGGCTGTCCAGTCCCGCAACCCCGGTAGCGCCTTGGCAAACGTAGCTGGTGGATTCGATCTCGCTGCCATCGAGCGTGCCGTTCGCATTCGCGTCCGCGCCGACGCTGATGCGCGTTCCGCCCGCTGCGCAGTTGGCTCCGGCAGGTTCGGCAGTCTGACGTACCAGGGTCCGCGACGCGTTGCCATGGCAGACGTACTGCGTGGAAGACACTTCGGAGATGTCGAGGGTCCCGTTGCGGTTGGCATCCAGCCCTGCACGCACCTTGCTGCCCCCGGAGGCACAGTGGGCACCTGCAGGTTCTGGCGCAACGTCCATCAGTCCATTAAGTCCATCCGAGCCCCCATTGCCAACGCCGGAGGCGCCGTTGCAGACGAACCGGGAGGCCGTGATCTCCGCCTCTTCGAGGGCTCCGTTGCCATCCCGGTCCTGTCCGGATGTCAGTCGCGTCCCTCCGTTCACACAGTTGACGCCAGGGGGTTCGGCTTGCAGTGCGAGCAGGGTGGACGGAGAGGCAACCACTGAGGACGTACAGATGTAAGAGGCGCTTTCCGCCTCGCTGCTGTCCAGGATTCCGTTGGGCAGCGTGTCCATCCAGACACTGACCCGCAACCCGCCGTTGGCACAGTGGGCGCCAGGTGCTTCGCTGCGGGCACTCATCCGCAGCGGGGCATCCGGCAGGCTGGCGTTCCAGCAGACCACCTGCGACTGCGAAGCCTCGGCGGTCTCCAGCACACCGTTGGCGTTGCTGTCCAGGCCCGCCACGAGCCGGTTCCCCCCATTTGGGCACTGCGACTTGTCGGCAAGCGCCTGTACATCCACCAGCAGCTTGGCACCTGCGGATGCTCCCCCTGGCAGCGATGTGCTGGAGCCTCCACCACCACACGCCACCAGCGCGGCCGCGATCATCCCGCCTGCGGCCCATTGAGCCAGTCTTTTTTTGTATGTCATTTCTGTTGGAATTTTCTGTTGCCTGGTTGCCGGCATGGGGAGGCCGCGCAACAGCCGCGCCACCACATGCCCGCGGGGCAGTATCAAGAAAATTCCGCACGGCGACTGTGCCGCCATACCCAGAAACTATGCCGGCTTTACCAACGCCGTCATCCTGCGGGCGCGTACAACGGTGCGTCACGCCGGGTCGGCGGTCAGTCCCAAGACCCAATGCGCCAACCACAGATCCCCCGGCTCCTGCGGCACCTGCCCGGTGGACGAGGCCGACTCATGCACGGCCCGTTGCTGTGCTAGCAGGCGCACGTCCCTGGGCGATTGACCAAAGCAGCGGCGAAACGCCCGCGAATACGCGCTGTCGTTGAGGAAACACCATCTGTAGGCGATTTGCGAGATGCGCGGCCCGTCCGGGTCGGCCACCTGGGCATAGCTTCGGCGCAACCGCCTCTCCCGAACGTAGTGCATGAACCCTCCGCTGGAGGCAAACAGCCGCTGCAGGCTGGAGCGGGAAAGCCCCACGTCGCGGCACAGGGCTTCGGCGCTCAGTGCGGGCGACGCGAGGTTGCTGTCCACATACTGGCGTACGCGCAGCAACAGGGAACTGTGCGCACCAGCACCGCCGCGCGAAGCGTGCACCGAAGCACGCACCCCCAGGCAACTCGCGAGCAGCGTCATGGTGCCCTCCACCAGCCGCAGCCAATCCCCATACTGCAGTTGTGCGGTGCGTCTCATCAGCGAGTCCAGATGGTCGGCGAGCACCGCACCCAGGCCCTCCGTTCCGCAAATGACCGTACCGTGCAGACCATCGGGTGTGTCCACCAGCGGAGCCAGCAGCATGCGCGGGATGATGACGCTGATGTTCTCGAAATCCTCGGCCTGCGTGGCAAAGGGCCGCAACATGTCCAGCACGCTGATATCACCCGCACGGACCTCCACCCGCCGACCGTCCGCATTCCCGACATAGCCGCCCCGCGTGTAAAGCTGCACCAGATAGTGCTCCACGCCCCATCGGGCAATCGCCTGCGGCGTGCGTCGGAAGGTCTGCGCAACGGATTCGCAACGTCCGATGAGCAACGGGCCGGGGCGCCATGCGTCCAGCAGGAGATGGAACGCCCCGGCGCTGGTGCCTTCAGGCAGTTCCACCTCGAACAGCACATCCACCAAGGCTTTCCACAACCCAAATGCGGCGGCGGGTGAACCCATGGTCTGGCTGTTCAACACCAGTTGTGTGATCGATTGCATGGCATGGTGACAGGCCTCTGCGGCCCGAACGGGCCGGCAGTGCTGTCTCTCCTACTGAAAGCGACCGGCCTGCGCGCGGTCCGTTCTTGCAAGGCAAAGGCGTTAGAAAGTGTTCATGCCAGGTGGTTGCCCAGAATGCCCGCCAGCTCGAACATGCCTGCGCTGTCCTTGCCAAACACGGCGCGCAGCTTGTCGTCGGCCACGATGGTGCGCTTGTCCTTGGGGTCCTGCAGGTTGTGGGTTTTGATGTATTCCCACATCTTCTTGACGGCCTCAGGGCGGGCCACGGGCTCGGCGCCAATCACGGCGGCCAGGGCGGCGCTGGGCGCCTTGCCGGCAGCGGCCTTGCGTGGGGCTTTGGCGGCAGTGGTTTTGGCTGCGGCCTTCTTCGCAGGGGCTTTTTTGGCCGCTGCGCCCGTCTTGCCTGCCTTGGCAGCTACTGTTTTTGCAGCAGCGCCGGGGCGTGGGGGAAACTTGCTGGGCGCGAATTCAAAGTTGACCTTGCCCGCCTCCTTGTCCCACGCCAGGTGGGCCTTGAAGTTGCGGCGCGTGCGCATGCTCACAAACTTGTCCAGCAGGTCGGTCTTGCCGGTTTCGAGCAGCTTGGTCATCTGCTCGCGCTCCACGGGCTGCTGCAGGATGAT
>CAYXSL010000015.1:0-41435 GCA_964466605.1 uncultured Verminephrobacter sp.
AGCAGACCCTGGTGCTCAACCGCCTGCGCAGCCGCATCCGCGTGCAGGCCGACGGTCAGATGAAGACCGGTCGCGACGTGGTGATTGCCGGTCTGCTCGGCGCCGACGAGTTCGGCTTCGCCACCGCGCCGCTGGTGGTGGAGGGCTGCATCATGATGCGCAAGTGCCACCTCAACACCTGCCCGGTGGGCGTGGCCACCCAGGACCCGGCGCTGCGCAAGAAGTTCACCGGCAAGCCCGAGCACGTCGTCAACTACTTCTTCTTCATTGCCGAGGAAGTGCGCCAGATCATGGCCCAGCTGGGCGTGCGCAAGTTCGACGAGCTGATCGGCCGCGCCGACCTGCTGGACATGCGCGCCGGCATCGCGCACTGGAAGGCCCGCGGACTGGACTTCAGCCGTCTGCTGGCCACCCCGGCCGTACCGGCCGACGTGCCGCGCCTGCACACCGAAGAGCAGGAGCACGGTCTGGAGAAGTCGCTGGATCGCGTGCTGATCGAGCGCGCCCGGCCGGCCCTGGAGAAGGGCGAGCGGGTGCAGTTCATCGAGGTGGCGCGCAACGTCAACCGCTCGGTGGGCGCGATGCTGTCCGGCGAACTGACCAAGCACCATCCGGAAGGCCTGCCGGACGACACCATCCGCATCCAGCTCGAAGGCACGGGCGGCCAGTCGTTCGGCGCCTTCCTGGCCAAGGGCATCACGCTCTACCTGATCGGTGACGCGAACGACTACACCGGCAAGGGCCTCTCGGGCGGCCGCGTGGTGGTGCGCCCGAGCATCGACTTCCGTGGCGAGGCTGCGCGCAACATCATCGTCGGCAACACCGTGATGTACGGCGCCACCAGCGGCGAGGCCTTCTTCAGCGGCGTGGGCGGCGAGCGCTTTGCGGTGCGCCTGTCCGGCGCCACGGCGGTGGTCGAAGGCACCGGCGACCACGGCTGCGAATACATGACCGGCGGCACCGTGGTGGTGCTGGGCAAGACCGGCCGCAACTTCGCTGCCGGCATGAGCGGCGGCGTGGCTTACGTGTATGACGAAGACGGTCGTTTTGCCGAGCGCTGCAACACCGCCATGGTCAGCATGGAGAAGGTGCTGCCCGCGGCCGAGCAGGAAGCCTCGATGGACAAGGCCATCTGGCACCGCGGCCAGACCGACGAAGCCCAGCTCAAGAAGCTGCTGGAAGACCACAACCGCTGGACCGGCAGCAAGCGCGCCCGCGAGCTGCTGGACAACTGGGCCACCTCGCGTGCCAAGTTCGTGAAGGTGTTCCCGAACGAATACAAGCGCGCCCTGGGCGAGATCGCCGCCCGCAAGTCCGCTGCCGCCGCCCCCAAGGCCCCGGCTGCGTCCAAGCGCGCTGCCGCCGTCAAGTAATCCGAACAACGCACCGACCCACGAAGGACCAACACCATGGGAAAAGTCACCGGCTTCATGGAATTCGAACGACTGGAAGAGGGCTATAAGCCCGTTCCGGAACGGGTGAAGCACTACAAGGAATTCGTCATCGGCCTGACCGAGGAGCAGTCCAAGGTCCAGGCCGCCCGCTGCATGGACTGCGGCACGCCGTTCTGCAACAACGGCTGCCCGGTCAACAACATCATTCCGGACTTCAACAACCTCGTGTTCGAGGGTGACTGGCGCAACGCCATTACCGTGCTGCACAGCACCAACAACTTCCCCGAGTTCACCGGCCGCATCTGCCCCGCACCCTGCGAGGCCGCCTGCACGCTCAACGTGAACGACGATGCGGTGGGCATCAAGTCGATCGAGCACGCCATCATCGACCGTGCCTGGAATGAAGGCTGGGTCAAGCCGCAGCCGCCGCGCCACAAGACCGGCAAGAAGGTGGCGGTGGTCGGTTCCGGTCCGGCCGGCCTGGCCGCGGCCCAGCAGCTGGCGCGGGCCGGCCACGACGTGACCGTGTTCGAGAAGAACGACCGGGTCGGCGGCCTGCTGCGCTACGGCATCCCCGACTTCAAGATGGAGAAGACCCACATCGACCGCCGCGTCGAGCAGATGCAAGCCGAAGGCGTGACCTTCCGCACCGGGGTCATGGTCGGCCAGCTGCCCGAGGGCAGCAAGGTGACCAACTGGGCCAAGGAAACCATCTCGCCAGAGCAGCTGCGCGGCGAGTTCGACGCCGTCCTGCTGTGTGGCGGCGCCGAGCAGAGCCGCGACCTGCCGGTGCCCGGCCGCGACCTCGATGGCGTGCATTTCGCCATGGAGTTCCTGCCGATGCAGAACAAGGTGAACGCCGGCGACAAGCTCAAGGGTCAGATCCGCGCCGACGGCAAGCACGTCATCGTGATCGGCGGCGGCGACACCGGCTCCGACTGTGTGGGCACCAGCAACCGCCACGGCGCGGCCAGCGTGACCCAGTTCGAGGTCATGCCCCAGCCGCCCGAGCAGGAAAACAAGCCCCTGGTGTGGCCTTACTGGCCGCTCAAGCTGCGCACCAGCTCCAGCCACGAAGAAGGTTGCCAGCGCGAGTTCGCCATCTCCACCAAGGAGTTCATCGGCAAGAACGGCAAGGTCACCGGCCTGAAGACGGTGCATGTCGAGATGAAAGACGGCAAGCTGGTCGAGATTCCGGGCACCGAAAAGGAATACCAGGCCGACCTGGTGCTGCTGGCCATGGGCTTCGTGAGCCCGGTGGCTTCGGTGCTGGATGCCTTCGGCATCGACAAGGACGGCCGTGGCAACGCCCGCGCCACCACCGATTTCACCGGTGGTTACGTCACCAACGTCAACAAAGTGTTTGCAGCCGGTGACATCCGCCGGGGCCAGTCGCTGGTGGTCTGGGCCATCCGCGAGGGCCGGCAGGCCGCCCGTGCCGTGGACGAGTTCCTGATGGGCCATTCCGACCTGCCGCGCTGACACCGTGGCCCGCCGGGAACCCGGGATACCGGTTTATCCCGCATCCCTTATCATGAAGAGCCGGGCCCGCAGCCCGGCTTTTCATTGATGAACCCCACCCCAGACACCCCCCTCGTCGAACTGCGCGGCGTCACCTTCGGCTACGGTGAACGCGTCATCCTTGACGACATCTCGCTGACCGTGCCGCGTGGCAAGGTCACGGCGCTCATGGGCGCTTCCGGCGGCGGCAAGACCACGGTGCTGCGCCTGATCGGCGGGCAGATCCGGGCCAACCGGGGCCAGACCCTGTTCGACGGCAACGACGTCACCACCATGGACGCTGCCCGGCTCTACGAAGCGCGCCGCCGCATGGGCATGCTGTTCCAGTTCGGTGCCCTGTTCACCGACATGAGCGTGTTCGACAACGTCGCCTTCCCCTTGCGCGAGCACACCGCGCTGCCCGAATCCATGGTGCGCGACATCGTGCTCATGAAGCTCAACGCCGTGGGCCTGCGCGGTGCCCGGCAGCTGATGCCCAGCGAACTCTCCGGCGGCATGGCCCGGCGCGTGGCGCTGGCCCGTGCCATTGCGCTCGACCCCGAACTCATCATGTACGACGAGCCCTTCGCAGGGCTCGATCCGATCTCGCTGGGCACGGCGGCCCGGCTCATCCGCCAGCTCAACGATGCCATGGGGCTGACCAGCATCGTGGTCTCGCACGATCTGGACGAGACCTTTCACATTGCCGACCAGGTGGTCGTGCTGGCCAACGGCCGCATTGCCGCCCAGGGCACGCCCGACGAAGTGCGCCACAGCACCGACCCGCTGGTGCACCAGTTCGTCAATGCCTTGCCCGACGGTCCGGTCCGCTTCCACCATCCGGCCCCGGACCTGACCGCCGACTTCGGCCCGGGAGGCCAGGCATGAAGGCCCTGCATCCCGCCCGCGTGGGCCGGGCCGTACGGCTCAAGCTGGCCGGCATCGGCCTGGGCGCCCGGTTGTTCATGCGCCTGCTGACCCTGTTCGGTGCCAGCCTGCGCCGGTTCGGTCTGGTCCGTGACCAGATCCACTTTCTGGGCAACTACTCGCTGGCCATCATCGGTGTGTCGGGTCTGTTCGTGGGTTTCGTGCTGGGGCTGCAGGGCTACTACACGCTGCAGCGCTATGGCGCCACCGAGGCCCTGGGCCTGCTGGTGGCGCTCTCCCTGGTGCGCGAGCTGGGTCCGGTGGTCAGTGCGCTGCTGTTTGCCGGCCGGGCCGGCACATCGCTCACGGCCGAGATCGGCCTCATGAAGGCCGGCGAGCAGCTCAGCGCGATGGAAATGATGGCCGTCGATCCGGTGCGGCGGGTGCTGGCGCCCCGGTTCTGGGCCGGTGTGATCACGCTGCCGCTGCTGGCCGCGGTGTTCAGTGCGGTCGGCATCATCGGCGGCTGGGTGGTGGGCGTCCTCATGATCGGTGTGGACGCCGGCGCCTTCTGGAGCCAGATGCAGGGCGGTGTGGACGTGTGGGCCGATGTGGGCAACGGCGTCATCAAGAGCATCGTCTTCGGCTTCACCGTCACCTTCGTGGCCTTGCTGCAGGGCTATCTGGCCCAGCCCACCCCCGAAGGTGTGTCACGCGCCACCACCCGCACCGTGGTGGTGGCTTCCCTGGCCGTGCTCGGACTCGACTTCGTCCTCACCGCCATGATGTTCAGCATCTGAATCACCGGACCTCACCGCCATGAACACCTCCAAAAACGATGTCTGGGTCGGCCTGTTCGTCCTGATCGGCGCCGCCGCGATCCTTTTCCTGGCCCTGCAGTCGGCCAACCTGCTCTCGCTCAGTTTCGAGCCCACCTACAAGGTGACCGCCCGCTTCGACAACATCGGCGGCCTCAAGCCCCGGGCCGCGGTGCGCAGCGCCGGCGTGGTGGTCGGCCGGGTGGAGTCGATCACCTTCGACGACAAGACCTTTCAGGGCAGCGTCGTGCTGGCGCTGGAGTCGCGCTACGCCTTCCCCAAGGACAGCTCCATGAAGATCCTCACCAGCGGTCTGCTGGGGGAGCAATACATCGGCATCGAGCCGGGTGGCGATCCGGAAAACATCGCCGCAGGTGCGGTGATCACCCAGACCCAGTCCGCCGTCATTCTCGAAAACCTGATCGGCCAGTTCCTGTTCAACAAAGCCGCCGAGGGCAAGCCGGCCGAAGGCACCCAGTGAGGCCGCACAAGGAGCACACCATGAACCCCATCGCTTCCGTTTCCCGCCGACTCCAGCTCGCGTTTCTGGCGGGCCTGACCGCCTTGCTGGCCGGCTGTGCCACCGGCCCTGATGCCAATCCGCGCGACCCGCTGGAGCCTTTCAACCGGGGTGTCTACCGCTTCAACGACGCGGTGGACACGGCGGTGGTCAAGCCGGTTGCCACCGCTTATGTGGAAGTGACGCCCCAGCCGGTTCGTACCGGGGTCAACAACTTCTTCTCCAACCTCGGCGATCTGTGGTCGACCTTCAATGCGCTGTTCCAGCTGCGGCCCAAGGAGGCGGGCGAGAACCTCATGCGCTTCAGCGTGAACACGGTGTTCGGCCTGGGCGGGGTGCTCGACATCGCCTCCGAAGCCGGCATTCCGCGCACCAAGATCGATTTCGGCCAGACCCTGGGCCGCTGGGGTGTGCCGCCCGGCCCGTATGTGGTCCTGCCGCTCCTGGGCCCGTCGTCGGTGCGCGACACTGGCGGGCTGGTGGTCGACCTCGCGGCCGATCCGCTGAACCAGCTCGACAACAAGGCCAACCGCAATGCCCTGTGGGCGCTGGAGGTGGTCGACATCCGCGCCGGCCTGCTGGGTGCCTCCAATGTGCTGGAAGAGGCCGCGCTCGACAAGTACAGCTTCACCCGCGACCTGTACCTCAACCGGCGCCAGAGCCAGGTCGACCGCATGATCGACAAGGGCATCGGCATCGGCGACGGTGAGTGATCACTCCGATGATGGCCGATACGAATCGCAACGAATGACCCGGGAACCCGACACGAAGCTGCGCCATCGCACGCCTACCATCGGGTTTCCCCTACTGAAAGGAATTTCCATGATCCAGCGCCGTTCCTGGCTGGCCATCCTGTCCCTCTCCGCCGCTGCGTGGGCACTGCCCGCCATGGCGTCCGACGAGGCGCCGGATGCCATGGTCAAACGCATTTCCACCGAGGTGCTCAACGCGGTCAAGGCCGATCCGGCCATCCAGGCCGGGGACATCAACCGCATCGTCACCCTGGTCGACACCAAGATCATGCCGAACGTGAACTTCACGCGCATGACCGCTTCGGCCGTCGGCCGGTTCTGGCGCCAGGCCACGCCCGAGCAGCAGAAGCAGCTGCAGGACGAGTTCAAGACCCTGCTGGTGCGCACCTACTCCGGCGCGCTGGGCGAGGTCAAGGACCAGACGCTGAGCTTCAAGCCGCTGCGCATGCAGCCCACCGACACCGAGGTCATCGTGCGCAGCGAGGTGCGCGGGCGGGGCGAGCCGATCCAGCTGGACTACCGCCTGGAGAAAAGCGCCGGTGGCTGGAAGATCTATGACCTCAACGTGCTGGGCGTGTGGCTGGTGGAAACCTACCGCACCCAGTTCGCGCAGGAAATCTCGGCCAAGGGCATCGACGGTCTGATCGCATCGCTGGCCCAGCGCAACAAGTCCAACAGCGCCCGGAGCTGAGAGCCCCGGTTGCGTCCTGATCGATTTCCGTGACCGATACCTTGAATCCGGTGGCCCGCCTGCCCGAGCGCCTGACGCTGCATGAAGCAGCGGCCACCCTCCAGTCCCTCCAGTCCGCCCTGGCGTCCCAGACCGGCCCGGTCGTTCAGGTCGATGCGTCGGCCTTGCGGCACTTCGACTCTTCGGCCGTGGCCGTGCTGCTCGAGATCGGGCGCGACCTGCAGCAGCGGGGCCAGTCGCTCCAGGTCATCGGCCTGCCCCAGCGGCTGCGCGAGCTGGTGGCCCTGTACGGCGTGGAGTCGCTTCTCCCTGCCTGAAGCGGCCGGCGGACCCCCGCCTTAAAATGGCCGGCTCACCCGCTGCCGCAGATGGTCTGCGCCCGACCGGTGAGACCTGCGGTCCCGCCTGCGCATGCCAGCTGTTTCCTTCCAGAACGTCTCCAAGACCTACACCACCGCCCGTGGCGCCTTCCAGGCCCTGCGTTCGGTGTCGTTCGACATCGAGCCCGGTGAATTCTTCGGTCTGCTCGGGCCCAACGGTGCCGGCAAGACCACGCTCATCAGCATCCTGGCTGGCCTGAGCCGGGCCACCGAGGGCCGCGTGACCGTGCTCGGCCACGATGTGCAATCCGACTATGCGGCGGCCCGCCGCCAGCTCGGTGTGGTCCCGCAGGAGCTGGTGTTCGATCCCTTCTTCAACGTGCGCGAGGCACTGCGCATCCAGTCCGGCTATTTCGGCGTGCGCCACAACGACGACTGGATCGACGAGCTGCTCGCCGGCCTGGGCCTGGCCGACAAGGCCAATGCCAACATGCGCCAGCTCTCCGGCGGCATGAAGCGCCGGGTACTGATCGCCCAGGCGCTGGTGCACAAGCCCCCGGTCATCGTGCTGGACGAGCCCACCGCCGGTGTCGACGTGGAGCTGCGCCAGACGCTGTGGCAGTTCGTCTCCGGCCTGAACAAGCGGCTGGGCAGCACCGTGCTGCTGACCACCCACTACCTGGAGGAGGCCGAGGCGCTCTGCACCCGCATCGCCATGCTCAAGCAGGGCGAGGTGGTGGCGCTGGAGAGCACGTCGTCCCTGCTGGCCCGTTCTTCGTCGCAGGTGCTGCGCTTCAAGACCGACATGGCCCTGCCGGCCGACCTGGCGGCCTTGGCCCGCGTGACCGGTCGGGTCGTCCAGCTGCCGGCCGACGACGCCCTGGCCGTGGAACGTACCCTGGCCCGACTGCGCGAAGCCGGATTGACGCCACAGGACATCGAGATCCGCAAGCCCGATCTGGAAGATGTGTTCCTGGCCCTCACCGGCAGCACCTCGGCGGTGCAGGAGGTGGCGGCATGAACGGCTGGCAGACCCTGTTCTACAAGGAAGTCCTGCGCTTCTGGAAGGTCGGCTTCCAGACGGTGGCGGCACCGGTCATCACGGCCATCCTCTACCTCATGATCTTCGGCCATGTGCTGGAGGACCGGGTGCAGGTGTACGACTCCGTCAACTACACCGCCTTCCTGCTGCCCGGTCTGGTCATGATGAGCGTGCTGCAGAACGCCTTTGCCAACAGCAGCAGCTCGCTCATCCAGAGCAAGATCATGGGCAACCTGGTCTTCCTGCTGCTCACGCCGCTCTCCCACCGGGCCTGGTTCGTGGCCTATGTGGGTTCGTCGGTGGTGCGCGGCATGGCGGTGGGTGCAGGCGTGATGCTGGCCACCTGGTGGTTCGCACAGCCCACCGTGGTGGCGCCGCTGTGGATCGTGGCCTTCGGCCTGATGGGCGCGGCGCTGCTGGGCGCCCTCGGCGTGATCGCCGGGTTGTGGGCCGAGAAGTTCGACCAGATGGCCGCGTTTCAGAACTTCATCATCGTGCCCATGACCTTCCTGTCGGGCGTGTTCTACTCCATCCATTCCCTGCCGGCTTTCTGGCAGCAGGTCAGCCACCTCAACCCGTTTTTCTACATGATCGACGGCTTCCGCTATGGCTTCTTCGGCCAGAGCGACGTCTCTCCGTGGATCAGCCTGGGCCTGGTGGCGGCCGCACTCGCCGCCGTGAGCGCCCTGGCCCTGCACCTGCTCAAGACCGGCTACAAGATCCGACACTGACATGACCGCCGAAGAACTCCAGAACCTCATTGCTGCCGGCCTGCCGTGCGACCACATCGAAGTCACCGGTGACGGCCGCCACTGGGCAGCCGTCATCGTGTCGCCGGCCTTCGAGGGCCTGCGCCTGATCCAGCGCCACCAGCGGGTGTATGCCACCCTGGGCGAACGCATCCGCACCGACGAGGTCCATGCCCTGTCGATGAAGACCCACACACCGGCCGAATGGGCGGCCCAGGCCTGACATGGACAAACTCCGAATCCGCGGTGGCCACACCCTGACCGGCGAGGTGCCGATCTCCGGCGCCAAGAACGCTGCCCTGCCCGAACTGTGCGCCGCCCTGCTCACCGATCAGCCGGTGACGCTGCAGAACGTACCGCGCCTGCGCGACGTGGTCACCATGCGGCAGCTGCTGGACAACATGGGCGTGCACACCCGCAACGACGAGCCGGGCAGCATCACGCTGCGCGCGCCCGACAGCCTCAAGCCCGAGGCGCCGTACGACCTGGTCAAGACCATGCGGGCCTCGGTGCTGGTGCTCGGCCCGCTGCTGGCCCGTTTCGGTCAGGCCAAGGTGTCCCTGCCCGGGGGCTGCGCCATCGGCTCGCGCCCGGTCGACCAGCACATCAAGGGCATGCAGGCCATGGGCGCCGAGATCGTGGTGGAGCATGGCTACATGGTGGCCCGCCTGCCGGCCGGTCGAAGCCGCCTGCACGGTGCGCGCATTGCCACCGACATGGTGACCGTCACCGGCACCGAGAACTTCCTGATGGCGGCCGCCCTGGCCGAAGGCGAGACGCTGCTCGAGAACGCGGCCCAGGAACCCGAGATCGGCGACCTGGCCGAGATGCTCATCGCCATGGGGGCGCGCATCGAGGGCCATGGCACCAGCCGCATCCATGTGCAGGGCGTGGACCGTCTGCAGGGCGGCAGCCACCGGGTGGTGGCCGACCGCATCGAGGCCGGCACCTTCCTGTGCGCCGTGGCCGCCACCGGCGGCGATGTGGTGCTGCGGCATGGTCGCGCCGATCACCTGGATGCCGTCATCGACAAGCTGCTGGAGGCGGGCGCCGAGATCGAGGCCGGCCGCAACTCGGCCGGCGACTTCATCCGCATCCGCGCCAGCGGGCGCCTGAAGGCGCAGACCTTCCGCACCACCGAATATCCCGGCTTCCCCACCGACATGCAGGCCCAGTTCATGGCGCTCAACTGCATCTCGCAGGGTACCAGCAAGGTCACCGAGACCATCTTCGAGAACCGGTTCATGCACGTGAACGAGCTGGTGCGTCTGGGTGCCCGCATCCAGACCGACGGCAAGGTCGCGGTCATCGAGGGCGTGGAGCGCCTCTCGGGTGCCACCGTCATGGCCACCGACCTGCGGGCCTCGGCCAGTCTGGTGATTGCCGGACTGGTGGCCGAGGGCGAGACCGTGGTCGACCGCATCTACCACCTCGACCGGGGCTACGACCAGATGGAGTCCAAGCTGCGGGCCATCGGGGCCGACATCGAACGCATTTCATGAACGAGACCATCACCCTGGCCCTGTCCAAGGGCCGCATCTTCGACGAGACCCTGCCGCTGCTGAAGGCCGCCGGCATCGAGGTGCTGGAAGACCCCGAGAAATCGCGCAAGCTGATCCTGCCAACCAACCAGCCCGGCGTGCGGGTGGTGCTGGTGCGCGCCACCGATGTGCCCACCTATGTGGAGCATGGCGGCGCCGACCTGGGCGTGACCGGCAAGGACACCCTGATCGAGCACGGCGGCCAGGGCCTGTACCAGCCGCTGGACCTGCAGATCGCCCGCTGCCGCGTGAGCGTGGCCGTGCGCTCCGACTTCGATTACGCCACCGCCGTGCGCCAGGGTTCGCGCCTGCGCGTGGCCACCAAGTACACCACCATCGCCCGCGATTTCTTCGCCACCAAGGGCGTGCATGTGGACCTGATCAAGCTCTACGGCAGCATGGAGCTGGCCCCGTTGACCGGGCTGGCCGATGCCATCGTCGATCTGGTCTCCACCGGCAACACCCTCAAGGCCAACCAGCTGGTCGAGGTGGAACGCATCATGGACATCAGTTCGCGGCTGGTGGTCAACCAGGCGTCGCTCAAGCTCAAGCAGGCCCGCCTGCGGCCCCTGCTGGACGCCTTTGCCGCTGCCACCGCGCAGGAGCCTCGCACATGAACGCACCCTTCGCCCTGAGCGCACGTCCGTTGCGCCTGTCCACCACCCAGGCCGACTTCGAGGCCGCCTTCGCGCAGCGCCTGCACTGGTCGGCCGAAACCGACGGCGCCATCGAGCAGCGCGTGGCCGACATCTTGGCCGACGTGCGCGCCCGGGGCGATGCCGCCGTGCTGGAGTACACCGCTCGCTTCGACGGCCTGCAGGCCGACAGCCTGAAAGCGCTGGAGCTGACCCAGGTCGAGCTGAAGGCCGCCTTCGACAGCCTGCCCGCTGCCCAGCGGCAGGCGCTGGAAGCCGCCGCCCGCCGGGTGCGCAGCTACCACGAGGCCCAGAAGCGCGCCAGCGGCGAGAGCTGGACCTACCGCGACGAGGACGGCACCCTGCTGGGCCAGAAGGTCACGCCGCTGGACCGCGTGGGCATCTATGTGCCCGGCGGCAAGGCGGCCTACCCGTCGAGCGTGCTCATGAACGCCATCCCGGCGCATGTGGCCGGCGTCGCCGAGATCATCATGGTGGTGCCCACGCCGCGCGGCGAGCGCAATCCGCTGGTGCTGGCGGCGGCCCATGTGGCCGGCGTGTCGCGTGCCTTCACCATCGGCGGTGCGCAGGCCGTGGCGGCCCTGGCCTACGGCACGGCCACCGTGCCCCAGGTCGACAAGATCACCGGTCCTGGCAACGCCTACGTGGCCAGCGCCAAGAAGCATGTGTTCGGCACCGTGGGCATCGACATGATCGCCGGCCCGAGCGAGATCCTGGTGCTGGCCGACGGCACCACCCCGGCCGACTGGGTGGCCATGGACCTGTTCAGCCAGGCCGAGCACGACGAGCTGGCCCAGAGCATCCTGCTGTGCCCGGACGCCGCCTACATCGACGCGGTGCAGGCCGCCATCGACCGGCTGCTGCCCACCATGCCGCGCGCCGCCATCATCGCCAAGAGCCTGAACGACCGGGGCGCGCTGATCCACACCCGCAGCATGGACGAAGCCTGCGCCATCAGCAACCGCATCGCACCCGAGCACCTGGAGGTGTCCAGCCGCGATCCGTACCGCTGGGAGCCGCTGCTCAAGCACGCCGGTGCCATCTTCCTCGGCGCCTACACCAGCGAGAGCCTGGGCGACTACTGCGCCGGCCCCAACCATGTGCTGCCCACCAGCGGCACGGCCCGCTTCAGCTCGCCGCTGGGCGTGTACGACTTCCAGAAGCGCAGCAGCCTGATCGAGGTCAGTGCCGCCGGCGCCCAGACGCTGGGTCAGGTGGCCGCCGAACTGGCCTATGGCGAGGGCCTGCAGGCCCATGCCCGCGCGGCCGAACTGCGGCTGGACCCGGTGCCGCCGATGCGGGGTGGCGCATGAGCGCGCGGCCCGACCCGCTGGGCACCATCCGCCAGGACGTCCAGTCGATGCACGCCTATGCGGTGCAGGACGCCGCCGGCATGGTCAAGCTCGACGCCATGGAGAACCCCTACCGCCTGCCCAATGCGCTGCAGCAGGCCCTGGGCGAGCGGCTGGGTGCCGTGGCCCTGAACCGCTACCCGGGCCCCCGGGTGGACGACCTCAAGGCTGCGCTGGCCGCCCATGTCGACCTGCCGCCGGGCTTCGGCCTGATGCTGGGCAACGGCTCGGACGAGCTCATCTCGCTGCTGGCCATGGCCTGCGATCGGCCCGGGGCCAGCATCCTGGCGCCCGAACCCGGCTTCGTGATGTACGCCATGAGTGCCCGCCTGCAGGGGCTGGCTTTTCACGGCGTGCCGCTGACGGCCGACTTCCAGCTCGACGAGGCCGCCATGGTGGCGGCCCTGCGGGCGCACCGTCCGGCCATCACCTACCTGGCCTATCCCAACAACCCCACCGCCAACCTGTGGGATGCCGGCGTGATCCGCCGCCTGATCGACGAGGCCGCGCAGTTCGGTGGACTGGTGGTGATGGACGAGGCCTATCAGCCGTTCTCCAGCAGCACCTGGCTGGATGCCATGCGCGCCGAGCCGCAGGCCCATGCCCATGTGCTGCTCATGCGCACCCTCTCCAAGTTCGGTCTGGCGGGGGTCCGCATCGGCTACATGGTGGGGGCTGCCCGGCTGGTGGCCGAGGTCGACAAGCTGCGCCCGCCCTACAACATCAGCGTGCTCAATGCCGAATGCGCGCTGTTCGCGCTGGAGCACCAGGCGGTGTTTGCCGAACAGGCGTCCGAGATCCGGCGCGAACGCTCGGCACTGGTCGCCGCACTGGCCGCCATGCCCGGCGTCGAGCCCTTCCCCAGCGAGGGCAACATGGTGCTGGTGCGTGTACCCGATGCCCAACGTGCCTTTGACGGCCTCAAGGCCGCCGGCCTGCTGGTCAAGAATGTTTCTAAAATGCACCCGTTGCTGGCCCGGTGCCTGCGCCTGACGGTGGGAACCCCTGCCGAGAATGCCCAGCTGCTGCGCGCCTTCCCCTCCGTCCTATGACCTCCACGCCCTCCGCCTTCCCCGTGCCGCGCCCCGGCGACCGCACCGCCGACGTGCAGCGCAACACCAGCGAGACGCAGATCGGCGTGCGCATCAACCTCGACGGCACCGGCGTGTCGGTGCTGTCCACCGGCATCGGCTTCTTCGACCACATGCTCGACCAGATCGCTCGCCATGGGCTGATCGACCTGCAGATCCAGGCCGTGGGCGACCTCCACATCGACGGCCACCACACGGTGGAAGACGTGGGCATCACCCTGGGGCAGGCCTTTGCCAAGGCCGTGGGCGACAAGAAGGGCATCCGACGCTATGGCCATGCCTATGTCCCGCTGGACGAGGCGCTGTCGCGCGTGGTCATCGACTTTTCCGGCCGTCCCGGTCTGCACATGCGGGTGCCGTTCAAGAGCGGCATGGTGGGTGCCTTCGACACCCAGCTGGCCTATGAGTTCTTCCAGGGCTTCGTCAACCATGCCGGCGTCACCCTGCACATCGACAACCTGCACGGCGAGAACGCCCACCACCAGGCCGAGACCGTGTTCAAGGCCTTCGCCCGCGCGGTGCGCATGGCCATCGAGCGCGACCCGCGCATGGGCGACGTGATTCCCTCCACCAAGGGCTCGCTCTGAGCACACCGGCGCGATGAAATCCCAGACAGTGGCCGTGGTCGACTACGGCAGCGGCAACCTGCGCTCGGTCTCGCAGGCGGTCATCCACGCGGCCCAGGGCAGCGGTGTGGACGTGGTGGTCACGTCCGACGCCGCCACCGTCATGGCGGCCGGCCGGGTGGTGCTGCCGGGGCAGGGCCACATGGCCGACTGCATGCGCGAGCTCTCGGCCTCCGGCCTGCTCGACGCCGTGCTGCATGCCGCTGCCCACAAGCCGCTGTTCGGCGTCTGTGTCGGCATGCAGATGCTGCTGGACCGAAGCGAAGAAGGCCCCACCGACGGACTGGGCCTGATCCCGGGCGACGTGGTCCGTTTTCAGCTGGAAGGCCGACTGCAGCCCGACGGCAGTCGCTTCAAGGTGCCGCAGATGGGTTGGAATCCGGTGTTCCACGCCCTGGCCGGCCGGTCGGTCCACCCCCTGTGGCAGGGCATTCCCGACGGCGCCCACTTCTATTTCGTGCACAGTTTCCATGCCCGACCGGCCCAGGCCATCCACGTGGCCGGTGAGACCGACTATGGCGGCCGTTTTGCATCGGCCATCGCACGGGATAACATTTTCGCCACCCAGTTCCATCCGGAAAAAAGCGCCGCCCAGGGCCTGGCGCTGTACCGCAACTTCCTCACCTGGCAACCCTGAGCGCCCGCGCTCCTGCCCATCATGCTGCTGATTCCTGCCATTGATCTGAAAGACGGCCAGTGTGTTCGCCTCAAACAGGGCGACATGGACCAATCGACGGTGTTCGGCGAAGACCCGGCGGCCATGGCCCGCAGCTGGGTCAATCGCGGTGCGCGCCGGGTGCATCTGGTCGACCTCAACGGCGCCTTTGCGGGCAAGCCCAAGAACGAGCAGGCCATCCGGGCCATCCTCAAGAGCATCGGCTCCGAGGTGGATGTGCAGCTCGGGGGCGGCATCCGCGACCTCGACACCATCGAGCGCTACCTGGACGCCGGCCTGCGCTACGTGATCATCGGCACCGCGGCGGTCAAGAACCCCGGCTTCCTGCAGGACGCCTGCACCGCCTTCGGGGGCCACATCATCGTGGGTCTGGACGCCAAGGACGGCAAGGTGGCCACCGACGGCTGGAGCAAGCTCACCGGCCACGAGGTGGTCGATCTGGCCAAGAAGTTCGAGGACTACGGCGTCGAGTCGATCATCTACACCGACATCGGCCGCGACGGCATGCTCTCCGGCATCAACATCGAAGCCACGGTCAAGCTGGCCCAGGCGCTCACCATACCGGTCATTGCCTCGGGCGGTCTGTCCAACATGGAAGACATCCGCCGGCTGTGCGCCGTGGAAGACGAGGGCATCGAGGGCGTGATCTGCGGCCGCTCCATCTACAGCGGCGACCTCGATTTCGAGGCCGCCCAGAGCCTGGCCGACGAGCTCAACGGATGACCGATGCTCGCTAAACGCATCATTCCCTGCCTCGACGTGACCGGCGGCCGGGTGGTCAAGGGCGTCAACTTCGTCGAGCTGCGCGACGCCGGTGATCCGGTCGAGATTGCGGCCCGCTACAACGAGCAGGGTGCCGACGAACTCACCTTTCTGGACATCACCGCCACCTCCGACGGGCGCGACCTGATCCTGCCCATGATCGAGGCGGTGGCCTCGCAGGTCTTCATTCCGCTGACCGTGGGTGGGGGCGTGCGCACGGTGGACGATGTGCGCCGTCTGCTCAACGCCGGCGCCGACAAGACCAGCTTCAATTCCGCCGCCATCGCCAATCCCCCGGTCATCCGGGAGGTGGCCGACAAATACGGCTCCCAGTGCATCGTGGTGGCGATCGATGCCAAGCGCCGCCAGGGAGACGATCTGGCGGCCCGCGGCGAGGGCTGGGATGTGTACAGCCATGGCGGGCGCAGGAATACGGGGCTGGATGCCGTGGCCTGGGCCCGGCAGATGGCCGACTTCGGTGCGGGCGAGATCCTGCTGACCAGCATGGACCGCGACGGCACCAAGTCCGGTTTCGATCTGGCCCTGACCCGTGCCGTGGCCGATGCGGTGCCGGTGCCGGTGATTGCTTCCGGTGGCGTCGGCAACCTCGACCACCTGGCCGACGGCGTGCAGCAGGGCGGCGCGGACGCGGTGCTGGCCGCCAGCATCTTCCATTACGGCGAATACACCGTGGCCCAGGCCAAGGCCCGCATGGCCGAGCGCGGCATTCCGGTGAGGCTCTGATGGACTGGCTCGACACCGTGAAATGGGATGCGCAGGGCCTGGTCCCGGTCATTGCCCAGGAAGCCGCCACCGGCGACGTGCTCATGTTCGCCTGGATGAACCGAGAGGCCCTGGCCAAGACCGCCGAGCTGGGCCGTGCCGTGTACTTCAGCCGTTCGCGCGGCAAGCTCTGGTTCAAGGGCGAAGAGTCCGGGCATGTGCAGCAGGTGCACGACATCCGGCTGGACTGCGACAACGATGTGGTGCTGCTCAAGGTCACCCAGCTGGGGCACGAACCGGGCATCGCCTGCCACACCGGCCGCCACAGCTGCTTCTTCCAGCGTTACGAGGCCGGTGCCTGGCACACGGTCGAACCGGTCCTCAAGGACCCGACCTCCATCTACAAGTGACGCCATGTCCCTGACCGACGATCTGCAGCGGCTGGCCGCCGTCATCGAATCCCGCAAGCCGGCCAATGGCGGTGACCCGGACAAGAGCTACGTGGCCCGGCTGCTGCACAAGGGCCCCGACGCTTTCCTCAAGAAGGTGGGCGAGGAAGCCACCGAGCTGGTCATGGCCGCCAAGGATGTCGATCACGGTGGCGACCGCGCCAAGCTGGTCAACGAGACCGCGGACCTGTGGTTCCACTGCATGATCGCCCTGGCCCACCACGGCCTGGGTCCGGCCGATGTGGTGGCCGAGCTGGTGCGGCGCGAGGGTCTCAGCGGGCTGGAGGAAAAGGCCCTGCGCAAGGCCCAGGCGCGTGAAGCCGGTGAATGAATCCGGTCAATGAAGCCGCCGAATGAATCCCATCGGGAGCCCACCATGAACGATCAGGACACCGCCTCGACCACCGACAACGAGCGTGCGCAGTCGCTCAAGTCGGTCGGCTGGCTCAGTTATGTGCTGCACCTGATCGTGGCGGTCGGTGCCGTGGTGCCCGGCACCCAGCCCGGGGTGGCCCTGCTGATCGTGGCACTGATCATCGACCTGGTGAAGCGCGACGATGCCCAGGGCACC
Source organism: uncultured Verminephrobacter sp. (assembly GCA_964466605.1). Classification (GTDB taxonomy): domain Bacteria; phylum Pseudomonadota; class Gammaproteobacteria; order Burkholderiales; family Burkholderiaceae_C; genus Acidovorax. Next base: position 17,101 of record CAYXSL010000015.1, read on the forward strand.
TGGCAGGCCAGCCACTTCAGCTGGCGGATCCGTACCGTCATCTGGGCCGCCCTGCTGTACCTGCTCACCGCCCCGTTGTGGCTGGCCTTTCTGATCCCGGGCATGCTGGCCTGGGCGGCCATCTCCATCTGGTTCCTCTACCGCATCATCAAGGGCATGGTGACCATGAACGCCAGCCAGCCCCTTCCCACATGAGCACCCACGACCCGAACTGCATCTTCTGCAAGATCGTTGCCGGCCAGATCCCCAGCCGCAAGGTGTACGAGGACGAGGACATTCTGGCCTTTCACGACATCCAGCCCTGGGCGCCGGTACACTTTCTGCTGGTTCCCAAGCGGCATATCGCGTCCATGGCCCAGGTCGGGCCCGACGATGCTGCCCTGATGGGACGCCTGATGACGTTGATTCCCCGTCTGGCCGCCGAACAGGGTTGCAATCCGTACCCCGAAGGCGGTTTCCGCATCGTGTGCAACACGGGCGTCGAAGGCGGGCAGGAGGTGCATCACCTCCACATTCATGTCATGGGCGGCCCTCGCCCCTGGTCGCGAGGCTGACGCGATCCGGGTACGGCCTCCTCACGCCAGCCGGGCCAAGTCCCTGGTGTCATCAGTCCCACATCCCCCCGGGCGTAAAATCGCCCGCCATGCGCTTTGCGCCCTGAATTCATCATCTGGAGATCTCCATGGGTACGTTTTCCATCTGGCACTGGCTCATCGTTCTGCTGATCGTGGTCATGGTCTTCGGCACCAAGAAGCTGAAGAACCTGGGCTCCGACCTGGGTGGCGCGGTCAAGGGGTTCAAGGACGGCATGAAGGAAGGCGGTCAGCCTGCCGACGCGCCTGCCACCCAGCAGGTGACTCAGAACGCTGCCACTGAGAAGACCACCATCGACGTCGAGGCCAAGCAGAAGAGCTGATGACCGGCTCCGGGCCGAGGTCCGATGCCGGCAGGCGTCGGGCCGGACGCGCCGCTTCCCTGCTGCTCAACCGATTGGCGACACATGATTGATCTGGGCATTTCCAAGCTCGCCCTCATCGGGGCGGTGGCGCTGATCGTCATCGGCCCCGAAAAACTGCCGCGCGTGGCCCGCACCGTGGGTGCCCTGCTGGGCAAGGCCCAGCGGTACGTCGCCGACGTCAAGGCCGAGGTCAACCGGTCCATGGAGCTCGAAGAGCTTCGCAAGATGAAGGACTCGGTGGAGAACGCGGCCCGCGACGTGGAGAGCTCCGTGCAGTCCACGACACAGGATTTCGAGAAATCCTGGTCCGAAGCCACCGCCGGCCTGGAATCCAGCGAGCCGCTGTCCGAACCGTCGTCCTCGCTCCTCGACCCGTCCTACCCGGTCTATCGGCATCCGCGCAAGAACTGGCGCGTGAAGCAGAAGGCCATGCCGCAATGGTTCAAGGCCCGGGCCGGCGTGCGGACCCGCACCCAGTCCGGCGCTGCCCGAGTGGCCCGGTTCCGGCCGCGTTCCACTTCCGCTCCCCGCTGATGTCCGACTCCCCGAATTCCACCGACGAACTCGCCGGGACCGAACAGCCCTTCGTGCAGCACCTCATGGAGCTGCGCGACCGCCTGCTGTACGGCGTGATCGGTCTGGCCATCTGCATGGCGGCACTGGCCATCTGGCCGGGGCCGGGCGGGCTGATCGACCTGATCGCCATCCCGATCAAGGCCCACATGCCGCCCGATGCCAAGCTGATTGCGGTGGGCGTGTTCTCGCCCTTTTTCGTGCCGCTCAAGGTGCTGGCCATGGCGGCCTTGCTGTTGTCGCTGCCCTGGTGGATGTACCAGGTCTGGGCATTTGTGGCGCCCGGCCTGTACAGCCACGAAAAGCGGTTTGCCGTGCCGCTCATCATCCTCGGCAGCCTGCTGGCCTACATCGGCATCGCCTTCGTGCAGTTCTTCGTGCTGGACAAGATGTTCGGCTTCATCCAGAAGTTCACGCCCGCCAGCGTGGCCGCCACGCCCGACATCGCGTCCTACGTGGAAGCCATCCTGTCCTTGTACCTGGCCTTCGGTCTGGCTTTCCAGGTGCCCATCGTGGTGATCCTGCTGGTCAAGATGGGCATCGTTTCCATCCAGAAGCTCAAGGACTTCCGGGGCTACTTCATCGTCATCGCGTTCATCATTGCGGCGGTCGTCACGCCGCCGGACGTCATATCGCAGCTGGCGCTCGCCGTGCCCATGTGCATCCTGTATGAGCTGGGCATCTGGGGCGCCCGCTGGTTCGTCAAGCAACAGCCGGAAACGGACGACGCCGCCTGATTCAGCGGCGGGTCGGTGCGCGGGGCACGTTGCGCTGACCCGGCACCACGTCGATCTTCAACCCGGTTTCCCGGCGTTGGACATCCAGGGTGGCCTTCTCGCCCGGTTTGAGCGAGGCAACGGCTGCCAGCAGGTCGGGCACCGTTTTCACTTCCTTCCCGGCCACGGCCGTCACGACGTCGCCCGGGCGCATGCCGGCCTGCGCTGCCGGACCGTTCTGCAGCACGCCGGTGATGATCACGCCCTGTCCGCTTCGCACGCCGAAACTCTCGGCCAGTTCCGGGCTGAGATCCTGCGGTTCCACCCCGATCCAGCCGCGGGTGACCTTGCCGTCCTTGACGATGGCTTCCATCACCGTGCGGGCGGTGGAGGTGGGAATGGCAAAACCGATGCCCATCGACCCCCCCGAGCGGGAATAGATGGCGGTGTTGATGCCCATCAGGTGGCCGTTGGTGTCGACCAGGGCGCCGCCCGAGTTGCCGGGGTTGATGGCCGCGTCGGTCTGGATGAAGTTCTCGAAGGTGTTGATGCCCAGCTGGGTGCGCCCCAGCGCGCTCACGATGCCGCTGGTGACGGTCTGGCCCACGCCGAACGGGTTGCCGATGGCCAGCACCTGGTCGCCGATCTGCAGTTCGTCCGATTGCCCCAGCGTGATGACCGGCAGATCGGTCAGACCGATCTTGAGGATGGCGAGGTCGGTTTCCGGGTCGGTGCCGATCACCTGGGCCACGGTCTGGCGACCGTCGTTGAGGATGACCTGGATTTCGTCGGCTTCTTCGATGACGTGGTTGTTGGTCAGCACGTAGCCCGCCGGGCTCACGATCACACCGGAGCCCAGGCCCGACTGCGGCTGCGAAGGTGCCTGGTCGCCGAAGAAGAATCGGAACCAGGGGTCGTTGCTGTGCGGATTCTCGGCCGGTGCCTTGCTGGTGTTGATGCTCACCACGGCCGGAGATGCCAGCTTGGCGGCTTCCCGGAAGCTGCCGGCTCCGCCACCCGACACGATGCCGGCAGGTGCCTCGAAGACCGGAATCACCGACAGGCCCCGCTGGCTCGATCGGCCCAGCCACTGGGGCTGAAGGGTCGCCACCACGAACAGAATGCCCACCAGGACGGTGACGGTTTGCGCGAACAGGAGCCAGAGTCGTTTCATGCCGGTATTCTCCCGTATCCCGTGCGGGCGCTGTCCGCATCCCGATCCACGTCACCACCCGCCATGCCGATTTCCCGTGAACAGCTCACCCAGGCCTTCGACCAGCTGCTGGAGCCCGGCCGCTTCAAGGACTATGGCCCCAACGGCCTGCAGGTCGAAGGCCGGCAGGAGGTGCGCCGCATTGTCTCGGGCGTGACCGCCAGCAGGGCGCTGATCGAGGCGGCCATCGAGGAGGGCGCCGATGCCATCTTCGTCCACCATGGGCTGTTCTGGCGCGGCCAGGACGGTCGAGTGACGGGCTGGATGAAGCAGCGCCTGGCGCTGCTGCTGGCCCATGACATCAACCTCTACGCCTACCACCTGCCTCTGGATGCCCATCCGGATCTGGGCAACAACGCGCAGCTGGCGCGCGTGCTGGGCATCGAGCCCGAGCCGGCGCCTGGAGGGCGGTTCGGCGACCAGCAGCTGGGACTGATCGGCGTCCGCTGCGAAGCGTCCGCGCAGGCGCTGGCCGACCACGTGGCGGCCGTCCTGGGCCGCCCGGTGACGCTGGTGGCCGAGCCCGACCGGCCGGTTCGCCGGGTGGCGCTGTGCACCGGCGGCGCCCAGGGCTACTTCGAGGCGGCCATTGCGGCGAGGGCCGATGCCTTCATCACCGGCGAGATCTCGGAGCCCCAGGCGCATTACGCCCGCGAGTGCGGTGTGTCGTACCTGGCCTGCGGCCATCATGCGACCGAGCGTTACGGAGCGCCGGCGGTGGCAGATCATGTGGCGCGGGCGCTGGGCCTGGAGCACCGGTTCATCGACATTCCCAACCCCGCATGACGCCCATGAACCGGCCGCCGCTGCTGATCTCCATGGGCGACCCGGCCGGCATCGGGCCTGAGATCGTCGCGCGGGCCTTGCTGGAGCGCCCGGGTCTGATCGACGACGTGGTGGTCTGCGGCGATGCAGCCGTGATGGAGCGGGCGCTGGTGCTGGTGGCGCCCGACAGGGCGTCGGCGGGCGCGCGGCCGGTGCTGGCGGTGGTAGGGACGATGGCCGATGCGCCGTCGGCGCCGCCGGGCACGCTGAAGCTGTGGCAGGCCTGCCGGCCGGTCGGCCCTGTCGTGCCGGGACAGATCAATGCCGCCGCCGGCCGGGCCGCCGCCGACTGTGTGGCGGCAGCGGCCGGTGCGGTGCTGGCCGGACGGGGCAGGGCCCTCGTCACCGCGCCCCTGCACAAGGAGGCGCTGGCGGCTGCGGGCATCGATCACCCGGGCCACACCGAGCTGCTGCAGTCGCTGGCGGCGAAGCATGCCGGCGTGCCGGTGGGTGCCATGCCGGTTCGCATGATGCTGAGCTGTCCGGATCTCAGTGTGGTGCTGGTCAGCATCCATGTGGCGTTGCAGGAGGCCATCCGCCTGCTCACCCCGCAGCGGCTGGAGGAGACCATCCGCATCGCGCACGCGCATTTCCTGCGCTCCGGAGTGGCGAACCCCCGGGTGGCGGTGGCCGGCCTCAACCCCCACGCCGGAGAGGGCGGGCTGTTCGGTCGCGAGGATGTGGACATCATCGCTCCCGCGGTGCAGCGCTTGCGGGCGGAGGGCCTGGAGGTCAGCGGGCCGCATCCGCCCGACACGGTGTTCATGCGGGCCCGCCGGGGTGCTTTCGATGTGGTGGTGGCGCAGTACCACGACCAGGGCCTGATCCCGGTCAAGCTGCTGGGGCTTGATGACGGCGTGAACACCACGCTGGGCCTGCCGCTGGTGCGCACCAGTCCCGACCACGGGACCGCCTTCGACATCGCCTGGACCGGGCAGGCCAGCGCGGCCAGCCTGCTGGCTGCCATCGACGCCGCCTGCCGGTTCACCGGCGGCGCCTGAGTGCCGGGCTTACTTGCGCAGGCTGTCGCGGATCTCGCGCAGCAGGGCGATGTCTTCCGGGGTGACCGGCTCGGCCGGCGGGGCCGCGGGTGCCTCGCGCTTGAGCCGGTTGATCTGCTTGACCATCATGAAGATGATGAAGGCCATGATGGTGAAGTTGATCGCCACGGTGATGAAGCTGCCATAGGCAAACACCGGCACCCCGGCCGCCTTCATGGCAGCGAGCGTGCTGGCCGTGCCTTCGGGCACCTGGGCCAGCGGGATGAACAGGTTGCTGAAATCGAGCTTGCCGAAGATCGCGCCCACCAGCGGCATGATCACGTCGTCCACCATGGAGGTGACGATCTTGCCGAATGCCCCGCCGATGATCACCCCGACGGCGAGGTCGATCACATTGCCCTTGACCGCGAATTCCTTGAATTCCTGCAGCATTCCCATGGTTTTTGCTCCTCGTTGAAACCTTGAATGTACTGAATCATTCTGATGTACCGACACGGGTGGCGGCTTGCGGGTGTTCCCTCTGGCGGTGTCGCCTCGGTACCTTACCAAGCCGCCCTGACAAGGCGGGGCGCCGACGGGTGTCCAGTACAATGCCGGGTTGTCCCCAATGTCCCCGTCCGATTCCAGAAAGAATCCCATGAGTGAAGCTACTGCCAACAAAGGCTCCGGCACCGTGGATAGCAGCCGCCGTACCTGGCTGATCACCTCCTGCGCCATGGGTGGCGTGGGAGCGGCCGCCGTCGCTGTCCCCTTCGTGAGCACCTTCCAGCCATCCGAGCGTGCCAAGGCCGCCGGTGCAGCGGTCGAGGTCGATGTGTCCGGCATCGCTCCGGGCGAAAAGATGGTGGTGGAATGGCGGGGCAAGCCGGTGTGGATCCTGCGCCGTACCCCCGAACAGCTGGCCTCTCTGGAGGCGGTCGAAGCCGAGCTGGCCGACCCCAAATCCGACCGCACGGCCGTGCCCACCCCGGAATACGCCAAGAACCGCCACCGCTCGATCAAGCCCGAGTTCCTGGTGACCGTGGGCATCTGCACCCACCTGGGCTGCTCGCCTGGCGACAAGCTCACCCCTGGTCCCCAGCCGTCGCTGCCGGACAACTGGAAGGGCGGTTTCCTGTGTGCCTGCCACGGCTCGACCTTCGACGTGGCCGGTCGCGTGTTCAAGAACAAGCCTGCTCCCGACAACCTGGAGGTGCCGCCGCACCACTTCGTGTCGGACACCGTGCTGCTTGTCGGTGAAGAGAAGAAGGCCTGATAGGGCCATTGCCATCCTGCACAGTCCCCTGAATCCAGAGGCATCCCATGGCTCAATTCAAAGAAATCTCCCCTGACGCCCCGGTGGGCGAGAAGGCGTTGAACTGGATCGACAACCGGTTCCCGCTGTCCAAGCTCTACAACGAGCATCTGGCCGAGTACTACGCGCCCAAGAACTTCAACTTCTGGTACTTCTTCGGGTCGCTGGCGCTGCTCGTGCTGGTGATCCAGATCGTCACCGGCATCTTTCTGGTGATGCACTACAAGCCGGACGCCAACCTGGCGTTCGCCTCGGTCGAGTACATCATGCGCGATGTGCCCTGGGGCTGGCTGATCCGCTACATGCACTCCACCGGTGCCTCCGCATTCTTCGTGGTGGTGTACCTGCACATGTTCCGTGGCCTCATCTACGGCAGCTACCGCAAGCCGCGCGAACTGGTCTGGATCTTCGGCTGCGCGATCTTCCTGTGCCTGATGGCCGAGGCCTTCATGGGCTACCTGCTGCCCTGGGGCCAGATGTCCTACTGGGGCGCCCAGGTGATCGTGAACCTGTTTGCCGCCATTCCCTTCATCGGTCCGGACCTGGCCCTGCTGATCCGTGGTGACTACGTGGTGGGCGACGCCACGCTGAACCGCTTCTTCAGCTTCCACGTGATCGCCGTGCCGCTGGTGCTGCTGGGCCTGGTGGTGGCGCACTTGCTGGCGCTGCACGATGTGGGTTCCAACAACCCCGATGGCGTGGAAATCAAGGGCCCCAAGGCGCCCAAGGATGCCAATGGCAAGCCGCTCGATGGCGTGCCTTTCCACCCTTACTACACGGTGCATGACATCTTCGCGCTGAGCATGTTCCTCATGGCCTTCACGGCCGTTGTGTTCTTTGCCCCCGAGTTCGGTGGCTACTTCCTCGAATACAACAACTTCATCCCTGCCGATCCGCTCAAGACACCTGCGCACATCGCTCCTGTCTGGTACTTCACGCCGTTCTATTCGATGCTGCGTGCCATCACCACCGAGATGATGTATGCCCTGATCCTGTGCGTGGTGGCGGCTGCAGGTTTCGGCGTGCTCAAGGCCAAGCTGCCCAGCTTCATCAAGGCCGGTGTTGTGGGTGTGGCCCTGGTGGTCGTGGCCATGATGCTGTCCATCGATGCCAAGTTCTGGGGCGTGGTGGTGATGGGTGGTGCCGTGATCATCCTGTTCTTCCTGCCCTGGCTGGACTACAGCCCCGTCAAGTCGATCCGTTACCGCCCCGACTGGCACAAGTACCTGTACGGTATTTTTGTGATCAACTTCCTGATCCTGGGCTATCTGGGTGTGCAGCCTCCGTCGCCCATTGGCGAGCGCGTGTCGCAAGTGGGCACCCTGTTCTACTTCGGCTTCTTCCTGCTGATGCCCTGGTGGAGCCGCATTGGTGAAACCAAGCCCGTGCCTGACCGCGTGACCTTTGTGGCGCACTGAGCCTGGAGACAACAACAATGAAGAAAATCATCCTCACGTTGATCGCCGCTGTGGGCCTGGTCGCCGGTGCAGCCCACGCTGCCGGTGGCGACACCATCGCCTGGGACAAGGCGCCCAACAAGACCAATGACCTGGCTTCGCTGCAAAACGGCGCCAAGGTGTTCGTCAACTATTGCCTGAACTGCCACTCGGCAGCCTTCATGCGTTTCAACCGCCTGCGCGACATCGGTTTGACCGAGCAGCAGATCAAGGACAACCTGCTGTTCACGACCGACAAGGTTGGCGAAACCATGAAGGCGTCCATTGATCCCAAGCAGGCCAAGGAGTGGTTTGGCGCCAACCCGCCCGATCTGACCGTGATCGCGCGTTCGCGCGCTGGCCACGGTGGCACGGGCGCCGACTACCTCTACACCTTCCTGCGCACGTTCTACCGCGACGAGACCAAGGCCACGGGCTGGAACAACCTGGCTTTCCCGAGCGTGGGCATGCCCCATGTGCTGTGGGAAATGCAGGGCGATCGCCGCCCCGTGTTTGAAGAGCGCGAAAGCCATGGCCACAAGACCCAGGTCTTCAAAGGCTGGGAGCAGGTCAAGCCCGGCACGATGACACCGCTGCAGTTCGACCAGACTGTGGGTGACCTGGTGAACTACCTGCAATGGATGGGCGAACCTGCCCAGAACACCCGCGTCCGCGTTGGCGTGTGGGTGCTGATCTTCCTTGGTGTTTTCACCGTCATCGCCTGGAGGCTCAATGCGGCCTTCTGGAAGGATGTGAAGTAAACAGCACGAGCCGCAAATCCATGAGAAGGCGCCCTTCGGGGCGCTGCTGGATTGTTTGCAGAGTGGGCGCTTTGGGCTCCCACTCTTTTGATTTTTAGGAGCCTCCCACCATGATGGTGCTTTATTCGGGTACGACCTGTCCCTTCTCCCACCGCTGCCGTTTTGTCTTGTTCGAAAAGGGCATGGACTTTGAAATCCGCGATGTGGACCTGTACAACAAGCCCGAAGACATCAGCGTGATGAACCCGTATGGCCAGGTGCCTATCTTGGTCGAGCGTGACCTGATCCTGTACGAGTCGAACATCATCAACGAGTACATCGACGAGCGCTTCCCCCATCCGCAGCTGATGCCCGGCGACCCGGTGGATCGCGCCCGTGTGCGCCTGTTCCTGCTGAATTTCGAAAAAGAGCTGTTCGTGCATGTGAACACGCTCGAATCGCGTGCGACCAAGGGCAACGAAAAGGCCCTGGAAAAGGCCCGGGCCCATATCCGCGACCGCCTCACGCAGCTGGCCCCCGTGTTCCTCAAGAACAAGTACATGTTGGGTGACAACTTCTCGATGCTGGATGTGGCCATCGCGCCGCTGCTGTGGCGTCTGGACTACTACGGCATCGACCTGTCGAAGAACGCGGCGCCCTTGCTCAAGTACGCTGAGCGCATCTTCTCGCGCCCTGCCTACATCGAGGCGCTGACGCCGTCCGAAAAGGTCATGCGCAAGTAATCTGCGGCCTGCCTACTCCCTCTTTTACCCACGCAGCAGCCATCCATCGACATGACCGCACAGGAATCGACCTCCACGCGCCCCTATCTCATTCGTGCCTTGTATGAGTGGTGCACGGACAACGGGCTCACGCCCTATGTGGCCGTGCGCGTGGACGATTCCGTGCAGGTGCCGCGCGAGTATGTGAAGGATGGTGAGATCGTGCTCAACATCAGTTTTGATGCCACGAGCGCGCTGCAGCTGGGCAATGACTTCATCGAGTTCAAGGCCCGCTTCGGTGGCAAGCCCCGTGAAATCCTGGTGCCTGTGGGCCGGGTGATCGCCATCTATGCCCGCGAGAATGGCCAGGGCATGGCCTTCCCGCCGCCGGTGGACATGTTGGCAGGCGGGGACGTCTCTCCTGCAGTGTTGGCGTCCGCTCCGGCGCCCGCAGTGCCTGTAGCGGCGGGGCCGGCTCCTTCGGATGACCGGGTGGTCCAGTTGGTGGGGAGCGACGAGGGCGGCAAAGACGATGGGGGTGATGCCCCTCGGCCCCCTCCCGCATCAGGCGGGGCGCGGCCCTCGCTCAAGCGCGTCAAATAGCGCTGTTTCGATTTTTGGGCTGCATTTACGGGATAAAATGCTGCCTTCGCCGGTTTAGCTCAGTTGGTAGAGCACCCGCCTTGTAAGCGGTAGGTCGTCAGTTCGATTCCGACAACCGGCACCATTTCTCTTGCTTTTCTCCGCATTCCCTGGTTCTGGCGTTGACCGTCAGGTTTGAACTTTCAGGCGAATCGCGTTAACCTCCCACCCCCGGCTGCGCAAATGCGCCTGCAACGCAGGCAGCAGCTGGCGTATTTTTGCCGCCGCAGCATTGCTCTTGACCAGCAGGCACCAGCTGTCTCCATCGATGGGGCCGGCCTGAATCGCTGGACGCAAGGCTGCAGGGATCAGCAATTCAATGGCCTTGAGCCGATCACTGGAGTCGCGTGTCAGCGCTGTGAGCCTGGCCAGCGTGGGAGATTCCGCGCTGGCTTGCTGTACGGTGACAGCGTGGTGGCGGCGATTCATGGTGTGGCGTCTTCGGGCGTGGGGAATTCGTAGTGCATTTGATTATCACGGACGCCAGGTTGGCGCGCAGCCGGGCCATTCATCTGTCTGGTGCACGTCTGCTCTTGGCGGGCTTGGCGTTGTCGCTGTCCCTCATGTTGGTGGCGGCGACCTTGTACCACTGGGTTTTCTTGAAGGGCGCGCGCGAAGGCTGGCCCATTGTCGGCTCGCTGGTCCGGCTGGTGGTCAAGGACGAATTTGCAGAACGTGACCGCTTCATGCGCGCCAATCTGGATGCGATGGCGCGCCGGGTGGGCGAAATGCAGGCCCGCATGGTGCAGCTGGAATCACTGGGGGAGCGCGTGCTGGGCCTCGCGGGCATGGCGCCGGGGGATATCCAGAAAGCCGATGCGCGCGGTGGTGCGCTGGTGAGTGCCCACAACCTGTCCATGGAAGAGTTGCAAGCCACTCTCGACGAGCTGGAGCGCCTGACCAACCAGCGGGTGGATTTGATGACGGTGCTTGAATCCCGGCTGTTTGACCAGCACATCCGCAAGAAGATGGTGCCTACCCATGCGCCCGTGACCGGGCGGGTGGCCGGGTCAGGGTTTGGCTGGCGCCTGGACCCCATCACTGGCCAGTCGGCCTTGCACACCGGGCTGGACTTTCAGGCCGACACGGGAACCCCCATCCTGGCAGCGGCAGGGGGGGTTGTCGTGACGCAGGAGTATCACCCCGCCTACGGCAACATGATCGAGGTGGACCATGGCAACCAGCTGGTGACGCGTTATGCCCATGCCTCGCGTACCCTTGTGAAGCAGGGGGATATCGTGCGCCGGGGTCAGAAGATCGCTGAAATCGGCACGACGGGGCGTTCGACAGGGCCTCACCTGCATTTCGAAGTGCTGGTGCAAGGGGTTTTTCAGGATCCCCAGAAGTTCCTGAGCGCGGGGGGTACGGCCACCAATGCGCAGGTGGCGGCCGCGCAAGGGGCTGCACCCACACAGGGCAGGTAAAATCGCGGGTCCGGTGTTCGTTGCCTGGGTTGCAAACCTGGCCAAAGGACCCACCTGAACTCAATTCATCTTAGGGATTTCGGTCGCTTGGCGCGCTGATTGCAGCGGGCAAGCGGTCCTGTTCGCATGGCCACCAACTTCCTCACCAAAATATTCGGCAGCCGCAATGACCGGCTCCTCAAGCAGTACCGCAAGACGGTGTCCCGCATCAATGCGATGGAGCCCGAGTACGAGAAGCTGTCGGACGAGCAGCTCAAGGCCAAGACGCAGGAGTTCAAGGAGCGCGTAGCCAAGGGCACCTCACTGGACGACATCCTCCCCGAAGCCTTTGCGGTGGTCCGCGAAGGGTCCAAGCGCATCATGAAGATGCGCCACTTCGATGTGCAGATGCTGGGCGGTATGGCGCTGCACTACGGCAAGATCTCCGAAATGCGCACGGGCGAGGGCAAGACGCTGACCGCCACGCTGCCGGTGTACCTCAATGCCCTGTCGGGCAAGGGTGTGCATGTGGTGACGGTGAACGACTACCTCGCCAACCGCGATGCGCAGTGGATGGGGCGGTTGTACAACTTCCTGGGCCTCACGGTGGGCATCAACCTGCCCAACATGCCGCGCGAGCAAAAGCAAGAGGCCTACCGCGCCGACATCACCTATGGCACGAACAACGAATACGGCTTCGACTACCTGCGCGACAACATGGTCTACGAAGCGCAGGACCGCGTGCAGCAGGGCCTGAACTTCGCCATCGTGGACGAGGTGGACTCCATCCTGATCGACGAGGCGCGCACACCCCTGATCATCAGCGGCCAGGCCGAGGACCACACGGCGACCTACGTTGCCATGAACAAGGTGGTGCCCCTGCTGGTGCGCCAGGAAGGCGAAGCCGACCCCCGCACTGGCGAGGGCGTGACCAAGCCGGGCGATTTCACGGTGGACGAGAAGAGCCACCAGGTGTTCCTGACCGAACAAGGCCACGAGACGGCCGAGCGCGTGCTCGCCAGCCATGGCCTGATTGCCGAAGGCGCGTCGGTCTACGATCCGGCCAACATCACGCTGATGCACCATCTGTACGCAGCGCTGCGTGCCAATCATCTCTACCACCGTGACCAGCACTATGTGGTGCAGAACGGCGAGATCGTGATCGTGGACGAGTTCACCGGCCGCCTGATGTCCGGCCGCCGCTGGAGCGAAGGCCTGCACCAGGCCGTGGAAGCCAAGGAAGGCCTGAAGATCCAGGCCGAGAACCAGACGCTGGCCTCCATCACCTTCCAGAACTACTTCCGCCTGTACAGCAAGCTCGCTGGCATGACCGGTACGGCCGACACCGAGGCCTATGAGTTCCAGGAAATCTACGGCCTCGAAACCGTGGTCATTCCGCCCAACCGCCCGAGCAAGCGCGATGACCAGCTCGATCGCGTCTACAAGACCACGCGCGAGAAGTACGAAGCCGCCATCAAGGACATCCGCGAATGCCACGAGCGTGGCCAGCCGGTGCTGGTGGGCACCACGTCGATCGAGAACTCGGAAATCATCGACCAGCTGCTGAACAAGGAGAACCTGCCGCACCAGGTGCTCAACGCCAAGCAGCACGCCCGCGAAGCCGATATCGTGGCCCAGGCGGGCCGTGCCGGCATGATCACCATCGCCACCAACATGGCCGGCCGTGGTACTGACATCGTGCTGGGCGGCAACATCGAGAAGGATGTGGCAGCCATCGAGGGCGACGAGTCCCTGTCCGAATCCGAGCGTGCGGCCAAGGTGGCCGCGCTGCGCGAGCAGTGGAAGGTGGACCACGAGAAGGTCAAGGCCCTGGGGGGGCTGCGCATCATCGCCACCGAGCGCCATGAGTCCCGCCGCATCGACAACCAGCTGCGTGGCCGCTCCGGCCGCCAGGGCGATCCCGGTTCGTCACGCTTCTACCTGAGCCTGGATGATTCGCTGATGCGCATTTTTGCGGGTGACCGCGTCAAGGCCATCATGGACCGCCTGAAGATGCCCGATGGCGAAGCCATCGAGGCGGGGATCGTGACCCGCAGCATCGAGTCGGCCCAGCGCAAGGTGGAAGCCCGCAACTTCGACATCCGCAAGCAATTGCTGGAGTATGACGATGTGGCCAACGACCAGCGCAAGGTCATCTACCAGCAGCGCAATGACATCCTCGACGCTTCTGACCTGTCGGACGTGATCGCTGCGATGCGCGAGGACTGCATGACCGACTTGGTGCGCCAGTACGTGCCCGTTGAATCGGTGGAAGAGCAGTGGGACCTGCCCGCGCTGGAGAAGGTGCTCGCCGAGGAATGGCAGGTGTCGATTGCGCTGCAGCAGGAAGTGCAGGGCGCGAGCAGCGTCACCGACGACGAAATCCTGGAAAAGGTGCTGCAGGCCGCCAATGCTTCGTTCGACACCAAGGTAGAGCAGGTGGGCCGCGACAACTTCACGCAGTTCGAGCGTGTGGTGCTGCTGCAGAACTTTGACTCCAACTGGCGCGACCACCTCTCTGCGCTGGACTACCTGCGCCAGGGCATCCACCTGCGCGGCTACGCACAAAAGCAGCCCAAGCAGGAGTACAAGCGCGAAGCCTTCGAGCTGTTCCGCCAGCTGATCGACCAGGTCAAGAACGAGGTCACCAAGATTCTCATGACCGTGCAGGTCCAGTCGCAGGCTCAGCTGGATCAGGCCGCACAGGACATGGAAAGCCGCGCCGAGAGCATCGCCAACGTGACCTATACCGCCCCCACCGAAACGGGCGAGGTGGAAACCACGGTCGATGCCCAAACGGTGGGCCAGGCCCTGCCGGAGGGTATCCGCGTGGGCCGCAACGACCCCTGCCCCTGCGGCAGCGGCAAGAAGTACAAGCAGTGCCACGGCAAGCTCGCTTGATTTCCTGATCCACACAACACGGGCTTCGGCCCGTGTTTTCATTGGCGCGCCACGGTTTTCCGGATAATCGGCCGCAATCTTCATTGACGGATGCGGAGGCTGTGTAGCCACCATGCATCTGAACCCTCCCTCCGATAGAAAGGCCCCGTCCCATGCCTGTGAATCTTGTTGCCCCTGTTGCCGCCGACCTGCACCCGATTGCCGGTGTTCGGATTGGTGTGGCCGAAGCCGGTGTCCGCAAGGCCAACCGCAAGGACCTCACGGTGTTCCTGCTGGACGAAGGCGCCAGCGTGGCGGGCGTGTTCACACGGAACCGCTTCTGCGCGGCCCCGGTGCAGATCAGCCGCGACCACCTGAGCAGCGGCCAGCCCATCCGTGCCATGGTCATCAACACCGGCAACGCCAATGCAGGCACGGGCGCGGATGGCCTGGCGCGTGCGCGTTCCACCTGTATTGCGCTCGCGCGGCAGCTGAGCGTGGCGCCAGAACAGATCCTGCCGTTTTCCACCGGCGTGATCATGGAGCCCTTGCCCAACGACCGCATCGAGGCAGGCCTGCCCGCTGCGATTGCCGATGCCCAGCCCGGCCACTGGGCCCGCGCCGCTGAAGGCATCATGACCACGGACACCCTGCCCAAGGCCTTCTCGGCGCAGGCGCAGATTGGTGGCACCACCGTGTCCATCACCGGCATCAGCAAGGGCGCGGGCATGATCCGCCCCAACATGGCGACCATGCTGGGCTTTCTTGCCACGGACGCTAGCGTGGCACCCGCAGTGATGCAGCAGCTGGCGCGCGAGCTGGCCGATGGCTCCTTCAACCGCGTGACCATCGACGGCGACACCTCGACCAACGACTCCTTTGTGGTCGTGGCCACCAACAAGGCCGCGCACGCGCCCATCACTTCGCTGGACAGCGCCGAGGGCCAGGCCCTCAAGGCGGCGATGCTGGCGGTGTCGCAGAAACTGGCCCAGGCCATCGTGCGTGACGGCGAAGGCGCCACCAAATTCATCACCGTGCGGGTGGAGGGCGGCAAGACCGGCGACGAATGCCGCAAGGTGGCCTACGCGATTGCCCATTCGCCCTTGGTCAAGACCGCCTTCTTTGCCAGCGACCCGAACCTGGGCCGCATCCTGGCCGCTGTGGGTTATGCGGGCATCGACGATCTGGACCAGACCGGCATCGACCTGTACCTGGACGCCGTGCACGTGGCTGTGCAGGGCGGCCGCAACCCCGCCTACCGCGAGGAAGACGGCCAGCGCGTGATGAAGCAGGCAGAGATCACCGTGCGTGTGCTGCTGGGCCGCGGTGATGCCGCAGACACGGTATGGACCTGCGATTTCAGCCACGAATATGTGACGATCAATGCGGATTACCGCTCCTGATTCACTGCAATACTCCTAATTTGATAGCTGCTGGCGCATGATGGACGCGCGGTAGCCGCCAAAATGAACCAGAAATTTGAACATCTGATCGAGCGTGTCGAGCAGCTCATCGCCCGCATCGAATCTGTGCTGCCCCAGCCGCTCTCTGCGCCCGACTGGTCGGCCGCTATTGCCTGGCGCTACCGCAAGCGCAGCAGCGGCCACGGTACCCTGGAGCCGGTGCGCCATGTGGCGGCAATGGCACTGGCAGACCTCAAGGAAATTGATCCGCAGAAGGAAAAGATCGAGCGCAACACGCAGCAGTTTGTGCGAGGCTTGCCCGCCAACAACGTGCTGCTGACCGGCGCACGCGGCACCGGCAAGTCCTCGCTCATCAAGGCCTGCCTGAACGCTTACGCGGCGCAGGGCCTGCGCCTCATCGAGGTGGACAAGGCGGACCTGACCGATCTGCCTGACATCGTGGACGTGGTGTCCGCGCAGCCCGAGAAATTCATCGTCTTCTGCGACGACCTGAGCTTTGAAGACGGCGAGCCCGGCTACAAGGCGCTCAAGTCCATCCTCGACGGGTCGGTGGCCGCCGCCACGCCCAATGTGCTGATCTACGCTACCAGCAACCGGCGCCATCTGTTGCCCGAGTACATGAAGGAAAACCTCACCTACACCCACACCGAGGACGGCGAGGTGCACCCCGGCGAGGTGGTGGAGGAAAAGATCTCCCTGTCGGAGCGTTTTGGTCTGTGGGTGAGCTTTTACCCGTTCAGCCAGGAGGAATACCTGACCATCACGGCGCAATGGCTGTCGTCGCTGGGGGTTCCGGCCGCTGCCATCGCGGCTGCTCGGCCCGAGGCCCTGGTCTGGGCGCTGGAGCGGGGCTCGCGCAGCGGCCGCGTGGCCTACCAGTTTGCGCGCGACTATGCGGGACGCCACAGTGGCTGAAACAACACGCAAGCACACCGAGGTGGCCGTGGGCATCCTGCTGCGCGAGGATGGCGCCATGCTGCTGTCCACCCGCCCGCCGGGCAAGCCCTATGCGGGCTACTGGGAGTTTCCAGGTGGCAAGCTGGAGGCGGGCGAAACGGTGGAGGAAGCGCTGCGCCGTGAGCTGATCGAAGAGCTGGGCGTGACCATCGGCCCGGCCACGGTCTGGAAGGTCACGGAGCACGACTATCCCCATGCCCTGGTGCGCCTGCACTGGTGCAAGGTCTGGGCCTGGGCGGGGGAGTTCGAGATGCGCGAGGGCCAGTCCATGGCCTGGCAGCAGATGCCATTGACGGTGGCGCCGGTGCTGCCGGGGGCTTACCCCGTGCTGCAGTGGCTGGCCGAGGAGCGGGGCCTGGAGTTCACGCCCGAGTAAAAAGCCGCCGTGCCTGCTTGTGGTTGGGGCGGTGGAGATGGTTTGCTATTGAATGAATAGCATGAAAGTGTTTGCTGCTAGGCGGTGACGACCATTTTTAGCCAATATTTTGACTGGCTAGCGGTGTGTCAGTGCTGTTGGCGTGGGTCGCCGTACTGGGCGTCCGCAGGCGGGGCTTCGGCGGGCATGCGGAAGTCCTCGCTGGCCCAGGCGCCCAGATCGACCTGCTTGCAGCGCTCGCTGCAAAAAGGGCGGTAGGCATTGGCAGGGCTGTACACGCTGTCGCCGCCACAGCTGGGGCAGACCACGGTGCGTGCAAAGGGTGTGGTGGACGTGGAGCGGCTCATGCGTGGGGGGCTCAAGGCGGTGCTCACCTGCACCAGGATGGGTTTACTGAAGGAATCCAGAGTCAGGCGCACAGCGTGAGTTCAAACGCCGCGTCCTGATTGCAGGCGTGCAGGCGACCGTCCCCTTCGAGCCGCATGAGCCGCACCGAAACAATCAGGCGGTTGCCGCTGATCTCGGGAATCAGATTCAGGGCCGGGTCCATGCGCAAGCGCAGCAGCTGGAAGGTGCGGCCTTGTGGCAAGTTTTGCTGGAACTGGCCACGCTCGGCTGCCACCTTCTGGGGAACGCCCGAATCGCGCAGCAGCTTGAGCAATACATAAATCGATTCGGCCAGTGGCGCGAGCGTGGACGCCCACTGCTCCAGTGCCTGCTGCCGCACATCGGGGGCGTGGTGTTGCCACGCATAGTAGGCCGGCAGGTCGAATCCGCAGGTGCCGCCGGGAATGCCGATGCGGCTGCGGATGCTCATCAGCCAGTCGTTTTCGGTCAGCGCATGGCCCGATTTCCCGTTCTGCCCATTCAGCGCAGTGAAGCACCGGTCGAGTTGGGCGATCACCGCATTGAGCGCGGCCTCGGAGATGGAAGGGTTGCCACGGTAGCTGTCGAGCTGGTGCTTGTGTTTTTCGATGTCCTTGAGCACGTCCGACTTCAGGTCGGCCCGGGCCGCCACGTCCATGATCTCGAAGATCGTGACCAGCGCAAAGTGATGGTCGAGCGCATGGGCGCGGGGGATCAGCTCCCCCAACCGGCGGAACAACTGCTCAAGCCGCAGATAGGTTCTGAGACGCTCGTTAAAGGGGTATTCGTAAAGGATCACGCTGGCGGGTTCCTGGGGGCTCTTGTGCATCATAGCCCGAACAAGGCGGCCACCTGCCGCACCTGGGCCTGCAATGCGGGCAAGGTGTTGTGGGGCCCGTTGGCAATCACGATATCAGCGACCGCCCGGCGCGCGTGCCGGGTGGCTTGGGATGCAATGATGCCCTGCACCACGTCGGGTGCGAGACCACTGCGGTGCATGACCCGCTCAATCTGGGTCGCCACAGGGCAGTCCACCACGACCACGGCATCCAGCTGGCGAGCCCACCGGCCGGACTCTGTCAACAGCGGAATATCGTGCACGATCAGGCGGGAGCCTGCCGCAATGGCCTGCTGCGTCTGCAAAAGGCTGTGGTGGGTCACCAGCGGGTGCACGATGGCCTCCAGTTGTGTGCGTGCCTCGGGCTGGCTGAAGGCCAGCTCGCGCATGCGTGAACGGTTCAGCGCCCCCGAGGCATCCACAAAGTCTGAACCGAATGTGCTGCGGATGGCGTCCATCGCGCCCCCGCCGGGGCCGGTGAGCGCGCGCGCAATCTGGTCTGCGTCGATCATGGCCGCCCCCAGGGAAGCGAACATGCCGCCCACGGTGCTTTTGCCACTGCCAATGCCCCCGGTCAGACCCAGGCGCACCGGGCACCTCTTGTTTGCCATGGTCGGTAAGGGGCTACAGGCCCAGGAGATTCAACACGGTGTTCAGGATGGCGTTGGGGCCAAACACCATCGCCGTCAGCCCGGCACCCACGAGAAAAGGGCCAAACGGGATGTAGCCGCCTTCGCGCAAGCTGCTGAAAATTTTCATCGCGATACCGACGATGGCGCCAATGATCGACGACATCAGAATGACAGGTACCAGCGCCTGCCATCCAAACCAGGCGCCAAGTGCCGCGAACAGCTTGAAGTCGCCATACCCCATGCCCTCCTTGCCCGTGGCCAGCTTGAAGCCCCAGTACACCAGCCACAACGACAGGTAGCCGGCGGCAGCCCCTGTCACGGAGGCATGCAGTGGGACGTTCGTCCACTGAAATGCTGCCGAGAGCAGGCCCGCCCAGAGCAAAGGGAGGGTGATATCGTCCGGCAACAAGGTGGTGTCCCAGTCGATGAATGCCAGGGCCACGAGTGCTGCGGAAAATCCGCACCACACAACACCGGTGGGAGTCATCCCCCAGCGGTAAATGCAGAAGAAGAACAATACCCCCGTGAGCAGCTCGACCAGTGGGTACCGGGCGCTGATCGGAGTCTTGCAAGCCGAGCAGCGGCCCCGCAAAAAGAGATAACTCAGAACGGGGACATTTTCATACCACTGCACTGCATGCCCGCAAGCGGGGCAGCGCGAGCGCGGGGTCATCAGGTTGAAGGGCGCTTGCGTGTCTGCAGGAGGCTCCTTGCCTTGTTTCTCGGCCTCCAACTGGGCCAACTCCGCCGCCCACTGCTGCTCCATCATCTTGGGCAGCCGGTAAATGACCACGTTCAGAAAACTGCCGATCAACAGACCCAAAACACCACCCAGGGCGGCGCCCCACCATACCTCGAACTCCATTACACGACCTGACCGAGCTTGAAGATGGGGAGGTACATGGAAACCACGATTCCGCCAATCAAGGTGCCCAGGAACACGATGATGATGGGCTCCATCAGGCTGGACAGACCGGCCACCATGTCGTCCACTTCCGACTCATAGAAATCTGCCGCTTTGCCCAGCATATGGTCAATGGAGCCGGACTCTTCCCCGATAGCGCACATCTGCAGCACCATGGAAGGGAAAATGTTGGCATTGCCCATCGCTGCTGTCAGGCTGGTGCCCGTGGACACTTCTTGCTGAATTTTGTCTGTGGCCATGGCGTAAACGGAATTGCCTGCCGCGCCGCCCACGGAGTCCAGTGCCTCTACCAGCGGAACGCCAGCGGCAAACATGGTGGACAGCGTCCGGGTCCAGCGCGCCACGCAGGATTTATCGATCAGGACTCCGAAAACGGGCATGCGCAAAAGCAGCCGATCCATGAACATCTGCATTTTTTCGTTGCGGCGCCACGCTTGCATGAAGAAGAAAAAACCGCCGCCTATAGCGCCGAAAATCAACCACCACCACTTCACAAAAATCTCACTGATTGCCATCACAAACAGCGTGGGTGCGGGAAGATCTGCGCCAAATGACGTGAAGACCTCTTTGAACGCTGGAATCACAAAAATCATGATCACTGTGACAACGACAAAAGCCACAATGATCACGGATATCGGGTACATCAAGGCCGACTTGATTTTTGACTTAATTGCCTCGGTTTTCTCCATATAGGTAGCAAGCCGATCCAGAAGTGCTTCCAAAATGCCCGCGGCTTCCCCTGCCTCCACCAAATTGCAGTAGAGGCTGTCAAAATACATCGGGTACTTGCGGAACGCACCATTTAGCGAAGTTCCTGTCTCAATGTCCCCCCGGATATCGTTGAGCAATTTGGTGACGCTGGCGTTCGTGTTGCCTCTTCCTACAATATCGAAAGCCTGCAACAGCGGAACACCGGCTTTCATCATGGTCGCCAGCTGCCGTGTGAATAGGGCGATATCTTTGGGCTTGATTTTCTTGCCCGAGCGCATGCGGCGCTTCTTGATTTTTGTAGGAAAAACACCCTGACGACGCAATGTGGCCTGAACCTGATTTTCACCCACCGCACGGATTTCTCCACGTACGATTTTCCCATTTCGGTCCTTGCCCTCCCATTCGAAGACAAAATCCTTGATATCTCTTTTTGATGCTGCGGTAGCCATGCTGCCCTCGTCAGTGGATGCTATTCGTTGGTAACCGCCAAGACCTCTTCGAGAGAGGTCATGCCGAGCCTAGCCTTGTGGAGCCCGGACTCGCGCAGCGAACGCACGCCTTCGGCGCGCGCCTGCTCTGCAATTTCCAAGGCACTTCCGTCGCGAAGAATAATGCGCTGTATATCTTCAGATACCGGCATGACCTGGTAAATGCCGACGCGGCCCTTGTAGCCGTTATTGCACGCAGAACAGCCGACGGGGCGGTAGGTGACCCACGAGCCGTCGATGTCTTCTTCCTTGTAGCCGGCTTCCACGAGCGTCTCGTGGGGAATATCTGCAGGGGTCTTGCAGGCGGGACAGAGTCTGCGCGCTAGCCGCTGAGCTGTGATCAAGATTACGCTGGATGCGATGTTGAAGGGCGCAATGCCCATATTGCGCATGCGTGTCAGCGTCGTAGGCGCGTCGTTGGTGTGCAGGGTGGACAACACCAGGTGACCTGTCTGGGCGGCTTTGATCGAGATGTCGGCAGTTTCCAGATCCCGGATTTCCCCCACCATGATGATGTCCGGATCCTGGCGGAGAAAGGACTTGAGTGCGACAGCAAATGTCAGTCCTGCCTTCTCATTGACATTGACCTGGTTCACGCCGGGTAGGTTGATTTCGGAGGGGTCTTCGGCGGTCGCAATATTGACGCCCGGCTTGTTGAGCAGATTCAGGCAGGTGTAGAGAGAAACGGTCTTGCCGGAGCCCGTCGGCCCAGTCACCAAAATCATCCCGTAGGGGCGGCCAATGGCCTGCAGAAGTCGTTCCTTCTCTACAGGCTCATAGCCCAATGCGTCGATACCCAGCTTAGCACTGCTTGGATCCAGAATACGGATCACAATTTTTTCACCAAACAAGGTGGGCAAAGTGCTGACGCGGAAATCAATGACTCTGTCGGGGCCTACCTTTAGCTTCATCCGGCCATCTTGCGGAATTCGTTTTTCCGAGATGTCCATACGCGAAATCACTTTAATACGCGAGGCCAGCTTGTCCTTGATAGCAATCGGGGGCGAAGCTATCTCGCGCAACTCCCCGTCAATTCGGAAGCGGACTCGGTACTGGTGTTCGTAGGGCTCAAAGTGCAAATCGGAAGCCCGCATATTGAAGGCATCGAGTAGCATCTTGTGCAAGAATTTTACAATAGGCGCGTCTTCAACCTCTGTGCTGCCTGGATCGGGTTCCTCAGGGGCATTTTCAATAGGGGTCTCGTCAAACTCAAAATCACCACCTCCACTCACCAGCGTGTCCATGGATTCACTGGTTGATTTTGTGGTTGATTCAACCAGGCGACTCAGCTTGTCATATTCTGCAATAATCCAATCCACACCCATTTGTGTGGTGAATTTGATCTTTTCTGCAGCTTCCTTGTCCGTGGGGTCTGCCGTGGCAACAATCAGCCGGTTGTTGCGTTTGCTGAGCACTACAACCCGATAAGCCTGGCATATTTTGTTGTCCAGCAGTTCTTTGGGCAGGCGCAATGGGTCAATTGCATCCAAGTCAAGCAGCGGCGCCCCAAAAACGGCGGATACCGTATGCGCCAGGTCAGCTGCAGATACTGCACCGGAGCCCGTCAACTCGGCGATAAAGCTAGTGCGGCTGGTTTGTGATTTTTTGTAAATATCCTCGGCCGACTTTTGCGTCAGTTTGCCAGCAGACATCAACGCCCGACCCAGGCCGGGAAGGGCGACTGAGGCTTCTTTGGGGACAGTATCAACAGCGGCCATGTAACCGGTAATGTGTTAGGTGTGGAAAAGAAACCATCCTATCATCACCGATCGCGCAGGCGGTGTACAGCGCTGGATATTGGTACCTGCGCCACACGCGATACGAATGCGTGTTTGGGTGGCGGATTTATGGTCGGGGTGAGAGGATTCGAACCTCCGGCCTCTACGTCCCGAACGTAGCGCTCTACCAGGCTAAGCTACACCCCGTTGATCGCATAGCACCCATTGGCGGGTGTAATTGGCGTTTTAGTTTCGCCGCGCGAGCAATTGCGCGGCTAATTCTAGCAAGCCCTTTGAATGGGTGTTGGCTGGAAGCTGCTCTGCGGCAGCTATGGCCCGATGGGCTTCGGTGAATGCAGCTGCCCGCGTAACGTCCAGGGCGCCAGTGGCCCGGACGATTTGGATGATTTCGCTCAATTGTTCCGTTGAACCTTGCTCGATGGCTTGGCGAACAACGAGTGCCTGGCTGGGTGTGCCGCGCTCCATGGCCGCAATCAGTGGCAGTGTTGACTTCCCCTCCCGGAGGTCGTCACCCAGGTTTTTGCCCATTTCGGTGGCGTCACCGTCGTAGTCCAGAACGTCATCAATGATCTGAAAAGCGGTGCCCAAGGCCTGCCCATAAGTAGCGCAAGCTTCCTCAATCTCGGGTGCACTATTGGCCAGCACGGCCCCGAGTCTGGCACTGGCTTCGAACAGCTTGGCGGTTTTGGAGCGGATCACCCGCAGGTAGCCCGCCTCGTCCAAGGAGGCGTCATGCATGTTCATGAGTTGAAGCACTTCCCCTTCGGCGATCACGTTCGTGGCTTCGGAGAGGATTTCCATGATCCGCATGCTCCCCGCTTCCACCATCATCTGGAAAGAGCGGGTGTGCAGGAAGTCGCCAACGAGCACGCTGGCGGGATTGCCGAATGTCTCGTTGGCCGTGGGGCGGCCTCGGCGCAGCGTCGATGCGTCCACCACGTCGTCGTGCAGCAGCGTGGCGGTGTGAATCAACTCGACCACTGCAGCGAGGCTGAACCGGTGGTCGCCGCGGTAGCCCAACGCTCCGCACACCATCAGCAGCAGCGCAGGCCGCAGGCGCTTTCCGCCAGCGGCAATGATGTACTGCGATATCTGGGCGACCAGCGGCACGCTGGACGTCAGGCGCCGCGCGATGACCTTGTCAACCTCGTGCATGTCCTGCGCAACGAGCGTGAGTGGGGAGGCAGAGGGGGCGGTATGGTCAGTCAAGATGGCGGTCACAGAAAGTGCCCGGATTATAGGAAGAGCAGAACAGGGTCTTTGCTGCTCGGTGGCGCAGCGTTGCGCCAAGCCGCAAGGGGGCTAGACCTGGGGCAGGTGATGCGCTATACTCATGGGCTCTGCAGAAATTCGTCTGCGGAACTCATATCAAGAGGTCAACATGTACGCGGTCATAAAAACCGGCGGCAAGCAGTATCGCGTTGCTTCCGGCGAAAAAATTAAAGTAGAACAGATTGCTGCGGACGTAGGCCAGGA
>CAYXSL010000016.1:0-39980 GCA_964466605.1 uncultured Verminephrobacter sp.
GCCGCCGCCTTGGCCATCATGGCCCAGGCTTCGACCTGCGCCTGCAGCCCCGCCAGCGGCGTGCGCAACTGGTGGGCCGCATCGGCCACAAACCGGCGCTGCCCCTCGGCCTGGGCATTGACCAGGGCAAACAGCCGGTTGAGCGAGTGCACCAGCGGGCGCACCTCGTCGGGCGAGGCGGCTTCATCGATAGGACTCAGGTCGCGCGGCGAACGGCGCTCCACCGCCTCGGCCAGCCCCACCAGCGGCTTGAAGGCCTGCCGCACTGCCCAGTGGATGGCAAACCCAGCCGCCAGCAACAGCACCAGATTGGGCAACAACACCCTGAGCAGCAGCTGCTGGGCCCATTTCTGGCGCGGGTCGGAGCCATCGGCCAAGGCCACCACCAGCTCTCCCGCGCCCGTGCGGCCACGCTGCACGGCCACCCGGTAGGTCACGCCACCGAACTCCACGCTGTGGAACTCGGGGGCCTGCGTGGTAGGCACCGCCCCATGCACCCAATCGTCCCCCATCAACAGCCGCCCCGAGGTGTCGCGCACGCTGTAGGCAGAAAATCCCACGTTCTGGCGCAGAAACTCCTCGATCGGCGGTGCCAGCAGCAGCAAGGGCGACGCGTTGTCGCGGATGGGCGGCGCCAGCACCGAGTCGGCCAGCGCGGGCAGCAGGCGCACCAGGCGCTGGTCGTGCTGGACGGCTGCCTCATCGGCCGAGCGGTAGTCCAGCCAGACTCCCACCAGCGCCAGCACACACAGCGGCAGCACCAGCATCAGCAGCAGCCGGGTCCGCAGGTCGGACGTCATGGCGCGCAAACCGGGCCGCTTGGGGGAAGGGGTCCGAAGCAGCATGGCAGGCAAAGGGGAGGAAAGAGACCGGGGCCACTGCCCCGTCAGGGGTTCTGGAGTTCCAGCCGGTAGCCGAACCCGCGGATCGACCGCAGCGCGACGCCATGGGGCTCGAGCTTGCCGCGCAGGCGGGAGACGTAGACCTCGACCGCGTTGGGCGTGATCTCCTTGTCCCAGCCTGTCAGTGCCTGCAGGAGCTTGTCCTTGCTGGCGGGCTTGGGGGCATTGATGAGCAGGTACTCCAGCACCGTCCACTCGCGCGGCCCCAGCTCGATCACCTGCTCACCCGCATCGCTGCGGATGCTCGCGCGGCGCCCGGCGGTGTCCAGCTCCAGCGGGCCGAAGCTCAGCACCGCCGTGGTCGCCGCCTGCGAACGGCGCAGCAGCGCCCGCAGGCGCGCCAGCAACTCAGGCAGTTCAAAAGGCTTGACCATGTAGTCGTCTGCGCCCAGATCCAGCCCCTGCACACGGTCATGCAAGGCGTCGCGCGCCGTGAGAATGAGCACCGGCATGGCGGGGCTCGCCATGTCCGGGCGCCGCAGTCGGCGTGTCAGCTCCAGGCCGTCCATGGCCGGCAGGCCAATATCGATGATGGCTGCGTCGAACGATTCGGTGCGCAACACCTCTTCGGCACGCTCGCCGCTGCCGACCCAGTCCACGGCATAACCCGCGTCGGTCAGCCCCAGCTTGATGCCGCTGGCCACCATCACATCGTCTTCGACCAAGAGCAAGCGCATGGCGGGCCGCAGAAGTGTCAAAAAAGAGGTGTCAAAAAATCAGTGTGACCGGATCATCGTGCCGTAGGCCTGCTCGGTCAGGATCTCCAGCAGCATGGCATGGGGCACCCGGCCGTCGATGATGTGCACGGCATTGACCCCG
Organism: uncultured Verminephrobacter sp.; assembly: GCA_964466605.1. Lineage (GTDB taxonomy): Bacteria > Pseudomonadota > Gammaproteobacteria > Burkholderiales > Burkholderiaceae_C > Acidovorax. The sequence continues at coordinate 1,722 of CAYXSL010000016.1, forward strand.
GCTTTGGCGGCATCCAGCGCGCCAGCAATCTTGGGCAGCATGCCGCCAGAGATCGTGCCATCGGCGAACAACTCGTCAATGCGGCGAGCCGTCAGGTCGGTCAGCAGGTTGCCCGCCTTGTCCAGCACCCCGGGGGTGTTGGTCAACAGCACCAGTTTCTCGGCCTTGAGCACTTCAGCCAGCTTGCTGGCCACCACGTCGGCGTTGATGTTGTAGCTCTCGTTGTTCTCGCCAAAACCGATGGGGCTGATAACAGGGATGAAGGCGTCGTCCTGCAGCGCCTTCACCACGCTCGGGTCGATGGAGACGATGTCGCCCACCTGGCCCACGTCGTGCTCGATGGACGGGTTCTTGTTGTCCACCATCTTGAGCTTCTGGGCGCGGATCATGCCGCCATCGCGGCCGGTCAGGCCCACGGCCTTGCCGCCCGCCTGGTTGATCAAGCCGACGATGTCCTGCTGCACCTCCCCCGCCAGCACCCACTCGACCACCTCCATGGTCTCGGCATCGGTCACACGCATGCCCTGGATGAACTCGCCCTTCTTGCCCAGGCGGTTCAGGGCCGTTTCAATCTGCGGCCCACCGCCATGCACCACCACGGGGTTCATGCCCACCAGCTTGAGCAGCACCACGTCTTCGGCGAAGTCCGCCTGCAAGGCCGGATCGGTCATGGCGTTGCCGCCGTACTTGATGACCATGGTCTTGCCATGGAACTTGCGGATGTAAGGCAGCGCCTGGGCCAGGATTTCAGCCTTGTCGCGGGGGGCAATCGAAAGAAGGTCGGTCATGGGGGCGTGCCATCCGGAAGAAGAAAAACAAACAGGGTGAAGCGCAAATTGTGCCGCATTCACGGGGCGCACAGCTGTCGGGAGGTTGAACTGCACTCCACAAACCCGGGCGCCGGGCGAGCGGCAGAACCCGGCGGTTCCCGGGCTGGTCAGTGGCGCAGCCAGTGCGGCACCTTGAAGCGCACGATGGCCAGGTAGGCCATCACGTAGCTGACCACAAACAGCCCACAGAACGCCATGAGCAGCAGCGTGTTGTTCCAGAACAGCACGGCGGGCACCACGGTCAGCAGGGTAAAACCCCACAGGTACGGCGAAGTGCGGTTGTTGCGCATCAGCATGCGGCGCGACTCATCGTCATGGAAAACCCCGCGCACGATGCGGCGGTAAATGAGCTGGTGGAAATGCAGGGCATCGGCCACCCCTGGCGAGATCCCACGCACCGCCTTGCGGTAGATGGAGAAAACCGTTTCCCAGACGGGGTAGATCAGCAGCAGCATGGGAAACCACGGCGAGACATCCGCGTTGCGCTGCACAAGCGAAATGCTGGCCATGGCAATCACCACGCCCCACACATAAGCTCCCCCATCGCCGGCAAACAGCATGCCCCGGGGGTAGTTCCAGACCAGGAACCCCCCTGTGGCCGCCGCCGTGGACACCAGCAACGCCGCCAGCGCCCGATCGCCCACCTGCAGGGCCACATGGGCCAGCGCCAGGCAGACAATCAGTGCCACCATGCCTGCCAACCCGTTGTAACCATCAATAATGTTGAAGGCATGGGGCAGACCCGCCACGGCCAGCACCACGATGGCAATGCCCAACCAGGGAGCTGCCGCCAGAACGGCATCCAGCCAGGGCCAGCCCATGCGGGGCAGGGTCAGGTTCAGCAGGACAACGGCCAGGACGCCCGATGCGCCGGTCAGAATCAGGCGGTAGCGGACAGACAGACGCTGGGTCATGTCTTCGGCAATACCCCCCAGGGCAGCGGGCAGCAACACCACCAGCCACTCCCACACCCAGGCCCCCAGCCTCAGCGAGCCGGGATCGCCCCACTGCAAGGACTGCAGGACGCCTAATCCCCAACTCACAGACATCCCCAGCAGCAGGGCGGCGCCTCCAACACGGGGGACATGCCCCAGATGGAACCTCTGAGGCATGGACTCGCCGTATACGGCAGCATGCTCCCGTACCCATCGAACAATGAGTCCAGCCGCCAGCGCCGCCACAAAAAAACCAACAACAGACAACCAGATCATGGAGCGTCGATGGTACCCGTGATCACGACGGCTTGAGCGCCACGCAGTTCCTGCACGCGTCCATATGCAGGCGAACGCCAGAGCCGGAACAGGCTCCGAACATGCCAAAGTAAATGCTGTGCATTGCGCCTGCTGGCTCTTTGACCAGCGTGAACTATGGATGCCGGCGCCTTGGCCAGCTTTAGTCCGGCCAATCTAAGTCGGAGGCACAAGTCCACATCTTCGCAGTACAAAAAGTAACGCTCATCAAATCCCCCCAACGTGTCCCAGACCCGCGATGAAAACACCATGCAGGCCCCACTGACCCAGTCAACCCGGGAGTCTTGCCGATGAAACATTCTTCGCCTCAGCAACGCCCACGGGCTCGGCAGTTCACGCTCAAAATCCTGCAAGCGCCCCGATCCATCCACCTGCTCAGGATAGCTGCACCCCACCTCAGGCAGCGCAGCTATCTCGACCAAAGGTGCGAACGGATCTGCTGTGGCGAATTGAACATCAGGATTGAGCACGCATACAAATTGCTCACGAGCGTTACGCAGAGCATTGTTGTGGTTTGCACCGAAACCAAGGGGCGCCAAGTTGTGCTTCACATCAAGTACAAATGGCCACCCAGACAGGGGCGCCTGCGGCTCCGGCTCGGGAACATTCAGGGTAAGAACCACCCTGGTGACAATTCCCGCACTGTGTTTGCCAATGGCGGTTAATAGTGCCTGCACACAGGAACCGTGCCCATGACTGACAATAGAAACCACAAGACTTGGCGAAGGGGAATGAACAGGAGCCATCATCCTCTATTGTCGCCCCCATATCGCCTACTGCCAAAAGTAGCAGATTCAGCCCACCTCATCCCGTCACAATTCCGAAATGACGCATCCAAATCCGGAACTGCACGTTTACCTTCGCAGCATCCATGCCAACGAAAAAACATCGCTCTCTGTACTTGCTAACCACATCCCCCCTCGTTCAGCCGTACTGGACCTCGGTTGCGGCAGTGGCGCTCTGGGCGAGTATTTAAAAAAGAATAGCAATTGTGAAACGGATGGCGTGACACTGAACCAGACAGAGGCGACTCATGCACAAACGCACTACCGGCGAGTTGAAGTTGCCAACCTGGAAACGGCCGACCTGACATCACTCTTTCCCGGCCAAAGTTATGACACCATAGTTTGCGCGGACGTTCTAGAACACCTGCGACAACCCGAACGCGTACTCTCTGCGTGTCGAAAACTCTTGCGTCCGCAAGGAAAACTATTGCTATCCGTCCCCAACGCTGCTTACTGCGGGTTGGTAGCGGAGCTCATGCAGGGTGAATTCAAGTACCGCGAAGAGGGCCTTCTGGACAGCACGCATGTTCGGTTTTTCACCCGCAAGTCTCTCTCCCGCTTCATGGCCGACAACCATTGGACCCTTGAACCGCTGGAAGCCATCACACGGCCGGTGCCCGACTCCGAATTCAACGTCGCCTTCGATCAACTGCCCCCCGCAGTCGCGCGCTACTTGCTCGCCACCTCCGACGCATTGGCTTATCAATATATAGGAACCGCACGCCCTGCTGACGCAAACCCCGAGCAATCCAAGCCTTTGTCCAGCTTCGAGCCTGAAGCGCATGCGCTGTTTACCGCCCAACTCTACCTTGGCAGGGAGGGGGCATACAACGAAGAAGAAAAAATTACGGCCCGAGGGGGAATGGGTAATGGGCGGCAAACTCTGGCCTTTGACCTCCCCCACCGAGACAGCGGCATCACCGAACTGCGCCTTGACCCCGCAGACCGCCCAGGCTTCCTGCATCTCTATAGCCTTCGCCTAAGAGACGCCGATGGCATCGTGCGCTGGAGCTGGACCGCCAATACCGATTCATCCCGAACCCTACAACAGGCACCGCACGACCAGATCACATGGAGCGTGCCCATGGCCACCATCTCGGACGCCGCATTGCTTCTCCTGTACGGCGACGACCCTTGGCTCAAACTCCCCATTCCACCCGAAGCGTTGACCCGGAGCATGGAAACCCAAGGCGCCCGGCTGGAGGCCGACATGGGCTGGCCCATGTCGGCCGACTATCTAGCCCTCTCATCCGCCACCCGCACATTGAGCGAACAAATTGCCCACCTAGAGCACACGCTGGCCCGATGGCAGCGAGACGCCGAAGCGGCCTCGGCGGCAGCCAGACACTTTGAAGAAGAATTTACGCGCACAATCCCGCTACAGCACCAGCACGCACAACTGCAGGCCTTGTATACGCAGCTGCAGGAGCATGTGCAGCGCATAGAAACCTCCACCGCCTACCGCGCGACACGTCCCGCCGTGCGAGCAAAAATGCGGATTGATCGACTGCTGGGACGAGGCGCCCCGCCCCACTCGTCCGCACCGCCCCACTCGTCCGCACCGCCCCCCGAGCCCGAACCTGTGCCCCCCCCGTCTCCAGCCGAACCCCTGCCGGAGCCAGTCGAACCCAGCGCAACCGAGCCCGAAGTTTCAGCTCCCCCTGCACCAGCCGTGGATGTCGTGGTTCCGGTGTACCGCGGCCTCGAAGACACCCAGCGATGCCTGGAGTCGGTACTCTCCAGCGCCAATGAAACCACCATTCGCCTCATCGTCATCAACGACGACAGCCCCGAGCCAGAGTTGACCCGTTGGCTCAGAGCCAAGGCTGCGGCTGACCCCAGGATCCAACTGCTGGAAAATGAAAGCAACCAGGGCTTCGTCGGCACGGTCAACAGAGGAATGTCCTTGAGCGACACCCATGACGTCCTTTTGCTCAATAGCGACACGGAAGTGGCAGGCAACTGGCTGGACCGGCTCCGTACAGCCGCATACACAGCCCCCAACGTAGCCACGGTGACACCGTTTTCCAACAATGCCACCATTTGCAGCTACCCACAGTTCTGCACCGGCAACAGGCTTCCTCCCGGGTACACCACCGGACAGCTTGATGCGGTTTTTGCGTCTACAAATCCCGGGGGCGTTCTGGACATACCCACGGGCGTAGGCTTTTGCTTGTACATACGCCGAGATTGCCTGTCGCAGATTGGGATGTTTGACATCGAGAACTATGGCAAGGGCTACGGCGAAGAAAACGACTTCTGCATTCGGGCTGCTAAAAAGGGCTGGAGAAATCTGCACGCACTAGACACATTTGTGCTGCACACGGGTGGCATTAGCTTCGGCGAGACCAAAGGCCCGCGCGAACTGGCCGCCATGGAAACCCTGCGGCGCCTGCACCCTGAATATGAACCAACGGTGCAGACCTTTGTTGCATCAGACCCTGCGCGCCCCTTTCGTGAAGCAATAGACCTGGCGCGACTGCAGGCAGTCCCCCTGCCCCGAATACTGGCGGTAGTTCACTCCCTGGGGGGCGGCACCCTGCGCCATGTCAAAGAACTTGCCGCCCACATGGAAAAATCAGCAACAACCATTTTGCTGATACCGATTGAAGGTCACCACGTACGCCTGCATTGGCTCGCCGAAAACGAAACCATGCAGCGAACCTACCATTGGCCCACGCAGTCTGTCCAACTCCTGGATTTTCTGAAAACCATCCGCATCGAGCATGTGCACTTCCACCACCTGCTAGGGCTGGACCCGCAGATGATGAAAATTCCGGAACGGCTTGGCGTGTCGTATGACTTCACGGTGCATGACTACTACACGGCATGCCCTCAGATCGCCATGGCAGACACACAACACGCCTACTGCGGAGAAGCAGGAATCGCTCAATGCACGGCCTGCCTGGAGGAGCGCCCAACACCGACCCAGGAAACCATCGAGGAATGGAGATTGCGCCACAAGCTATTCCTCTCCGGCGCGCGCAACGTTCTCGCACCGAGCCTGGACACTGGGCGCAGAATCATCAAGTATTTCCCTGGCGCTCGTATCCGACTTGCGCGGCATACCGACATCCCCCCTGACGCCCAGTTGCCCGAACCCACCCCCGCGACCATCGCCCCGCATGCCAATCTGCGCATCCTGGTGATAGGCGCGGTGGGTGAACTGAAAGGCGCCGACACACTCGAAGCCACCGCCATCGGGGCCGCACAGCACGAATCCCCCCTGGAGTTTCACCTGGTGGGCTACGCACATCGGGCCTTGAAAACCCAACCCCATGCGAGCCTGACCATCCACGGCGCGTACCAAGACGAAGACCTGCCTAGCCTTCTGCGGCGCCTGAAGCCAGATGTCGTCTGGTTTCCCGCGCAATGGCCAGAGACCTACAGCTACACCCTCAGCGCCTGCCTACAGGCCGGGGTTCCTATCGTCGCGCCTGATATCGGCGCCTTCCCCGAGCGGCTCCAGTATCGCCACTGGACTTGGTTGATGCCCTGGAAAACGTCAGCGCATCAATGGAGGCTGTTCTTTACCGACATTCGGACCCAGCATTTCCTGACAGGCAAAGGACCGGTGAGAACGCCTTGTTACAGTGCAGCCATGGCGGATGCGAAAATAGGGAGTTGGTCGTACGAGAAAGATTACCTGCGCAAAGATCCCCCCTCGCCCCGGGAGCCAACACCGACTCCCGTCGAAGATCGCGCAGAAACGCCCTAAATGAGTCGATGCTTCGGATACACCGCCAAGGCCGCGCCATGGCGGGGAACGGTTCAGCGCCCCAAAGACTGTCGATCTGGTGGCATACAAACCTGATGGGCCAGTGACCCGCCAGGCACTTACGCAATCCACCAACGACTTGAGCCGCCGCAGAGACGCACGACCGCTAGAACAGCCCAACACAACACCACCCTTGGCAGCACTGCCATTGAGCACAAGAATCTCGGAGTATTTTCAAAGTGACCTCCCCCGTAAGCGCCTTGCAGGACATGCCACGCAAGGTATGGCTGCTGGTTCGCAGCCTATATCGCCTGTTCCAGACCCCCTCCGCCTTCCGCAGCAACCTGCGCCACCTGAGCACCTCCCTTCGCCTGGGAGGAGTGCAGCAACTCAAGGGAGCCCTACTCAGCATCCCCCCCAAGGTGAGCAGCAATACCTGGCACATGTACAGGCACTCATTTGATGTCAACGTAAGACCTCTGATCGAGAAACAGCTGCAGGAAAAGGGCGCCTCCGTCAAGATTTCTATCATTGTGCCCACCTACAACACCGCAGCCCCGCTACTCAAGGCCATGCTGCAATCGGTCAAGGCACAGATTTACCCCAACTGGGAACTTTGCATCGCAGACGACGGCTCCAGCAAGCCACACGTCCAGCGGATACTTTCGGACTTCGCCGCCGAAGACCAGCGCATCAAGCTCCACCTGAGCACCAGCAACCGAGGCGTCTCGCATGCATCTAACCAGGCACTGCAAATGGCAACCGGACCATTTTGCGTCTTCCTGGACCATGATGACTTGCTGGAACCGCAGGCCATCTTCCGTGTTGCCGAGGCAGTCATCCACAACCAGGCCGACATGGTGTACTCGGATGAGATGATGATTTCAGCAAACGGCAAGGAAATGCTGTACCACGCCCACCGCCCCGCGTTCTCACCCGAATACCTGCGGGGGCACCCCTACATCGTCCACTTAGTGGGCTTTCGCACCAGCCTTCTGAAGGAAATTGGTGGATTTGACGAAACGCTGACCATCTCACAAGACTATGACCTCATCCTGCGGGCCAGTGAGAAATCCCAGATCATTGTCCACCTTCCCGAGATCCTCTATCTCTGGCGCGTCGTTCCGACCTCCTCGGGACACGATAAGGCGTCGGTTGTCATGGACACCTCCACTCGCATACTTCAGCAACACCTGGGGCGCAGCAACATCCATGGTCAGGTGAGCGCAGGCGCCGGGTTCAACTTTTTCAAAACCCACCATCCCCTGCAAGAAGGCCTGCGGACAGCCATCATCATTCCGACCAAAAACCACGGCGATCTGGTCCGGCAATGCGTTGAGAGCATCAGGAATACGGTCCAGGAGGCATCCTACGACATCATCGTCATCGACCATGCCTCCGACGACCCAGAGACCATGGCTTATCTCTCCACACTGGGGGGAAACGCGAAGGTGCTGCGCTACGAAGGCCCCTTCAACTTCTCATCCATCAACAACTGGGCCATCGCCCAGCTAGACCGGCCGTACAGCCACTATCTGCTTTGCAACAATGACATAGAGGCACTCAAGCCCGGCTGGCTTGAGCAAATGCTCCAACTCGCGCAAGACCCCTCCGTAGGCATTGTGGGGGCGGAATTGCTCTACCCCGACCACAGCAGCGTGCAGCATGCGGGCGTGTGTGTCGGTGCCTTTGGCATCGCCGAGCACTATGGCAAATACCTCAAGGTGGACCCCGACCAACCCGACATCCGATACCTCGGCCGCCTCGCCATCCCACACGAGGTGTCCGCCGTTACCGCCGCCTGCTTGCTGATCCGCAAAGACGCTTTCGACGCAGTCCATGGCCTGGACGAAGGGCTGGCCGTGGGCTTTGGCGATGTGGATCTCTGCCTGCGCGTACTGGAGAAAGGCTGGCGCATCCTGCAATGCCCCCCGGCAATTCTGATCCACCATGAGTCCTACACCCGGGGCAAAAGCATCGGAGAAGACCCGCACCCCAAAGACTCCGCCGCCTTCGTGGCACGCTGGAGAGAATTCCTCCACCTGGGTGACCCCTACCACAACCCCTGTCTTCTGCTGACCCAACACTCCTGGCACGTCAAGACACCGCTGCACTGCAGCTTTGTCAGTCGCCGGCGCGTTTTCGAGCGCGATACAGACACCGGGTTGCAGAAGCTATATCACGGATGAGCCCGCTGGAAGGCACGCCAGCCGCCCCGCCAGCGGATGGCGACGACGTGACGGTCATCATCGTCAACTGGAACGGTGGCGAGATGCTCGCCACCTGCGTAAAGCACCTTCAAGCGCAAACAACCTTGCCAGCCCGGGTCTTGGTTGTTGACAACGCCAGCTCGGACAATTCGCTTGCCCAGCTCCCCCCATGGGACCGCCTCACGGTATTGCGCATGCCCTCCAACCTGGGCTTTGCCGCAGGCAACAACCGCGCGCTTGAGGTTGCCACCACACACTACGTCGCCCTGCTCAACCCCGACGCATTCGCAGCCCCCGATTGGATCGAGCAACTACTGAAAGTGGCCCAGGCCCACCCCAAGGCCGCCTCCGTAGGCTCCCGCCAGTTGTGCCATGAAGCCCCCACCCAGCTCGACGGCACTGGCGACTGCTACCACCTGAGCGGACTGGCCTGGCGAGAAGGGCATGGCCAGCCACAGCAGCCCAGCCATTTGATTGAACGCGAGATATTTGCTCCATGCGCCGCAGCAGCGCTCTACCGCCGCCATGCACTGCAGGAGATTGGCGGATTCGACGAACGCTATTTTTGCTATATGGAAGACGTGGATGCGGGCTTTCGGCTCCGCCTTGCCGGCCATACCTCACGCTATGCACCGCAGGCCTGGGTCACGCATGTCGGCAGCGCCACCAGTGGCGGCAAGCGCAGCGGCTTTGCTAGCTACCATGGCCATCGCAACATGGTCTGGACCTATATAAAGAATATGCCCGGCCCGCTGCTCTGGGCATTGTTACCCCTTCACCTGGCGGCCAACATTGCCAGCCTGCTGGTGCTGGCGGCCCGGGGGCAAGGCCGCATTGGCGTGCAAGCCAAATGGCACGCACTCCTCGGCGCAAGATACGCTTGGCAACAAAGGCGCAACAATCTACACAACTGCAAGGCATCCGCGGCCGATATCTGGCGCGTCTTGGATAAGCGCATCCCCTTCCTGCGGATATCACCCTCCTACAGAGACCATCAGCACACTCGATAATAGAGAACAAACACGATGCGGCCATGCCGTGGCAACTTAGCACAGCAATGTCACAAGCGCGGAGCCCACTTGCCGCCGCGCCCACGGCAAAGCCCCGCTTGTGGCACCGCGCCAACATACGGGCTACGCACTTTCCGGCACAGCCCATCCCCGGAGTGTGAAAAAAACCACGCCCCGCCTTGTATTTGGGCGCGTCGGTGGAGCAACCCTCCCTTGGGACCATCTGCTCCGCTAAACTTTAGCCACCCGGGCCGGTGACGGTTTTCAGGCTGAAATCTTCAACCCGAAACCGCCGAACGTGGTCGCTGTTGTATTTTGCAAACATCGGTTTCGCACAGTGCAGCGCGGGTGTTGTGCCCTGAAACGGCTGTGCTACCATGACGCAGCGTAATCAATCTTGGTAGTTGCGCTTTCAATTTTTAACTGGAGTTCATACATGAGAAAAAATCTTCTCGCCCTGAGCATTGCTGCCATGGTTGGTGGCCTGTCTGGTGCGGCCAATGCAGCTGTTTTTGACAATTCCGGCACGAACGTCGGCGGCGCTCCCGCTGGTTTGGCTGTGCCTGCCAATGCTGCTACGGCACTGGCTCCGACTGTGACCGGCGTTGGTCACATTCTGGTGGTTCCTTATTTCACCACGCAAGGCACGAACGCCACGCTGCTGAACCTGATCAACACCGATGAAACCAACGGTAAGGCTGTGAAGCTGCGTTTCCGTGGCGCCTCGAACTCTGACGATATTTTCGACATCACCATCTTCCTGTCGCCTGGCGACATGTGGACGGCCAATGTGTCCGCCAACGGCGAACTGTCGGCTCTGACGACCCCAGACAATAGCTGCACGCTGCCCTCCAAGGCAGACATCCAATCGCAAAACGGCCTGTTCAAGACTGGTCGCGTACTGGGCGCCGCCGCCGCACAAACGCGCGAAGGCTACATCGAAATCCTGAACATGGCTGACATTCCCCCGAATGCAGCAGCAGGCAGCCTGTTCACGGCTATCAAGCACGTGAATGGCGTGGCGCCTTGCACGGCAGGAACGATGAACGCTCAGGCTTTTGATCTGGTTCAGGCTGCTGGCGCGAACAATCCCGCCACCCGCGGCTACAGCTGGCCCACAGGCGGCCTGACCGCCAACTGGACCGTGGTGAACCTGGCTGACAAGGCCTCGTTCTCCGGCGAGGCCGTTGCTATCCGCGCCAACACGGCTGCAGGTGTTTCCGGCTCCGGCAACCTGGTGTTCTTCCCCCAAACGTCTGATAACCCTAGCTTCGCCACCAGCGCTGCCGGTGTTGCAGGCTTCACGGCTGACCCCCTGCTGCAAACTGCAGGCTTCGCTGCCCTGGTTGCCAACTATGACTTCCCAGACCTGTCCACGCCTTACGTAACCGGTGCTGCAGTCAGCGGTGTTGAAACTGCTGCACAAGCCAACAACCTGGCAAATGCACTGTCCACCCTGTCGGTGACCAACGAGTACCTGACCGGCACCGTGGCTGACTTCGCTACTGACTGGGTGTTCTCCATGCCCACCCGTCGTTACGCTGTGGCCATGAACTACGCCGCAACTGGTGGCGCCCGCATTCTGCAGAACACGTCCGTGAACCGTAACTTCTGGGCTGGCACCAGCGCCGGTGCGGCAGTGGCTCCGGTTCCAGCAGATGCTGGTGGTGACCTGCGCACGATCAACGCCTCCCTCAGCGCTGACGGTTCGCAACTGTGCGTGACCCCTGGCGCTCCGATGCGCGCCTATGATGCAGAAGAAAACACCAAGACCACCTTTGTGATTTCTCCTGACGTTGCACTGCGCTTCTGCGGCGAAACCAGCGTGCTGGCATTCAACGCCGCCGCATCGCAAGTGCTGGGCGCCAAGCTGGCAACTTCGACCATCAACGTGGGCTATGCCGCAGGCTGGCACACCGTGGGTCTGCGTAGCGCCCACCAACCGGCAGTTCCTGCTGCTGGCGTGGTGTACGGCCTGCCAGTGGTGGGCTACGCTGCCGCCAAGGCTAAGGGCGTGAACCTGGGTGGTACCTGGAACCACCGCACCAGCGGCCGTTAATTCGGTTTAGCTGAGTTCAGCAAAAAGGCGGGGAATTTCCCCGCCTTTTTTTCGTCTAAGGTTTGGCCCATGGGTAGGTCCGTGCTGCGAATCTACCCATGACCCAAACGACGGCCGTCTTGTAAGTTGCGGCCATAGCTACTTTTGCTCATTCCACTTTCATTGCAATGACCATCCCTATGTCTTTCCCGTTTCTGGCCCGCCTTGCAGCCACTGCCATGCTGGTCGCCCCCCTGGCTGCACATGCAGCCAGCACTGTTCTTCTGCAAAGCAGCAACGGCGTTCAGGTAACGTCTGACGACATCAATGCCGAACTGCAACGCATGCCCGCCGAAGTCCAGGTCAAAATGCTCACCAACCCGCCACAAATGCAGCAACTGGTGGACAACATCTACCTGCGCCGTGCTGCTGCCCTGGATGCGGAAAAGAACGGGCTGGACAAGGACGCTACGGTGCAGGCCAAGGTGCAGCTGGCCCGGGAAAATGCCCTTGGCGAAGCGTGGATTGCACAGATCGATGCAACGGTTCAGCCCACGGCCCAAGCCCTGGAAACCTATGCGCGCAGCACCTACAAGGCCGAGCCCAAGCGCTTTGAGAACCCCGTCCAGTTCCAGGCCCGGCACATCCTGATCATGGGTAAGTCGCCCGAAGACCGCGCCAAGATGGAAAAAATCCTGGCTGACCTCAAAGCAGGCGCCAGCTTCGAGGAACAAGCCAAGCAGCATTCCGCCGACCCCGGCAGTGCCGCCAAGGGGGGCGATCTGGGCTGGTTTTCCAAGGGCCGCATGGTCAAGGAATTTGATGAAGCACTAGACACACTGATGAACCCCGGCGACCTGAGCGGGCTCGTGGAAAGCCGGTTTGGCTTGCACATCATCAAGCTGGAAGGCCGCAAGCCAGCCCAGATGAAGGAGTTCAGCGAAGTCCGCGAACAGCTTCATACCGAAGCCCGGAACAAGCTGCTCAAGGAAGCCCGCGAGGTAGCCATTGGCAAGCTCCAGGCCCAGGCCAAGGGCGACTCTGCTGCGCTGCAATCCTTCATTGACGCCGAGAAGGCCAAGCGCAACTAAATTGGCGTGTCCAGGCCACCCGCCAGGCACTCATTTCCTGGTGGGTCCCGCAAGTTTTTTCTGACACATCCCATGCTTCTGGCCCAAGTCCAGGCCCTGTGGCGTGCACGCGCCCTCTGGTGGGTGATGACCCGCCGCGAAATCACGGCACGCTATGCTGGCACAGCGGCCGGCGTGCTGTGGGCCTATGTGCAACCCTTGCTCACGGTGGCCGCGTATTACGTGGTGTTCGACATCGTGTTTGCCATGCGCCTGGGCGAAAACGCGCCCACCCGCGCCGTAGGCGCCTTTCTGATCGTTGGTGCTCTGCCCTGGATGGCTTTTTGCGACGCACTATCGCGCGGCATGCTCAGCCTGGTGGAGGCCGGCGGCGTGCTGCAAAAGAATGCGCTGCCCCCGGTGCTTTTCCCCGCCCGCTCGGTGCTGGCCAGCATGCTGGTGCATGGCCCGCTGCTGCTGGCGCTGGCACTGGCCTATGGCCCTCAAAACCATTTTGGCGCGGCGCTGCTGGCCCTGCCCATCCTGGTGGGTCTGCAGTTCCTGCTCTGCCTGGTTTTGGGCTATGCGCTCGCCATTCTCATGGCGGCCTTGCGCGATACAGCCCAGATCGTGGGCTTCGTGCTCTCGATTGGTATCTTCATGAGCCCCATTCTGTTCCCCCTATCGATGTTCCCTGAAGCCTGGCGCTGGGTGCTCTGGCTCAACCCCATGACGGCCCTGGTGCTCGGCTACCAGGCCGTGCTGCTGCAAGGCTCATGGCCCGGCATGGAAGCCTGGGCGGCCATTGCCGCTTGGCTTGCCGGAGCATCCTTGCTGCTCGCGGTGCTGCTGCGGCGCAGCCGCGACCAGCTGGTGGATTGGCTATGACGCAGGCGATAGCCAGCATGGACAGCCCGGCAAGCCCGGTGCTGCAGGCCCGGCACCTGGGCAAGGAATACAAGCTGTACGACTCCCCCAGGCAGCGTCTTCTGTCGCTGCTGGCCGGGGGCGCACGCCACCGCAGCCATTGGGCGCTCAAGGATGTTTCATTCACGCTGGGGCGCGGCCAATGCCTGGGCGTGGTGGGCAACAACGGTGCGGGCAAGAGTTCGCTGCTGAAACTGATCGCAGGCACCATGCAGCCATCGGTGGGTGCTGTGGAGCGCCAGGGGCGGATCACGGCCATTCTGGAACTCGGCGCCGGCTTCCACCCCGACTTTACCGGCCGCGACAACCTGTACTTCGGCGCCAGCCTGATCGGAATTTCTGCCGCCGAGATGCGTGCCCTGGAGCCGGAGATCATTGCCTTTTCGGAACTGGGCGAGGCCATCGACCGCCCCGTCAAGACCTACTCCTCGGGCATGACGGTGCGCCTGGCATTTGCGTTGGTCACGGCCGTCGAGCCCGATGTGCTCATCATCGACGAAGCCCTGGCTGTGGGGGACCAGCATTTTCAGAAGAAGTGCATCGAACGCATCGACTCGTTTCGCCGCAATGGCTGCACCATCCTTTTTTGCTCCCACAGCCTCTACCATGTGCGCCAGCTGTGCGACGTGGCCCTGTGGCTCGACGGAGGGCAGCAGAAGGCCTTTGGCGACACCGAGAGCGTGCTCTCCGTCTATGAGGCCCATGTCCGCGCCCAGGACAAAGCCACGCACGATGCGGCTACGGTCACCGCACAGGCCGACGGCGAGGCTGAGCGCGCAGCATTGGTCAGCCTGGACGACGCCACCGGCCCCGCACGCATCGTGTCCGTGCAGGTGGAAAACCTGGCCGAAGGCCAGCCCCCACGGCTCGATTCGGAGGATCTGGTCATCACCCTTGTGGCGCGTGTGCCGGCTGGCGAGCAACCGAACTTTGGCGTGATGCTGGAGCAGGCGCATGGGGCTGGCATCACATCGGCCGGCACACTCAACGATGGTGTGCCCCCCACACCCTTGGGGAATGGGCTGTGGCAGGCGCGCATCCGCTTCACCGAATTGCCATTGCATTCGGGCGAGTATCTGGTCAGCGCTTTTCTGTTCGATTCGCAAGGGTTGATCGTTTACGAGCAGTGGCTGCACTGCGCCAGCTTCCGTCAGATCTATGCACTGAGCACGCCCGGGCTGGTGCGCCTGCCTCACCGCTGGGAGTGAGCCTGTGCGCCTTGCAACCCTGATCCAACAGGCGCGTGTTAACGCCCGCGATGCCCTGGAGCTGGTGCTCGTCCCGGCATTGGCGGCCGTTCTGCCCTGGCCCCTGTGTTTTCGCATTTTCCGTTCGCTGGCCGGACGCTGCTCCTGGCTGTACCGAGCCTCCTGCGAGTCAGCCCTGCGCGAAGCCCATGCCAGGGGCTGGGTGCCTGACGACCAGCAAGGCCAGTGGATTGCCAGACGCCGACTGGTAACCCTGGTAGACCATGCCGACATGTATCTTTCAGCCACGCGCTCCGATACCTGGATGGCGCGGCACTTGAAGGTAACTGGCGCATGGCCGGCAGCCCATGAGGCAGGCATTTTCTGCACCTTCCATTGGGGGGCAGGCATGTGGGGGCTGCGCCATGCAGGCATGGCCGGGATGCAGGCCCACGCCTTGGTGGCGGCCCTGGATGGCGCACACTTTGCCGGCCGGCCCGTGCTGCACTGGTATGCACGCCGCCGAACCGCAATGGTTGCGCAGGCACTGCAAGGCCCGGTGCTGGATGTATCGGCCAGCTTGCGCCCCGCCCTGCGCGCCCTGCGCAGTAACGAGCAAGTGATGGCGGCCATCGACGTGCCATCGGACCAGGTGGCGGCCAGCATCCCTGTGCGGATTGCAGGAATGGATGCCTTGGTGCCCAAGGCGCTGCTGCGCTTGGCGATGGAGCAGAAGGTGCCTGTGTCGATCTATCTCACGGGCCTCAATGCCAACACGGGCCAGCGCTTTCTTTCCATCGAGCCGCTCGGCCCCTTCGCGGACCTGGACGCCCTGGCCCATGCCGTCTTCGAGCGACTGGATGCGGCCATCCGAACCGACAGTGCCGCATGGCATTTCTGGAGTGAGGCTCCGAGGTTCTTTGGCCGCGTTGAGTAAGCACACGCCTCGAACAGTGCGCCTGAGCGCCCCATCCCTTTGCGGGAGAGGGGAAAATCCCCACCACACCAACCTATGAAGAGGCCTCGAAGGTATGCCCCACCAGCCAACCTGTACAGTGCCGGGCTTCACCCCGATGCGCACAACCTGCCATGAATGAACAAGTCAGCAATCCCGTCGCGGCCCGCTCACCATCACTTGGTGATGTGCTGCGCGCGCATCAAGGGCTGGGGCCAGGTTTTGACACCATGCGGCTCACGCTGTCGCTTGCCATCATGGTGGTGCACAGCATCACGCTCATAAAGGGTATTGCGTATTTTGACTACAGGCAGTGGTGGGGCTATCCGCTGTTTCTGGCGTTGCTGCCCATGTTTTTTGGTTTGAGTGGTTTTCTGGTCACTGGCAGCGCGGCACGCCTGCGCTCGACCTCCAGGTTCATGCTCAATCGGGGTTTCCGCATCATTCCCGCACTGGCAGTGGAGGTCACTTTATCGGCCATCGTCTTAGGCGCCATCGTGACCACGCTGCCCTTGGCGGAGTATTTTGCGCAGCCACAGTTCTGGGCATACTTCCAGAACATTGTCGGCATCATCCATTTCAATTTGCCAGGGGTGTTTCTTGACAACCCATTCCCGGGCACGGTGAATGGCAACCTCTGGACCCTGCAACCGGAATACTATTGCTATCTGCTGCTGGGCGCCTTGATGCTGGGTGGGGTTTTCTCTCGCACCCGCCTGTACCTGTCAGTCATCAGCATCTTTTCGGTCGCGCTCATCATTGCCGACCTGGGGTGGAAAGTGGGCCAGCCTTTCTATGCCGTATCAAGCACGCTGCTGGTGTTCTGCTTTTTTGTGGGCAGCCTGATTTTCCTGCTCGCGGACCGGATACCGTTCGACGGGCGCCTAGCCCTGTTGGCCGGCGTGGTTTACTGGGCTTTGTCCGGGTTACCAGGGGGTACTGCGCTGGCCATGCTGCCGCTCTGCTACCTGACCATTTACCTGGGAATTTGCAAGCTCCCCAAGATCAAGTATCTGGACCGAGGCGATTACTCCTACGGCATCTACCTTTATGGTTTCCCGATCCAGCAAACGCTGGCGCATTATTTTCCGCACGCCCTGCCATGGTGGGGCATGGGAGCCGTCTCCATTGCCATCACCATTTTCTTTTCCATGCTTTCCTGGCATTGGATAGAAAAACCGGCTCTTGCGCTGAAGAACAGGTTTTGACGCCCCCTGCAGCCGAGCCTCACGCCCGGGCAGCGATCGGCACGGCCCAGTCCATGGGCCAGAGTATTCCGAACTCCTCCACACAATCCGTATAGATTCGGGTAGAGCGATAGCCAGCATCCTTCAGGCTGCGCAGCAGGTCGGGCTCGGAAAACATGCGCATTTCCAGCGTCATGCCATCACCACCATGGAAGACGAGGTCTTCAAAGGTTTCGTGCTGGCCGTCCCGCGTCACGTTGTGCAGAACGCGCTTGCCATCGGTTTCGTCGATGGTGAACTGGTGCAGGTTTGGAAAGTGCTCCACCGTGCGCCCTTCCTTGGCATAAGGGACGGTAAAAATGAAAACGCCCTCGTCGTTGAGCAGACGGCGGCTGTTGCGAAAGGCCTGGCCTAGCAAGGCAACGGGAACGTGCTCGAACACATCACTGGAAATTAAGAAGCGCTGCCTTGCGCAGTCTTCATCGCGAATGTCCGTGATGTCCAGCCGTGGCGGAGCATGGTAAAAGGTGTTCTGGTAGGCTAGGCGTTCGGCCAAAGGTAGGGCATACCCCTCCCAGTCGCTCATGCCAAGGCCTGCAATGGCCTTGTCCGGAGGAAACTCGGGCAGAACCAGCGGTCGGCCAAACAACTCCACGGACAGCGCATGCACCACTGATCGCATCCGCAGGCTGCTGCGGCAATGTGCACAAGACTGGTATTCCCGGTTCTGCACATGGTGCAAGGGCACCCGGCGGTTCTCGTGGCCACAGACGTTGCACAGGAAATCGACCCAAGGAACTCCATCATCGGCTTCCGGTGTCGCGGCAGGGGCAGGCGTGGGCCTGCCCAACAAGCCCGCGCAGCAATCCCGCAATCGCCGGGCTGCGGCCCTCATCAGGGGTTTTGGTGAAACCACCAGTTGCCTTCGTCCTTGACCCAGATCTCGGTGACCTTGGTCGTGATGGGGGCGCTGAAGCCCCGTGCAACCACCTGGGTCTGGATTTCCAGCACGGCATTGCAACGTTCATTGCTTTCACAGGAAACCGATTGCAGCTTGGCCGACAGCCATTGCGCACCTTCGCCAAAGCGGTTGGTGTAACTCTGGCGGCTGGCCACCGCGCGTTGCGCGGGGCTCAGGTACGCATAGGCATTACCGTAGTCGCTTTTCAGCAAGAGGTCCCAGCGTTCTTGCGCACGCTTGCCCACCGCCTGATCGGGTAAAACACCACCGGTGGTGGCACACCCACCCAGCAAGGCGGAAACCAGCAGGGCTGCGACCAGCAGACCACTGCGTGGCACTAGAGAGGAAAAGCGATTCATGGATTGTGGCTCCTTCGGTATTACTGTTGGGCGGCTGGAGGCGGCGCGACCTGAACGGTCGGCGCAGCCTTGGGGAGACGGCTGGGTTCAAACTCGCGCACCTGCAGCAGTCCGCGCATGCGGTCACGCAGATCGTCGCTGACCTCACGGATATCGATATCGGACCGCACGACGCGCGGCGTGATCACCACAAGAAGTTCGGTACGCGCCCCTTCGTTCGTCGTGCTGCCAAAAAGGTTCCCTAGAACAGGGATCGTGTGCAGGATCGGGATACCCGATTTGGAGCTGGTGCCGCGCTCCTGGATGAGCCCCCCCATCACAATGGATTCGCCCGAGCGCACGGCCACCTTGCTGGACAACTGGCGTTGCAGGAATGCGCGCTGCTTGGTCACATCGTCGGGTGCCCCCACGTCCGAGACGGACTGGTCGAGTTGCATGGTGACAATATTGCCCGAATTGACTGACGGTGTTACCTGCAGACTCACACCTGTATCCTTGTACTGGATGTTGGTGGTGCTGACGGTCCCCTCCAGATTGGTCGTAGTCCCTGCCAGGATGGGGGTCTGGGTTCCCACCACGATGCCAGCGGTGTGGTTGTCCAGCACCATGAGCGAGGGGCTGGCCAAAACCTTCACGGAGGTCTTAGCGGAAAGCGCATTCAGGATCGCACGCACGTTGCCGGCCGGGTTTTTCAGGGTGTATGAGAACCCACTGGTCGGCTTCAGAAAATCCGTGGCAGAGGCTTGGTTGCTGCTCAAGCGACCCAAGCCGGTATAGCCGGTCGTCGCCCGGTTGTCATTGAACTCCCATTGCAAACCGTATTGCAGGTCATTCGACAGCGTGACCTCGATGATGCTGGCCTCAATCATCACCTGCGTCGGCGGCAGGTCGAGCCGCTTAAGCGTGGCCTCAATCTTGTTGTACTCAGCACGGGTGCTCCACACCAGCACAGAATTGTTGAGATCGTCGGCCATCACGCGCACGCTGCCTAGAGTGGCGGCGGCAGGAGTCTGGGTTGCGGCAGCCTGATTGCTACGGGCACCCGCAACACCCAGCCCGGAGCCCGTGTTGCCCGCCAGCCCTCCGGCCGCACGCAGCCCTCCTGTAGCCTGGTTGCTCGTGGCCCCCCCGAA
Organism: uncultured Verminephrobacter sp.; assembly: GCA_964466605.1. GTDB lineage: Bacteria > Pseudomonadota > Gammaproteobacteria > Burkholderiales > Burkholderiaceae_C > Acidovorax. The sequence continues at coordinate 21,342 of CAYXSL010000016.1, forward strand.
CAGGCTAGTACCGCCGATCTGCCCCAGGGTATTGGCCGTGGCGCTGGTCAACCCCGGAGCCACACCTGTAGGTGCGGCACCCTGGGCACGCGTATCACCAAAAATACCCCCGAGCACCGTGGCCAGATGCCGGGCATTGACGTTCTTGACCTGATAAATGAACAGTTGCGGCTCCCCTCCGTTATCGCTCGGCTGGTCAAGCCGCTCGATCCATCGGCGCGCCTCATCCAGATAAGAAGCACGCGGTGTCACGACAAGAATGCTGTTCAGGCGTTCGATGGGCATGATGCGCAAAGCACCGAACAAAGGATTGGCGTCCCCGAGCGACACAGCGGCAGAGGCGCCCCCGGGCGCCTGCACTGCAACACCTGCTGGCGCGGAGGCCGCCGAAGGTGCCGCGCTGCCCGTACCCGCGCTCATCAAACGAAGTGCCGACTCCACCTCCTTGATGGTCGCATGCTTGAGCGGGAACACTCCTACCGACATGCCTTTGAGCAGATCCACATCGAATGTGGAAACCAAGTCCAGCCAGCCTTCGGCCTGGGTCCTGCTACCTGCCAGCACCAGGAGGTTGCGCACGGTATCTACCCGCACCAACGAATCGGGCTGCATGAGCGGCTTCAAGATAGCTGCCATTTCGGCTGCACCAATGAACTGCAAGGGGACAACGATGGCACCATGGCCCGGCGGCAAGGATGCGCCGCCCCCCGCGAGGCGCACCGCGCTGCCAATGCCCCTGAGGGCCTCGGCCTTGCCAACATGGTAAGTTCCACGGGCATCACGTACCAACGCAAGGCCGTTCGCCTGCAACGCACTTTCCAGGAGAAAAGCCGCCTGATCAGGCGCAACAGCAGCGCGGGTTGCCAGAGTCACCGCCCCGTTCAGCGGGGGATGCAACACATAGTCGGCTTTCAGCACATCACCAAGAATGGTTCTCACCACCTCAGCCACCGGCGCCTCCTCGAAGTTGAAGGTCACGTTCGCGCCATCAAAGCCCTGCGTGGCCTTGGGTGCCGCAATGACACGGTCCGTGCCACGAAGAATGCGGGGCTCGGCTGCTGCGGCATCAGGCGCCTTGGGAGTCTCCTCATGCGGGGCCGACGCGGATGCCGGTTTTCCAACGAGATTGGAGCCGCCCTCTTTGGTAGGGGCGGGCTCCGGTGCCTGTGCCTGGGCCAGGTGGCATGCGGCCAAAGCGACAGCAGCAAATGTATATCGGTAATGATTCATGACAGACCAAGGTTGTCTCAAGGCAGCAAACGCCTTATGGGCCAAATCGCCGCGTCAGGGGCGCTGGGGCTGGATTTGTGGCGGACGCCGCACCGGTGGACAGGGAGGAAGCTGGCGGTGGCGCAGGCGCGGGAACGGCGGGCATCGCCATCCCCGGGCCAGTATTCACGAGCGACCGCATCAATGACAATGTGCGCGTTTGATCGCCACTGGCAAAGGTGACGGCGCGCCGCTGAACCGACTGGAGCACCCAGCCATCCACGGATTCATTCAGCCGTACCCGGCGATTCTTGCCAGCCACCTGGAGAATGGCGCCACTGGCCTGTGCCCCCTCGAACACCCCGAGCAATCGGGCCGTACTCAGATTGTCGACAGGTATGGGCGCTTCTGGCACCACGGGCGGAGGCGGCCTGCGGGTGGAAGAAAACAAGGGGCGCTCTAGCATGACCATGAGGCGGCCCGTTTCCACCGGCCTGCGGGCAGGCAGCGAGGGCACCATGGTCAGGTAGTCGGCATTCACGGGCTCCGGGGTTTGCCAGTGCGAGTTGCGCAAGCTGCCATCGGGCTGAAACCACAAGGCAGCCAGCCCCAGGGCCAGGAGGCCATTGACCACGCACAGCACGGCAAGTGCATATCGTTTCATGGCTTGCCCCTCAAAATCACCAGGTTCAACTGGACGGCGAGCCTCTGCACGCCCTTTACGGGAGCCGCCGCCGCCTGAAGGACGAATCCCTCAGTGAGGATGGCGGGCTTCTGCTCGTCCAGGGCGGCCAGGGCCAGTTGTACGGCCATCATGTCTCCCTCTGCCCGCACCGACAGGGGAATGCGCTCAAAATTCTTCTCGTCCTTGACCGCCAGCACCTGGGTACTGACGATCGACAGGCCTGCGGTGCTTAGCACGCTCCGAATACGTTGCTGAACGTCATTGCCCACCTGGTTGGCATCCTGCCCGGATGGATGCAGGTATTGCGCCAGCCGATCCGCAGCCTGGACCTGGGCTTGGGCCAGGCTGTCTTTATTAGCAACCAGGCCACTCAAGCGCGCATGGCGAGGCTCTACCTCCGCGATGCGCTGCGTTGCCCACTGGTATTTGCTGTGCAGGTACCCGCCTATCAGGATCAAGGGCACCAAAGCCAGCCCCAGCGTGACAAGCACGACAGCCAGGTCACGGCGTGCAATTTTCTTCATGGCTGTACCTTGCTGGGAATAGATGCAGGCCGAGGGGCCTCCGAGCCCGAGGAGAAACGGCTCTTGCGGGGCGCACTGGCACCGTCGGCGGCGGGCGCGGGCGCACCGGTGGCCGCCGACGCAGGTTGCACCACACTCGGAACGGACACCGCCGGCGCCGATGGGGCCGGGTTGGCTGGCGCCACGGCGCCAACGGATGCCACGGCTTGGACCAAACCCGCACCAGCGACGGACCATACCGCCGGGTCCAGCTGGAATTCGATGTTGAAACTGTCTAGCGTGGCCCCTGGGTTGCGCACTGCGGCCACGGGAGCACGCACATCCTTGAACCCGGCCTGCTGGCCCAGTTGCTGCATGAGCGTGGCGGCATTGGCTGTCAGCCCGGCGATACGGACCTTGAGCCCCTTGACCTCTATGCTTTGCAGCGAGGTATCGTCCGACAACACCTGGGTCAGCACTTCCAGCAGGCGGATGCCATCAGCCTGTTCGGACAGGACCTCACGCAGCAGCCCCATGCGCTCAATGGTCTGCATGAACGCATCCCGCTGGGTCACCACGGGCATGGCGCGGCCCTGGAGTTCCGAGTACCCCACTGCGGCCTCGATAGCCCGCAGCCGCAGTTGCGCAATGGGCGTGATCGCCATGACACCAGCCAACAGCAGCCCCCCTAGCACCAGGCCATAACCGATGCGCCGGCGCAATGCGGCGTGCCGGGCACGGCGATCGCCGCCCCAGCCCGCCAGGGCAATGGGCGTACCCGCCTCGGAAAACGCCCAAACTTCCGCCTCGCCGCCTTTCAGGCGCTCATGCTGCTGATCAAGAAAAACCTGCACCTGCTTGCGCGATGCAAGCGCCGCGTCCACCCGCACCCCCCCCTCCGGGCGTGCCTGCACCACATGGCCCCACACCAGATCTGCGGCAGGAAAGGGGCTGACCGTGGAAATCTCCAGCGCCACGGCCTGTGCGATCTGTGCATCCGCCATGAGAGGCAAACCCATCGAGCGATGCAGCAGGCTATCGGCCGGCACTTCAATGGCTGTGAATCGGGAGGCACGAGCATTGGCTGCGCCCACCAGCCGACGGCCATCCCAGAGAGCCTCGGTGCCGTCCGCACGCAGTACCCGCACAGGTACATCCGGCGTTAGCCACGCCAGCAAGGGCCATTGGTGCGCACGTTGCCACGTGGCCCGAAAATCGGACCAGAGCACCGCCAGATCCAGGCCGAAAAGCTGTGAAGAAGGGGAAATTGAGGACATTGTCTGTGTTTTGCCGCACGTTCAGCGCGGGGCGATCATCCAGTGTTCAGCGTTGAAAATGCGCCACGGCATGCCCGACTGGTTGTCTGGCCTCAAGTCTACATACCGCAGCACGGCCACTCTTCCACCATCGGAAGAGGCCACGCGGGCTCGGATGCGGTAGCGGGTGGTGGCAGATGCACTGATGAATTCACCATTCAGGACAGTGGTGTCTATTTCGCTGGTCGCCGCTCCGGCGTCCCGCCGCGTCCGGATGGCCTGGACATACGAGGCATTTCCACCAGCAAGGACCACCAGCACCTCTTCTGGAGCAGCAAGGGGATTGACCTTGCCGCCGCCCTGTGACTCCACGGTCATGAGCGGCGAAAGTCTAGCATACAGGTCGTAGTCCACTCCGGGCACCTGTAACAGATCCTGGATGGCTTCAAAGCCCCGTTCACGACCCAGGGCATCGCGCTGGGCACGCATCTGGACCGTGGCATCCGCCAGGCTGGCCGCCATCTGGGGCGACAGCCCGCCGCCAATAGCATACATGCTGGCCAACAGGCCTTCGGAAGCACGGTTGAGATCAATCAGGCCATTCAGGGGCGTGATCTCGACAGGGATGGTTTTCCCAAGATAGTCGTATTCCAGCACCACCTGCCGCGTCAGGCGCTCACCGCCCGCCACCATGTCCTGCAAGGCCAGCATGACGGCGGCTTCGCCCAGCGCAACGGACTCGATGGTCTGGCGCGAGGTGCCCACGATACGCAATTCACTGCGCACGGACAGTTGCACCCCCCCCACCACGATGGCAAGCGCGGCAATGATCCAGAGCACCGCCACGAGTGCGATGCCCCGGCGTCTGTCTGGTACGGTATACGGCCGCATGGTCAATCGCCCCCCGAGGAGAAAGTGCCACCGCCCGAGCGCTCGCTGGACGGCAGGGCACGCATGGCTATCACCCACAGGGGCCAAGCGCCATCCCACGTTTCGACATCGATCCGGATGCGCGCGGGCAGGCTGTCAGTACGGCTCCAATCCGCCATCCACGCTGGCGCTGGCTGGCGACCATCTTCGTAGCCCAAGGCCAACGACTTGACTCTGCGTGCCAGCACCCGGCTTTCCGCCTGGCTCCAATCGGGCGATGAACCACCACCATTCCAAGGTACAAATCGGATGACGAGCGCGGACGGATCTTCGGGGACGGCTTCGAGCGCCAGACGGAAAAAATAACGCCCACCAGCACCATGTCGCGCCGGCATAATGCCCACCCAAGCCACGACATCGGATTGCCCGGTGAAAAAATAAGGACCATCCCCCTCGCGCTGTGCCTCTTTTATCCGCCGCATGGAAATCCGCCCGAGGGTGGCGCGCAAGAACCCATTGGCGATACGGATCTCATCCGCACGCTCCGACCGGAGGTCCATGCGCTCCTCGGTTTGTGCCATGGTCCGCAGCGCGGACACCATGCCCAGCATAAGCAGGGACAGCAAGGCCATCACCACAAGCATTTCCACCAGGGTGAATCCACGGACAACCCCGCCATTCCTGCGCGCCCACGGCTTCATCGGGGGCCTCCGGCGGCAGGGGGCTTGCGCTGCGGGCGCAAGGTACTCAAGTGGAGTGAGCGTGTCGCGTCGCGCTCGCCACTCCAGTCGATACGGATGTCCACTTGATGCAGCACGGGCGCCCCAGGGTTGCGCCGGCCGGCTTCCGTTTCCAGCGGAGCACTGCGTACGCTCCACGCATACCCGGCAGACTGCCCCTCCTCCGCCCAGCCATCGGCTGTCACCGCGTCGCGCGCGGACAGCAGCGACTCACCCAGCAGCACGGCACGCTGGTAACGCTCGGCATCAGCGACATTGCGCGCACTGCCGCCAATAGCCTTGTAGAGCACGCCCAGGCTCAGGGAGAGAATGGAAAAGGCGACGAGCAACTCCAGCAAGGACATGCCCCGCATCCGGAAATACAGCTGGTGGGTCATGGCGCAAAAGGTGTCTGGGTCACGCGACCCGACAGCCAGTCCACACGCAACCGCACCCCCGAGCCCGAAGCGGCGCGAACGACATCCACGCTTCCGCCCGTGGCTCCGCCGTCGGACAGAAAACGAATAGCCGCCACGCCCGAGCGCATTTCGACATCCGCCACCGTCACCCCCAGCTGCACGGCTTCGGGGATGGCATGCCGCACCCCGCCATCGAGCCCATAGGTCCGATGGCCCACGTCCACCACAAAGCGCACTTCGCCGCGCCCCGTCATGGCCTGGTGGCGCGCAGTCCGCATTTCGGAAACGATCGTCCGCACTACATCCCGGTATTGCGCCGAATCCCGCAGGCGATTAAATGCCATCGGAGCCAGGCTGACCACCAGTGCCATGATGGCAAAAACCACCAGGAGTTCAATCAGCGTAAAGCCCCGCGCACGCCGCATAGCGCCCGAACCTTCAACCAGCTCAGCGCTTGTTCCGAATGTCGGCCGCTTCACCCTCACCGCCGGGCGCGCCATCGGCGCCAAGGGACAGAATCTCCATACCCCCCTGGGCGCCCGGGTTGGCATAGCGGTAAGCATTGTTCCAAGGGTCCTTGGGCAACTCTCCCTTGATGTACGGACCGGCCCAGCCATTGGCGTTAGCTGGGCGCTTGGTCAGCGCATCTAGCCCTTCTTCGGTGGTGGGATAACGCCCCACATCCAGCTTGAACACCTCAAGGGTTTTGTCAAAGTCGGCAATCTGAATACCCGCTGCCTTGACCTTGGCACCACCGAACTTGTTCATCACGGCCGGGCCGACCAGCCCCGCCAGCAGTGTGAGGATAGCCAGAACCACCAGCAATTCGATCAAGGTGAAGCCGCGGGCGCGGCACGCAGCACTGCGGACAGAGGGGGCACGAAAAGGGGTCATGGGAGAAAATTCCTTCAATTGAGAGATGTTATGCGGCAAGGTCATTGATCGACAGGATGCCCATCAGAATGGAAATGATGATGGCGGCGATCAGAAGCCCGAGAACCAGAATGAGGATCGGCTCGATCAGTGTCAGGAGGCGTTTGATACCCGTTTCCACCTCACGGTTCAATATGGCGGCCAATTCCAGCATCATCGGGCCAACACGGCCCGTTTCCTCACCCACGCGGATGAGGTTGATGGCCAGTGGCTCGAAGATGCCCGTGGCCGAAATGGCCTGCACCACCTTGCCGCCCTCCTTCACAATGGGAACAACACGTGCCAGCGACTGCTGCAACACCGTATTGCCCACGGTTTCCGTAGCGATGTTCAAGGCTGCGAGCATGGGCACGCCGTTGCCCAACAGGGTGCCCAGCGAACGGGAGAACAGCGTCAACTGGTACCTGAGTGCCAGGCGGCCCATGAGGGGTAGCCGCAGCAAGCGCGACTGCCACCAATGGCGCCCTGCCGGCGTCTTGAGCCACCTGAAGACCAACGCACCAGCCACCAGCAACCCCATGCCGATGGGCAGGCCGTAACTGGAAAAAAGATGCCCCAGCTGCATGATCAAGCGCGTGGGCAATGGCAATGCATCCCCCATGTCCATGAACATTTTTTCGAATTGTGGAACCACGAAGCCCAGCATGGCCACCAGCGACAGAACCGCCACGCCCAGCAGAATGGCGGGGTAGATGGTGGCCGAGACCACGCTGTCACGCAGCGCGCGCTGGCGCTCCATATGCTCCACGAGCCGCGCCAGCACGGCCGCCATCTGCCCGCTGGCCTCGCCCGAGCGGACCATATTGATATAGAAATCGCCAAACAGCTCTTTGTCCTGGGCCAGCGCGCGGCTGAGCGGCGTCCCGCCCTTGACGGCATCAAGCACACCCTGCAGCAATGTTGTGACCGAAGGCTTGTGGCTCATGTCGATGAGCACGCGCAAGGAATTGTCAAGTGCCAGACCGGCACGCAGCATGATGGCCAGTTCGGAGGTGAATGCTAGGACATCGGCCTGTTTCACTGGCCCCTTGCCTGCACGCCCCCGCAGCGCACCCACCGCCATCTGCGCGGCGCCCTGGCCTGTGGCCTGCGACAACGCGCCGGCACTGAGCACAACATCCTCAATGTGCAACGGAGTCAGCCCCTGCTCGCGCAATTGCTTCATGGCCAGAGTCTGCGTGGCGGCGCTCAGGCGACCATCGACCATCTGCCCCGATGCCGAGGCGGCGCGCCATGCGAACTCAGGCATCGCTCTGGTCCTGCGTCACCCGGGCCAGTTCTTCCAGGCAGGTATGGCCCACAGCCACCTTGCGCAGCCCATCCTCGTGCAAGCTGAGCATGCCCCCCTCCGCAGCCACCGCATTGAGTGCGTTGGCGTCCCGCCCATCCATGATGGCCCTGCGCATGGGCTCATCAAGCATTAGCAATTCATGGATACCTGTGCGCCCCCGATAGCCGGACTGCCGACAATGCTCGCAGCCACGGGCCCGATAGATAGGCTGCCCGGGCGGGCAGAAACGCGCCAGCCCGGTACGCTCCCGCACTTCGGCCGAAGGCTCGTAAGGCTCCTTGCAATGGCCGCACAGGGTTCGCACCAGCCGCTGCGCTAACACACCATTGACCGCCGAGGTAATGAGATAGCGCTCGACCCCCATGTCCTGCATGCGGATCACCGCCCCGGCCGCTGTATTGGTATGCAGCGTGGAGAGCACCAGATGACCCGTCAGGGCCGACTGCACCGCAATCTGCGCTGTCTCTCCATCCCGCATTTCCCCGATCATGATGATGTCAGGGTCCTGCCGCAGAATCGACCGGAGCGCGTTGGCGAATGTCAGATTGATTTGCGAATGCACCTGAATTTGGTTGATTCCCTCCAGTTGGTACTCCACCGGGTCCTCGACCGTGATAATTTTCTGTGTGTCTGCATTCAGCTTCGACAAGGCCGCATAGAGCGTGGTGGTCTTGCCCGAGCCCGTAGGTCCGGTGACGAGCAGGATGCCATGGGGACGTACCAGCAGGGTATTGAAGCGCTCCAGCGTATCCGGGGCAAAGCCCATCTCCTCCAACCCGAAGCGCACGCTGGCGCGATCGAGCACCCGCATGACCACGCTTTCACCATGCACCGTGGGCACCGTGGAAACACGCAAATCGAGCTCTCGCCCCTTGACACGGGTCTTGATGCGCCCATCCTGCGGCAAACGCCGCTCGGCAATGTCCAAATGGGCCAGCAGCTTGACCCGGGAATTGACCGCTGCACTGTGGCGTGGCGGCACGATCTCTCCCGCATGAATCACGCCATCGACCCGGTAACGCACATGCAACCCGTCGTCGAATGGTTCCAGATGGATGTCGGAAGCACGAAGGTCGATCACGCGGCCGATGATCGTATTGACCAGGCGGATGACAGGGGCCTCGCTGGCCAGATCCTTGAGGTGCTCGACAAAATCACCCGCATCACCGTCACCCAGGCCCTCTACGCCCCCCTCCACCACGGCATCGTCCATGGGCTGCGTGAGGGCCTTCTCTATATCGGAGTCTGTGCCTATATGGGGCCGGACCTGCAATCCGGTGGCCAAGCGCAGGGCCTTGATGACAAAAGCGTCCTGCGGAACGGCCATGACCACATCCAGCAGGCCATCCTGTATGCCCAGCGGATACACCGCATTGGCATGCAGGAAGTCTGGCAGTAGGCCAGGCACCTCCGGCATGAAATCCGGAAAAGCATCCGCTGCTACAAAAGACACGGCCAACTGGCTAGACAGCGCATGAACCACATCCAGTTCGGAGACCAGCCCCAACCGCACCAGCACCCGTCCGAGCATGCTCCCCATTTCCTGCTGGGCGCTAAGGGCACGCTCAAGGTCGCGCGCACTGAGTTTGCCAGCGCGCACCAGCAGCTCACCGATGCGCAGATGGTCTGAGGGTTCAGCTAGTTGTGTGGGAGCGGCTTGTACGCTGAGGGTTTCAGTCATGAAAAAGAAAGGCGGACAGTGACACCGTGCGGCGGCATGGGCCCGCAATCATAGCGACACGCGGACCGGGACGACTCCAGCGGCTAAAGGGTACGTTAGACTTTGGCGCCTCCCGTTGGCAGCTGCAGCCATTCTCCGACACTCCCATCAGCCCATGCGCGCAAGCTCTCGTCAACTTCTTTTCACCGCTTGTGGAATGCTGGCCATGGTGACACTCCCGCTGGCACTCTGGGTGTCGATCCAGCGGTTTTTTGCACCACCGCCCCTGCTGCTGGCTCCCATGATGAACCTGACCGATCCGTGCATCCTGCCACGGGCAAACTCGAGTCAGGAGCCGCACGCGCTCGTAGCGCCCGGGTGTGATGGCGCCCAAGGCTCGGCCGCCCAGCTTGTCGAGTCCACGCTCACACAGTCCTTCGCGCCAACACAGACTCTCAAATCGCCTTATGAACTGGGCTATACGCTCCAGATACCGTTGTTACGCCTTTTCGACAAAAAAGCAGGCGATTGGGCCATTAATCAGGAAGCCGTGCGACGCTATGCGCGCACGCTGCGCGACACCAACCGCCCTGCCATCCTCTATTTGTTCTCGACGCACTTTGGCGTCCATGCCCCTATCGAGCAGGCATTGGCGCAATCGCCCGCCAATCTAGCCGCGACCCCCGAGGGCCCACTGCCCGTCGACAGCTACTACACACTGCCGATCTTTCCCTGGAGCGTGGCCCGAATCGATAACGGCATCACCCATCGCCGTACCCAAGCTATTGAAGCCATCCTGAAGGAGTTGTGCCTGCTGGAACCTGCCCACCGGGAGAAAATTCGGGGCATCACGCTCCTGGGCGAAGTACACCACCTGTTCCCGAAGTTCGAAACCGGCATGGGCTTCGCCACACCCTACCTTGTCTCCGATTACAGCCAGGCCTCCCAAGAGGGTTTTCGGCATTTCTTGGCACAGCGCTTTGGTGACGTCGGCACGATGAACAAGGCCTTGGCCGCTGACTACGCGGATTTTGCCGAAGTAGTACCCCCCTCACGCGACATCCGCGCACAGCCCCTGCGCCGCTGGCAGGAACACATGGACTCTTATGCCCACGGATTTTTGCCGGTATCCGGCTGGGCTCGGATTCTCGGGGACCACAATCCGGCCTGGATACACATCTACCGCAATGGCGAGCACTTGGGCCGGGTACGCGCCAACCTGGGGCGCCAGGACGTGGTTGCCGCCATTCCAGAGTTTGGATCAGCCGATGTGGGCTGGCGTTTCGACATGGACTTTACCTCCCTGCCAACCGGGATTCACCGCATCGATGTGGCCCTGGAAGAAGCGCCAGACCGGCTCGTCCACCTGGGCACGCGGCATATCGTCATCCGAGACAAGGATCCGGCCCGCACCACCCCCTTGCCCATGAAGCCGCCGCCGGCCTTCGCAGCAATCAGCCCAACCACCCGCGCGCACATCGACACCCCCATAGACCAGTCGGCCTACTATTTCAATCCATTGGCGCCGCTGTGGCATGAGTTCCGTGGACGGCAGGTTCAACATTACCTTGAACACTTCGCACGTGTGGTGAAGCGCTCATGCCTGGCCAAGGTCCCTACCTATGCGCACCAGATCATGCCCATGACCAACCCCAGCTGGGATGCGGAGAAGTTCGCCATTGACGCGTCTCTCCAGGCATCGGCACTACTGAAGCCCGGTGTCAGCCTGTATGGCGGCCCGACCTACGGCACTACCCTGTTTGACTGGCTCGCACGGACGCGGCAGCGACACTATGGCATTACCGAATTCCACCCACTGCGCCCCATGACGACACAGGACCTGCACCATGCGTGGATGGACCACCAGCGGCGCGGCGCACAGTTCCTGTCCTTCTTTCTGGAATCAGACTGGCCGGGCAGACCGAGCCAAGCAGTTGAGAATATTTTCTCCATCGACGACCGGAATCCACATTTCGGCTCTGACCAATTGCACAGTGCTCTCCGGGAACTGGCGACGCAGAATTCCGGCACGCCCCTCCTCCACCCTGTCAATCATTAGGCTTTTTGACTCTACCTACCAGCATGCGCTTCTGCAAAGTTGGCATACACCGTGCCCTGAAATTTCTGGCCTTGCTGCTCCTGTGCCCCTGGGCCTGGGCCCAGTCGCCTCCAGGCCAGGGCGCGCTCGATACAGTGCGCTATCTGCCGACAACGCATGAACTGTTTGTTAGTGGCTGGGCCGGATCGGTTCAGCCGAACGTTTTTATCACCAGCACCCGAATCGACGTCGGCGATGCAACTGTCTACCGCGGGCGCATGCTACCTACCGAGCGCCCCGATGTGGTGGCCAACACGGGCCGCAATGACTGGCTCCCCTCTGGCTTCCAGGTGCAGGCGGGCTTGCCCGCATCTCTTCCATCCGGCGAACAGTCCATTACCGTCTGGATACGCCTGAGTAACGGCATCGAGTTCGCGCTGCCAGCTGCAAAAACGACACAATCCATCCAGATTACAAGGCAGCCCCCCCCCTCAAAAACCCTCATGCTGGCGCTCTTGGCCGCCATCGTGGCGCCTTTGCTGGCCCTTTTTCCAATTTCACGGATAGCCGCCCGGCCACAGCATCCCTGGATCACAACACATGCCTCAGCCCTGTTCGGGCTCACCGTATTTTTTTCGTTTTCCGTCCTGGTGGCCACCGGTACCACCGGCTCCTCGCTGCCACTGCTGCTTCAAGAGGCCCGCATTGCCCACAGTGATACAGCCCGGTGGCTGGGCGATCTTCGACCGATCCGCAGCGATGAATGGGAAGTGATCACCCCCATGGCCATCAGCCAGTCCACACACACGCCACCTTTTCCCATAGTGAACCGCCATTACGGAGCCGATGGTCAGAACATGATGGTGATTGGCATGACGGGGGTGCCTGTCTGGCATATTTCCTCACTCGCCAAGCCTGCCACATGGGGATTTTTCCTGTTCGATCTGCGCCATGCGCTCGCATGGCATTGGTGGTTTCCCTTCTTTGCTTGCTTTACTGCAGTCTGGCTTCTTCTGCAGCGCTTCTTCGGCATGGACTGGCGGCAGGCAGCAGGCTGGTCTGCCAGCTTGGCCCTTGCCCCGTATTCGGTCGGCTTTTCGGGGTGGCCTGCATACACCGTCTTTTTCCCCGCGCTCTGCATGGTGGCCCTGGACCGGATGCTGCACTCTCAACGCATAGCCAGTGGCCTGACCTGGGGAGGGTTGCTGGGATCAGCGTTCACTGGGTACGTGCTGACGCTGTATCCTGCGTGGCAGATCACCATTGCCTATTTGCTTGCACCTCTGGCGCTGGCATGGCTCTGGCAACAACGCGGCACCCTCCGGCTCCAATCGGCCCAATGGGCAGGGCTGACAGCCTCGCTGGGCATGACCGCGCTCCTTCTGGGGTCCTGGTGGCTGGATGCCCAGGAGGCCGTGCAATGGATTCGCGAGACCATCTATCCCGGGCAGCGCACCACGGGAACAGGCGGTGACATCGATCCGTGGTTCCTGATCAAGGGTTTGATGAGCCCCGCCACCATGTATGGGCAATCTCCAATGATGGATCCCAGCGATGCCGGATCCTTCATCTTTCTCTTCATCCCTACAACAGTGTGCACGCTGCTCGCGTGGCGTTACCGCCGCAGCCTGAATGTCACAGAAGCCGCACTGCTGGGTTACACAGCTCTTGCGTTTCTTTATCTGTTCATGGGGATGAACGCCAGTTTGGCGCGTCTCTCTCTCTGGGGCATGGTTCCTACCTACCGGATAGATATTGCACTGGCATTGGCTCAGGTACTGACCATCGGATGGATTACCCATGCTCGCCCTGCAGATGCCCTCGCCTCCGCGCCGCCCAATCGGAACCTCGCAATAGCCACTGGAATTTTCACTGCGGCATTGGGCTGGTACCTGTTCCAAAAGCTGCCGACCTTGATTGCCAGGGAGATCCCCCCCCCGCTGGTGTGGATTTCATGCCTGGGATGGGGAGGGCTCGGCTATCTACTCATTGTTCGCCACTACGGCCTGCTCGCCTTTCTTTTCTGCCTTTGGACCTTCGCCACCTCACTACCGTTCAATCCGTTGGTCCACGCGCCGACAAGAATTGCGCTAGACCCAGCACTGTCTTCGTCGATCCAGGAGAGCCATACCGCACCCCACGCCATGACCGCCGTGGTGGGAGAGCGTGCCTGGTCCATGCTTCTGCCCGCGGCAGGGGTACCTGTGCTAAACAGCGTGCACTACCATCCGCCGCGCACGCTGTGGAAGGATCTGGACCCCACGGGTGAACACGCCGCACTACACAACCGCTACCAGCGACTGTTCCTGCGGGTGCAGGCCCTGTCCTCGAAAACAGCCCCACACCATATTCACTCCCCCCGACTAGACGAAGTGGTGCTGACGCTGGATCCGGACCGCTTTGATTTCAACCGACTCAAGGTACACACCGTAATCGCCGGGCCTGCGGACAGCGCACTGCTTTCACGCAACACAAGCCTGGAATACGCCAGCTCAGGCCTTGGCTGGACATTGTTCAAGGTTCGTCCAGGAAAAACCCCTTGAGAGGGATTCAATCCAGCAAATGTGATCGCTGCCGCTGGAGACCGGGGCAACCCAGCGGACGCGTCTCAAGCGAACAATTCAGCAACCTGCAAGGAAAGTCCCGCGGCATCTTTCCCCGACAAGGCGGGCGACGAGGTCAGGCCGGGCCACTCGACCCCAATGGAAGGATCGTTCCACAGAATGCAGCGCTCATGCTGCGGCGCGTAGTAATCCGTGGTCTTGTAGAGAAATTCCGCACTCTCACTGAGCACCAGGAATCCATGAGCGAACCCGGGCGGCACCCACAGCTGGTGCTGGTTGTCGGCGCTCAGTTCCACGCCCACCCATCGGCCAAAGGTGGGCGAACTGCGGCGGATGTCCACTGCCACATCGAATACAGCACCTTGCACCACCCGCACCAGCTTGCCCTGAGGCTGCTGAATTTGGTAGTGCAAGCCCCGCAGCACGCCCTGGCTGCTGCGGCTGTGGTTGTCCTGCACGAACGAATGGTTTGTGCCCGTGGCCTCATTGAAGGCCTGCTGATTGAAGCTCTCGTAGAAAAACCCTCGGCTGTCACCGAACACCTTGGGTTCGATCAGCACGACGTCGGGGATGGATTGCCGGATAGCTTGCATGGCGGATCAATAAACCTTGTCGTTGAGCAGGCGCTGCAGGTACTGGCCGTAGCCGTTCTTGGACAGCGGCTGGGCCAGGCGTTGCAATTGCTCGCTGTCGATCCAGGCGGAGCGCCAGGCGATCTCCTCGGGGCAGGCAATCTTCAGCCCCTGGCGATGCTCCAGCGTGGCAATGAACTGGCCGGCTTCCAGCAGGCTTTCGTGGGTGCCCGTGTCCAGCCACGCATAGCCGCGTCCCATGATCTCCACGCTCAGCTGCCCCTGCGCCAGGTACAGCCGGTTCAGGTCGGTGATTTCCAGCTCACCGCGCGGCGAAGGCTGGAGATCCTTGGCCATCTGGACCACCTGGTTGTCGTAAAAATACAGGCCGGTGACCGCATAACTGCTCTTGGGCTGCGCGGGCTTTTCTTCCAGCGACAGCACCTTGCCCTGGGCGTCGAACTCCGCCACGCCATAGCGCTCGGGATCCTGCACATGGTAGGCAAACACGCTGGCGCCCTCTGTGCGCTGCTGCGCATTGCCCAGCAGTTCGTGAAAGTCGTGGCCGTAGAAGATGTTGTCGCCCAGCACCAGCGCGCTGGGCGCTCCGTCCAGAAATGCCTCGCCGATCACAAACGCCTGCGCCAGGCCATCCGGGCTGGGCTGCACCGCATACTGCAGGTTCAGCCCCCACTGACTGCCATCGCCCAGCAGTTGCGCAAAGCGTGGCGTGTCCTGCGGGGTGCTGATGATGAGGATGTCGCGGATGCCCGCGAGCATCAGCGTGCTCAGCGGGTAATAGATCATGGGCTTGTCGTACACCGGCAGCAGTTGCTTGCTGATGGCCAGGGTGGCGGGGTGCAGCCGGGTGCCGGAGCCTCCGGCCAGGATGATGCCTTTGCGTTGCGTCATGTAAGGGTGCCGTTCAGAGAATTTCAGCCAGCATGCGCGCCACACCGGTCTGCCAGTGCGGCATCTGCACGCCAAAGGTGGCCTGCAACTTGGCGGTGTTCAGGCGCGAGTTGTGCGGGCGGGTCGCTGGGGTCGGGAAAGCACTGGTGGGCACTGGCGCCACCTCGTTTGCTATAATTTTAATAGCTGAATTATCAATACTGGCGCGCGACAGCACGTATTTTGCATAAGAATTCCAAGTCGTTTCGCCTGCGGCGACGCAATGGTACAGACCCGCGTGCTCGGGGTGCTGCTGCAGATGACGGATGGCGTGGGCCGTCACATCGGCCAGCAGGTCGGCACCGGTGGGTGCGCCCCACTGGTCGTCGATCACCGTCAGCCGCTCGCGCTCCTGGGCCAGGCGCAGCATGGTCTTGGCAAAGTTGCCGCCGCGTGCGGCGTAAACCCAGCTGGTGCGCAGGATCAGGTGCCTGGCGCCGGACTGGGCGATCAGCTGCTCGCCCTCGAGCTTGGTGCGGCCATAGACGCTCAGCGGGGCCGGCTTGTCGGTTTCCACCCAGGGGCGGCTGCCGCTGCCGTCGAATACATAGTCGGTGCTGTAGTGCACCAGCCAGGCGCCGAGCTGGGCGGCCTCTTGCGCAATGGCGCCGGGGGTGGTGGCGTTCAGCGTGCGGGCGAAGTCGGCCTCGCTCTCGGCCTTGTCCACGGCGGTGTGGGCGGCGGCGTTGACGATCACGTCGGGGCGCAGGGCGCGCACCGTCTCGGCCACGCCGGCGGTGTTGGCAAAGTCACCACAGTGCTCGGCGCTGTCATGGTCCAGCGCGGTGACGTGGCCCAGCACCGACAAGCTGCGCTGCAGCTCCCAGCCCACCTGGCCGCCTTTGCCGAAGAGCAGGATGTTCATGCGCTGGCGCCCGCCGCCACCGTGGCCGAGGCCTCCTGCGCATACTGGGTCTGCACCCAGTCGCGGTAGGCGCCGGTCTGCACGCTGGCCACCCAGTCGGCATGCTCCAGGTACCACTGCACGGTCTTGCGGATGCCGGTGTCGAAGGTTTCGGCGGGCTTCCAGCCCAGTTCGCGCTCAATCTTGCGGGCGTCGATGGCGTAGCGGCGGTCGTGGCCCGGGCGGTCCTTCACGTAGGTGATCTGGGTGCGGTAGCTCTGGCCGTCGGCACGGGGGCGCAGCTCGTCGAGCAGGCTGCAGACCATGTTCACGATGTCGATATTGGGCTTCTCGTTCCAGCCGCCCACGTTGTACGTTTCGCCAGGGGCGCCGGCCTCCAGCACGCGGCGGATGGCGCTGCAGTGGTCCTTCACGTACAGCCAGTCGCGCACCTGCATGCCGTCGCCATACACCGGCAGGTTCTTGCCGGCCAGGGCGTTGACGATCATCAGCGGGATCAGCTTCTCGGGGAAGTGGTAGGGCCCGTAGTTGTTGCTGCAGTTGGTGGTGAGCACCGGCAGGCCATAGGTGTGGTGCCAGGCGCGCACCAGGTGGTCGCTGGCGGCCTTGCTGGCGCTGTAGGGGCTGTTGGGCTCGAAGCCGCGCGTCTCGGCGAAGGCCGGGTCGGTGGGCGCAAGCGAGCCGTACACCTCGTCGGTGGACACATGCAGGAAGCGGAAGGCCGCGCGCTCGCCCTCGGGCAGCGCGCTCCAGTGGGCGCGCACGGCTTCGAGCAGGCGGAACGAGCCCACGATGTTGGTCTGGATGAAATCCTCGGGGCCGTGGATGGAGCGGTCCACATGCGATTCGGCCGCGAAGTTGACCACCGCGCGCGGCTTGTGCTCGGCCAGCAGCCCGGCGACGAGGGCGGTGTCGCCGATATCGCCCTGCACGAAGATGTGGCGGGAATCGCCCTGGATGCCCTCCAGGTTGTGCAGGTTGCCCGCGTAGGTGAGCTTGTCGAGGTTGACCACGGGCTCGCTGGACGCAGCAAGCCAGTCAAGAACGAAGTTGGCGCCGATGAAGCCTGCGCCGCCGGTAACCAGAATCATAGGGTGGGCTGTGTGAAATGCCTGCTCGGCAGAACCAGAGATTATCCCACCCCGCCCGGTTACCCGGTAACAGAGTTCAGCGAGGGCTCCCCGGCGCCATGGGAAGGGCCATCAGAAATGGATGCCGCGCATCATCTGCTGCAGCGCCACCGCCTCGGCCGACAGCTGCGGCTTGGCGCTCTTGTCCCCTTTGGCCGCAGTGGAATCCGGGAACATGCGAAAGCTCGTGTTCATGGTGATCTGCGCCACGCGTGGCACCAGCGCATGCAGGATCTGCCCCGTGATGCCCAGGCGCGTGGCAATGCGCACCGGCTTGAAGATGCAGGCCTGGGCGATCATGTCGGCCGCTTCCTCCGGGCTCAGGGTGGGCACGTTGTTGTAAATCTTGGTGGGCGCGATCATGGGCGTGCGCACCAGTGGCATGTTGATGGTGGTGAAGGTGATGCCCTGGTCGGCAAACTCGCTCGATGCACAGCGCGTCCATGCGTCCAGCGCCGCCTTGCTGGCCACGTAGGCCGAAAAGCGGGGCGCGTTGGTCAGCACGCCGATGGAGCTGATGTTCACCACATGGCCCTTGCGCTTTTCCACCATGCCGGGCAAGAAGCCCATGGTCACGCGCAGGCAGCCGAAGTAGTTGAGCTGCATGGTGCGCTCGTAGTCGTGGAAGCGGTCGTAGCTCGACTCGATGGCACGGCGGATGGAGCGGCCCGCGTTGTTGATGAGAAAGTCCACCCCGCCATGGTTGTCGATGAGCAGCTGCACGAAGCGGTCGCAGTCGGCCATATCGGCGATGTCGGCTGAGTACGCAATGAAGCTGTACCCCTTGGCCTTGGCTTCAGCGCAGGCCTCATCCAGCTTGTCCTGGTCGCGCCCGCAGATGATGGTGGTGGCACCCGCCTCGGCAAATTTGTGTGCCGCAGCCAGGCCAATGCCCGAAGAGCCGCCCGTGACCAGCACGACCTTGCCCGCCACCGTGCCCTTGAGCGTGCGGTCGATGAACAGCTCGGGGTCCA
>CAYXSL010000017.1:0-37660 GCA_964466605.1 uncultured Verminephrobacter sp.
CACGTGCTCTGCCGCCAGGGCGTCCAGCGATGCCTGCAGTGCTGCAGGGGGCACATCGGCAATGTTGGCCAGCTTCGGCGTCACAAAGCAGGCCGCCACGCGGTCAAACTCAGCCTGCGGAATGGTGTGGGGGCCACCGTCGATCTCGACGATCTGGCGGTACTCTTCTTCCACATCGTCGATGTACTGCTGGCCTTCGGCCTTGACCAAAATCTTGATGCGGGCCTTGTACTTGTTGTCGCGGCGGCCGTGCTCGTTGTACACGCGCACGATGGCCTCGATGTAATTCATGATCTGGTTCCAGGGCAGGAACTCGCGGATCACGGTGCCGATGACCGGCGTGCGGCCCATGCCGCCGCCCACGAACACCTTGAAGCCGATCTCACCCGCATCGTTCTTGACCAGGTGCAGGCCCACGTCGTGCCAGCCGGTGGCGGCGCGGTCGTCCTTGGCGCCGGTGATGGCGATCTTGAACTTGCGCGGCAAGAACGCGAACTCGGGGTGCAGCGTGGACCACTGGCGGATCAGCTCCGCATAGGGGCGCGGGTCCACGATCTCGTCCACGGCAATGCCCGCCAGGGCGTCGGTGGTGGTGTTGCGGATGCAGTTGCCGCTGGTCTGGATGCCATGCAGGTTCACGCTGGCCAGCAGGTCCATCACGTCGGCGCTTTTGGACAGCGGAATCCAGTTGAACTGCACATTGGTGCGGGTTGTGAAGTGGGCGCAGTGCGTGGGCAAGAAGGTGGTGCCCAGCTTGCCCTGGCCCTCCATGGCAGCCTTGAACACGGCGGCTTCGGGCTCGTCGTACTCGCGGGCGATCTGCGCCAGCACGCGCAGCTGGCGGCTGCCGATTTCGCCATAGGGCACGGCCACGCGCAGCATGGGGGCGTAGCGCTGCACATACCAGCCGTTTTGCAGGCGCAGGGGGCGGAAGTCGTCCTCGCTCAGCTTGCCCGTCTGCCAGCGGGTGAGCTGGTCGCGGAACTGGTGTGCGCGCTGCTGCACGAACTGGGTGTCGAATTCTGTGTATTGGTACATCGTGGGGCGGGAACCGGGTGGTTCCTAGATCAGAATCAATTTAATGCCTGCCCAGGCCAGCAGGATGGACAGGGCAGAGCGAATCAGGCGCTCGGGCGTGCGGGTGACCAGGCGCGAACCCAGCCAGATGCCCGGCAGCGAGCCAGCCAGCAATTGTGCAAGCAAAGGCCAGTCCACCGAGCCCAGCGACGCATGCCCCAACCCGGCCACCAGGGTCAATGGCACGGCGTAGGCGATGTCGGCGCCAATCACGCGTGGCAGCGGCAGCAGGGGGTAGACCAGCAGCAGCACGGTGACGCCAATGGCACCTGCGCCCACCGAGGTGAAAGTGACCAGGGTGCCGATCACGGCGCCCAGCATCACGGGCAGGCTCCAGTGGCGGGGGCGGGTGGCCTGCTCGGCGCTGGCCAGCCGCTTGGCCTGGTCGGCCGCCTGGCGTTGGCGCGAGAAGGCCACCACCTTGTACAGCGTGGCCGCCGCCGTGAGCAGCAACGCAAAACCCAGCGTGGTGGTCATGATGCGCTGGGCCACGGCGCTGGCAGGGCCCAGGGTCTGGAGCGCCCAGAGCGACAGCAGGGCCGCCGGGATGCTGCCCGCACACAGCTGGCCCACCACGCGCCAGGGCACGAGGCGCTGGCGGGCCATGCTCACCGTGCCGCCCATCTTGGTGAAGGCGGCAAACAGCAGGTCGGTGCCGATCGCCAGATGGGGCTTGATGCCAAAGAAGAAGATGAGCACAGGCGTCATCAGCGAGCCACCGCCCACTCCCGTCAGGCCCACGATGAGCCCGACGGCAAAGCCCGCGAAAACAAACGCCAATTCATGCATGGCGGCGAATGTAGAGGGGCTTCTTATGGATGCAAACTATTGTTTTGCTCTGCCAATATGTCTATTTGTTTATAAGCAAGGATTGGCGCGGGCTGGCGGGGGGCCGCCGTGGGTGCGTGCAGCGCCCGCGTCACGGCAGGCGTTCGGCGCCCAGCGCCTTGGCCAGCCGGGCGTCAATGGGCAGCGGCTCACCCTGCAGGCGGGCGGCCAGCAATTCGCCGCACAGCAGCGCCAGCGTCAGCCCCCGTGCGCCCATGGCGGTGCTGACCCACAGGCCGGGGAGCCGGGCAGGGTCTACGGGGCCCACGATGGGCAGGCGGTCGGGGGCGGTGCAGCGCACGGCGGCCCAGGTGTGCAGAGCGGGAGCCTCCCCTGTGGCGAGCGGTGGGGCGGAGGGGCGCAGCGCCTGCGCGAACAACGGCTCCAGCTGGGGTGCGATGCCGGGCAGCAGGCCTTGCAGCTTGGCCCAGTTGGCGGCGTGGGCTGTCTGGATGTCAGCGGCGCTGGCGGGCAGGGCCTGCACATCCCGCTCGAACGTGGAGCCCATCACCCAGCCTTGGTCGCCTTGGGGGCTGTCGCCCAGCGGGAATCGGGGCACCAGATTGCCATTGCCGTTCGCCGGAAAAGGAATTAATGGCAGCGGCGCCGCAGGGCCTGCATGTTCGCCCCAGGACACCTGGCCGCGCACCGGCTGCAGGGGCCAGCGGTGCTGCAGAAGCCCCGGGCTGCCCGCGCCCGCCGCAATGACCACGGTGGGGGCCTCGGCCAGTACCTGGCCCTGGGCGTCCAGCACCTGCCAGACCGGGGTGGCGGTGCGGCCATCAGTGGCGGGTGGGGCCATGCGCCGCAACCCGGCCACCTGGCAGCGGCCTTGCCAGCATATGCCGGGCTGTGCCAGCAAGGCGGTGGCCAGGCGGGCCGGGCGCACCCAGCCCGCCTGGTGGTGCCAGCAGGCGGTGGCATCGGGCGGCAACAGGGCGGCAGCCAGGGTGGCGGGCGGTGCAGGCTCGCTCCAGGCTGCGCCTGGTCCTTGGGTCCAATCGGGCGACAGGCCGGGCGTGCCATCGGTGCGATGCTCCAGCACGCCGCAATGCGCCCAGTCCACACCCTCGTTCAGCAGCCAGCGGGCCTGCTCCAGCGTGGTGCGGATGCCGCTGCGCGACAGGCGCGACAGCACGCTGTCATCGGGCGACACATGGGGGGCGAACACGCCCGCGGGCAGGGCCGAGGCGCCTGCGGCGGGCTCGGGGGCCTGGTCCAGCACCGTGACTTGCCAGCCACGCCGGGCCAGGCTGGCGGCGGCTGCCGCGCCCGCAATGCCGCCGCCGATCACGATGCAGGGGCCGGGCAGGGAGGGTTCGGGCGCCACCGCAGGCTGGCGCGTGGTGCGTGGCTCCCAGCGCGGGTTGTAGGTGGCATGCAGGTTGTCGCGCTTGGGCGGCACGCCGGGCACGCGGGCCACGTCAAAGCCACACTGCGCCAGCGCATCGCGCACGGCGCGCGCAATGGTCCAGGTGGCCAGGCGGGTGCCGCGACGGCAGCAGCGCGCCACGGCTTTCAGGGTGTGCAGGTCCCAGATCTCGGGGTTGCGCTGGGGGCTGAAGCCGTCAAGGTAGATGGCGTCCACCGCCAGGCTTTGCTGGCGCAGCATGGCCTGGGTATCGCCCACACACAGGGTGAGCAGCACGCGGCCTTCGTCAAAACGCAGCCGGTGCACGCCCGGCAGCAGGCCCCACCACTGGCTGTGCAGTTCCTCGGCCAGCGGCGCCAGCTCGGGGTGGGCGGAGGTGGCGCGCAGCAGGTCTGCGGCGCTCACGGGCCAGGCTTCCGTGGATACGAAATGCAGCAGCGTGGGCCGCGCCGGGTCCGCCCGCCATGCGGCCCAGGTCACCAGGAAGTTCAGGCCAAAGCCGAACCCGGTCTCCAGAATGCGCCACTGCGATTGCCCCGCCCAGGCCTCGGGCAGGCCGCAGCCGTGCAGAAACACGCGGCGGGCCTGATCCAGGCCGCCGTTTTCACTGTGGTAGCGGTCGCCGAAGCGGGGGCTGTAGGGGGTGCCGTCCGGCAGCCACTCGATGGGTTCAGTCATGAGAACGGCAAAAGGCCGGCGTCGCGCCGGCCTGTTGGAAAGGGAAGGCGGTTTTTACCGCGAACCGCTCCGGGGTGTGTTGCGCTGCGTCACGCGCTGGGCGGGACGTAGCCCGCCGCGGCGTCAGCGCCGCCGCCAAAGAAGTGATTCTCCATCTGCCGCGCCAGGTACTGGCGGGCGCGCGCGTCGGCCAGGTTCAGGCGGTTTTCATTGACCAGCATGGTCTGGTGCTTGAGCCAGCCCGCCCAGGCTTCCTTGCTCACGCTTTCCCAGATGCGCTTGCCCAGCTCGCCGGGGTAGGGGGGGAAGTCGAGGCCTTCGGCTTCCTTGCCGAGCTTGATGCATTGAACGGTGCGTGCCATGGGATGTCCTTGGTGTGGGGCGAGCGAAGAAGGGTTCGCTCAGATGATTTGGATATTAAGAACTGAAATCTCAGTAGTTCCAGTTTTGAAGAGGGCCTTTCAGAATGCGTTCCATCGGTGATTTGCACCGCAACACATTCATAAAAGAGGCCCTTCCATGAACTTTCGCCGCGACTTTATCAAGTTTCCCTTCGCCGCCGCCCTGGTGGGCAGTTTGGCCCTGACGGCATTGCCGTCGTTTGCACAGTCTGTGACGCTGCTCAATGTGTCGTACGACCCCACCCGCGAGCTGTATGTGGAGTTCAACCAGGCCTTTGCCAAGCACTGGAAGGCCAAGACCGGCCAGGACGTGACCATCAAGCAAAGCCACGGCGGCTCGGGCAAGCAGGCGCGCTCCATCATCGACGGGCTGGATGCCGACGTAGCCACCCTGGCCCTGGCGGGCGACACCGATGCGCTGCACACCAACGGCGGCTGGATCCCGAAAGACTGGCAAAAGCGCCTGCCGCACAACAGCTCGCCCTACACCAGCGCCATCGTGCTGGTGGTGCGCCAGGGCAACCCCAAGGGCATCAAGGACTGGGACGACCTGGTGCGCCCCGACGTGAAAGTGATCACCCCCAACCCCAAGACCTCGGGCGGCGCGCGCTGGAACTATCTGGCCGCGTGGGAATTCGCCAAGCGCAAGTACGGTGGCGATGCCAAGGCCAAGGACTTTGTGGCCAAGCTGTATGGCAATGTCCCCGTGCTGGACACCGGCGCGCGTGGCTCCACCATCACCTTTGCGCAGCGCAACCAGGGCGACGTGCTGGTTGCGTGGGAGAACGAGGCCTACCTGCTCGAAAAGGAATTCGGCGCCAAGTTCGACGTGATCGCCCCCTCGATCTCCATCCTGGCTGAGCCTGCCGTGGCGGTGGTGGACAAGAACGTGGACAAGAAGGGCACGCGTGCCGTGGCCGAGGCCTACCTGCAGTACCTCTACACCGAAGAAGGCCAGGACATTGCGGGCAAGCACTTCTACCGCCCGGCTGTCTCTGACAAAGCCAAGGCCAAGTACGCCAAGCAGTTCCCCAAGCTGAACCTGTTCACCATCAACGACGCGTTCGGTGGCTGGGACAAGGCAGCCAAGGACCACTTTGCGGACAACGCCAGCTTTGACCAGATCTACACGAAGAAATAAGTTCACCCCGAAGCGGCCTTTGGCCGCCTCCCCTCAAGGGGCGCCACCCCTGGCCCGGCAAAGCCGGCTCCACGGTGGCGCTGGTCTTGCCACGCCCTTTGGAATCGCATCACATGTCAGCCCTTCTCATCGCCGGCAGCCCCTCCGAGCGTTCCCGCTCCGCCGCCTTGCTGGATGCCGTGGCCCAGCGCCTGTCGGTGCGGGGTGCGCTGGTGGACCGCATCCACATCCGCGACCTCTCGCCCCAGGCGCTGCTGCTGGCCGACTTTGGCCACCCCACGGTGGTGCACGCCATCGACCAGGTGGCCGACGCCAGCGTGCTGGTGGTGGCCACCCCGGTCTACAAGGCGGCCTACAGCGGTGTGCTCAAGGTGTTTCTGGACCTGCTGCCGCAAACGGCCCTCAAGGGCAAGACCGTGCTGCCCCTGGCCACGGGCGGCAGCCCGCACCACATGCTGGCGCTGGACTACGCACTGCGCCCCGTGCTGCAGTCGCTGGGTGCCAAAAGCATCCTGCCCGGCATCTATGCCACCGACGCCCAGATCACCCTTACGCCCGAGGGCAGCTACCACCTGCAGCCCGACATCGCCACGCGGCTGGACGACGCGGTGAACGTGCTGGTGACCGAAACCCTGCGCCCGTCGCCCGCCCAGGCCACGCGGTTTGCGCCGGTGCCGTTCTCGCAGGTGCGATGTAGCGTCTGACACCGGCCTGGCGCTGCGGCTCTGCCGTGGTGCCAGCGCCTGCCTTCCTCCCCCTTCGTCCCTCTTTTGATTGTTTGCTGCGCCGGGTGCGCGGGCAGGGCGGTGTGCCGCCTGCTGCCAACCCAGCCTGCTCGCCCATCCATCACCTGTTTTGAATCTGGAATCCGCACCATGAAGGAACTGAACCGCTTCTCCCTGCAACGCCGCCAGCTGCTGGCCGCCGTTGCTGCCACCACTGCCACCGTTGCAACGCCCCAGGCCTGGTCGCAAAACGCTGGCCGCGTGCTGCGCGTGGGCCACCAAAAGGGCTGGCTCTCCATCCTCAAGGGCCGTGGCACGCTCGAAAAGCGCCTGGCCCCGCTGGGCGTGAAGGTCACCTGGACCGAGTTCAACGCGGGCCCCGTGCAGCTCGAAGCGCTCAACGTGGGCTCCATCGACTTCGGCGATGTGGGCGAAGCCCCGCCCATCTTTGCCCAGGCGGCAGGCGCGCCGCTGGTGTATGCGGGCGCCACCGTGCCGCGCCCCGCACTGGAGGCCGTGATCGTGCCCAAGGATTCGCCCATCCGCAGCGTGGCCGACCTCAAAGGCAAGCGCGTGGCCTACAACAAGGGCTCCAACGTGCAGTATTTTTTGGTCAAGCTGCTGGAGAAGCACGGCCTGAAGTACGGCGACGTGCAATCCATCTTCCTGGCCCCGGCCGATGCGCGTGCCGCCTTTGAGCGTGGCGCGGTCGATGCCTGGATCATCTGGGACCCCTTCCTCGCCGCTGCGCAAAAGACGCTGGACGCCCGCCTGCTGGCCGACGCCACGGGCGTGGTCAACAACCGCGCCTACTACTTCACCTCGCGCGACTTCGCCACCAGGAACGCCGACGTGCTGCGCATCGCGATCGAAGAGGTCAACGCGATCGACACCTGGGCATCCAAAAACAAGGATGCCGCCGCCGCCGAGCTGTCGGCCGTGCTGGGCCTCGACAAATCCATCACCGACCTGTACCTGAACCGCGCCCGCTTTGGCACGGCGCCGGTCACGCGCGAGATCCTGGCCGAGCAGCAGGCGATTGCCGACACCTTCTTCGACCTCAAGCTCATCCCCAAAAAGCTCAACCTGCTGCACGCCGCGCCGGTGGACCTTTGAGGGACTGATGGCACTGCACCGCAAGGAGTCACCCCCATGACCCACACCCCCTTGAACCCCCAGCGCCGCCGCGCACTGCAACTGCTGGGCGTCACCGCGTTCAGCTGGGCGCTGGCCAGCCGCTATGCGCATGCACAGAGCGCCACAGCCCTTGGCCCGGCCGTGCCCGGCCCCGAGCAACTGCGCATCGGCTACCAGAAGTCGGCCGTCAACCTCGTCATCCTCAAGCAGCAGGGCGTGCTGGAGAAGCGCTTCCCCGGCACCCGCGTGAGCTGGCTGGAGTTCCCCGCCGGGCCGCAACTGCTCGAAGCGCTGTCGGTGGGCAGCCTCGAATTCGGCCTCACGGGCGATTCGCCGCCCGTGTTTGCCCAGGCCGCAGGCAAAGACCTGCTCTATGTGGGCGCCGAGCCGCCCAAGCCTGACAGCTCGGCCTTGCTGGTGCTCAAGGACTCGCCCCTGCGCACCTTGGCCGACCTCAAGGGCCGCCGCATCGCCGTGCAAAAGGGCAGCAGCGCCCACTACCTGCTGGTGCGCGCGGTGGAGCGGGCCGGGCTGCAGTGGGCCGACATCCAGCCCGTGTACCTGACGCCAGCCGATGCGCGCGCCGCGTTCGAGCGCAAAAGCGTGGACGCCTGGGCCATCTGGGACCCGTTCTACGCCGCCACCGAGCTGGCCATCCAGCCCCGCGTGCTGGCCACAGGGCGCGACCTGGCCAGCAGCAACAACTCGTTCTATCTGGCGGCCCGCCCGTTTGTGCAAGCCCACCCCCAGGTGCTGCGCGTGCTGTTTGAAGAACTCAGCCGTGCCGACCGCCTGGCGCAAGAGGCGCGCAAGGACGCGATCAAGCTCATTTCCGACTTCAACGGCCTGGACGCGGGCGTGGTAAGCCTGTTCATCCAGCGCCGCCCTTCGTCGCCTGTGGGGCTGCTCTCGCCCGCCACTGTGGCCGACCAGCAGCGCGTGGCCGATGCGTTCTTCAAGCTCGGGCTCATCCCCAAGCCCGTGAACGTGGCCGACATCGTGTGGCGGCCAGCGGCAGCGCAGCTGGCTGCTGCACCAGCCCGGTCCTGAGATTTTTTGGAGGCGGGATCACCCCATTTCAAACCGTTCACGCTGAGCCTGTCGAAGCGCCGCGCGAGGCTTCGACAGGCCTGTCCTGAGCTTGTCGAAGGGCTCAGCCCGAAGGGGTGGTTTTCCACTTGACCACGACTCCACCACTCACTTTCCAAGGCATTCATCCATGAAAATTTTCTGGTTCATCCCCACCCACGGCGACAGCCGGTATCTCGGCACCGCCAAAGGCGCGCGCCAGCTCAACCACGACTACCTCAAGCAAGTGGCGGTGGCGGCCGACAGCCTGGGCTACGAAGGCGTGCTCATCCCCACCGGCCGCTCGTGCGAAGACCCCTGGGTGGTGGCTGCGAGCCTGCTGCCCGTCACGCGCAACCTCAAGTTCCTGGTCGCGGTGCGCCCCGGCCTGCACCAGCCCGCGCTGGCCGCGCGCATGGCGGCCACGTTCGACCGGCTCTCGGGCGGGCGCCTGCTCATCAACCTGGTGACGGGCGGCGACCAGGCTGAGCTCGAGGGCGACGGCGTGTTTCTGGACCACGCCACGCGCTATGAACAGTCGGCCGAGTTCATCCGCATCTGGCGCGAAATTCTGGCGCGCAGCCACCGGGGCGAGAGTCTGGACTTTGAAGGCAAGCACCTGTCGGTAAAAGGGGCCAAGTTGCTCTTCCCGCCGCTGCAGCAGCCCCACCCGCCCGTGTACTTTGGTGGCTCGTCGCCCGCCGCGCACGACCTGGCGGCCGAGCAGGTCGAGACCTACCTGACCTGGGGTGAACCCCCGGCGGAAGTCGCCAAGAAAGTGGCCGACGTGCGTGCGCGCGCTGCAAAACATGGCCGCACAGTGAAGTTCGGCATCCGCCTGCACGTCATCGTGCGCGAGACCGATGAGCAGGCCTGGGCCGCCGCCGAAGAACTCATCAGCCATGTGACCGACGATACCGTGGTGCGCGCCCAGGCCGTGTTTGCGCGCATGGACTCCGAAGGCCAGCGCCGCATGGCGTCCCTGCATGCAGGCGGCGCCAAGCGCGGCCGCAAGGACCTGGAGATCAGTCCCAACCTCTGGGCGGGCGTGGGCCTGGTGCGCGGCGGCGCGGGCACGGCCCTGGTGGGCGACCCCCAGACGGTGGCTGCGCGCATCGAGGAATACGCCGCGCTGGGGCTGGACACCTTCGTGCTGTCGGGCTACCCGCACCTGGACGAGGCCTACCGCTTTGCCGAGCTGGTGTTCCCGCTGCTGCCCTTGCCATTGCGCAACCGGCTCGCCAGCGGCAACCCCCTGTTCGGCAACCCGCTGGGCCCGTTTGGCGAAACCGTGGCCAACGATGTTGTGCCGCGCGCCTCGCAAAGTTGACTCCTGTACCTTAACCCCCAACGGAACCTGTCCCATGACACAGACCATCAGAGAACTACAGGTATCCCCGCTGGCCGACGCGGTGGACCTGCCCATCCCAGGGCCCTTGCTGCCCGCACCCGTGGCGCGTTTTGCCCGGCAGCTTGCGCAGCGCCTGCTGCCCTGGGCCGTGCCCGTGGGGCTCATCGTGCTGTGGCAGGTCGCCTCGTCGCAAGGCTGGCTCTCCACCCGCGTGCTGCCCGCGCCGCTGGAGGTCGTGAAGGCCGCCTGGGCCCTGACCGTATCGGGCGAACTCTGGACCCACGTGCGGGTCAGCGCCGGCCGGGCCTTGACCGGGCTGGCCATTGGCGGCGGCCTGGGCCTGCTGCTGGGTTTGCTCACCGGCTCCATCAGGCTGTTCGAGACGCTGCTCGACTCCACCATCCAGATGGTGCGCAACATCCCGGCGCTGGCGCTGATCCCGCTCGTGATCCTGTGGTTCGGCATCGACGAGTCGGCAAAGCTGTTCCTCATCAGCGTGTCGGTGTTCTTTCCGATCTACCTCAACACCTTCCACGGCATCCGCAACGTGGACCCGGGGTTGGTGGAGATGGGCCGCACCTATGGGCTCAGCCGCTGGCAGCTGTACCGCCAGATCATCCTGCCCGGGGCGCTCTCCAGCATCCTGGTGGGGCTGCGCTTCTCGCTCGGTTTGATGTGGGTGATCCTGATCGTGGCCGAGACCATCTCCGCGCAGGCGGGCATTGGCTACCTCACGATGAATGCGCGTGAGTTTCTGCAGACCGACATCGTGCTCGTGGGCATCCTGCTGTATGCGCTGCTGGGCAAGCTGGCCGACGTCTTCGCCAAGGGGTTGGAGCGCTACTGGCTGCGCTGGCATCCCGGTTATCAGGCATGACACCCGCTCTGGGCGTCCGAATACTCACATTTTCATAGCTGCTAGCGGTTGATGGACAGGCGCAGGAGGCCATTTTGACTACCAATATTTCCCCACCGCCGCAGCCACAGGGCATGCGCCTGGAAGTGCGCGGCGTGGACAAACGCTACGGCACGCGCGCCGTGCTCAAGAAGACGGAGCTGGTCATCGAGCCCGGCGAGTTCGTTGCCATCGTGGGCCGCAGCGGTTGCGGCAAAAGCACGCTGCTGCGCCTGGTGGCGGGGCTGGAATCGGTGTCGGGCGGCGCCATCCGCATCGATGGCGACCCCGTGGACGGCCTGAGCAGCAGCACCCGCATCATGTTCCAGGACGCGCGCCTGCTGCCCTGGAAGCGCGTGCAGGACAACGTGGCCCTGGGCCTGCCCCCCGGGCGGCGCGGCGCAGCGGCCGACGTGCTGGCCCGCGTGGGCCTGGGCGACCGGCTGGGCGAATGGCCCGCGCGCCTGTCCGGCGGCCAGCGCCAGCGCGTGGCCCTGGCCCGTGCGCTGGTGCATAACCCGCGCCTGCTGCTGCTGGACGAACCGCTGGGCGCGCTCGACGCGCTCACCCGCATCGAGATGCACCGCCTCATCGAAGGCCTGTGGCGCCAGTCGGGCTTCACCGCGCTGCTGGTCACCCACGACGTGCAAGAGGCCGTGGCCCTGGCCGACCGCGTGATCCTGATCGAAGACGGCCAGATCGCGCTGGACCAGCGCATCGAGCTGCCACGCCCGCGTGTGCATGGCGAGGCCGCCTTTGCGCAGCTGGAAAAACGCATCCTCGACCGCGTGCTGCAGAAGCCCGATGTGGAGCCCACCCCCGAACCCACCTGGCCCGGCGTGCCTGCGCACGGGTTGCGCTGGGCGGTGTGAATGAAAGAAGCACCCCCTGAGTCGCTTCGCGCCTTCCCCCTCTCCTTCGGGAGGGGAACGCCACCGGTGGTCTGGCAAAGCCAGTTCCACGGTGGCACTGGCCTGGAGCGCGCCAGTTCCGAGCGCAGCGTTCAACGCTGAGTGAACCGGATTTCCCCATTGTTTTCGTCAACGGACTTTTTTAGGAGAACCCCATGTCCATCCAAGCCATCAACGTTCGCAACCAGTTCAAGGGCAAAGTGCGCGAGATCATTCGCGGCGATGTTGTCTCCGAGGTCGATGTCGAAACCCCCTGGGGCATCGTCACTTCCGTCATCACCACCCGCTCGGTGGACGACCTGGGCCTGGTGGTGGGCTCCGACGTGGTTGCGCTGGTCAAGTCCACCGAGGTGTCCATCGCCAAGCTGTGAATCGCAGCCTGTCGGCCCACTCCCGGCCCGTTCGGGCCGGCCAGGAGCTTGCACGTGCCCCCTGGTGAATCAGCCGTTTTCAAACTGAATCGGGCTCCTGCGCCTGTGGATCAAGCCAAGTTTGCTATCCATTTGGTAGTTGATTGAGGAGCCCGTTTTCCAGACTGGCAGCAACCACAGCAACAAGATCAAGGCCAGCATCGACTGGCGGATGCAATGGCTGTCACAACCCATGAACTTTCAGCAACTGCGCTCCGTGCGCGAGGCCGTGCGGCGCGGCTTCAACTTGACCGAGGTGGCGCACATGCTGCACACCTCGCAACCCGGCGTCAGCCGCCAGATCCGTGAGCTGGAGGACGAGCTGGGGGTGGAGATTTTTGTGCGCGCGGGCAAGCGCCTCACCGGGCTTACGCCACCGGGCGAGGCGCTGCTGCCCACGCTGGAGCGCCTCCTGCTCGAAGCCGACAACCTCAAGCGGGCCGGGCAGGACTTCAGCGACTGCGCGCAGGGCCGCCTGTCGGTGGCTGCCACGCACTCGCAGGCGCGCTATGCGCTGCCGCAGGTGGTGCGCGACTTTCGCGCCATGTTCCCGCAGGTGTCGCTGCACCTGCACCAGGGCTCCCCCCGCCAGGTGGCTGAAATGCTGCTCTCGGGCGAGGCCGACATCGGCGTGGCCACCGAGGCTTTGGCGGGCTATGACGCGCTGGTTGCGCTGCCCTGCTACCGGTGGACGCACAGCATCGTCGTGCCCCCAGGCCACCCGCTGCTGGGCCACCCCGGCCCCGTCACGCTGGAGCAACTGGCCAAGCACCCCATCATCACCTACGAGCTGGGCTACACCGGCCGTGCCCACATCGACACCGCGTTTGCCAACGCGGGCCTCGCCCCCGACATCGTGCTCACCGCCATGGACGCCGACGTGATCAAGACCTATGTGGAGCTGGACATGGGTGTGGGCATTGTTGCCTCCATCGCGGTGGACGAAGACCGGGACCGCCACCTGCGCCTGATCGATGCGGGCCACCTGTTTGAAGTGAACCTCACCCGCCTGGGCCTGCGGCGCGGCGCATGGCTGCGGGGCTATGCCTACCGCTTCATCGAGAGCTTTGTGCCCACGCTGACGCGGGACGTGGTGGAGCAGGCAGTTTTGCAAGGCGCAGGCGTTGATGCAGATGGTTCGCCTGGCCGGTGAGATGCCCGGCCAGGCCCCGTAGCAGGGTCTGCAGCCCGATCCATCCGTGACGGATCGGGGCCTGAAGGCAGGCGGCGGCCCCGCTGGCTGGCATGCCAGGGGCCGCTGCCTGCGCGTTTATGCGGGGTGTCCGCTGCCGCCTTGGCGTTTGGCATCTGCCGCCCCATCGGGGCGACGTTGCTTGCGGGGGGTGGAGTTGCGGCGCCAGGTGCGCAGAAGGTGGCGAGCGGCACTGGCCAGGGCCTCGTCGAGCGCGCAGCGCCAGTCCTTGGCCACCGAGGACACCACCACGGCACCCGCACCGTCGGTGCGCAGTGCGATCTGGCAACGCTTGTCCGGCCCGCCCCGGGGGCCGTTGATGTCATCCAGCTTGATTTCTGCACGTGGCACCAGAGCGTTCAGCCGCCGAAAGGCAAAGCGCACGCGACGCTCCACGCAGTCGCGCATGAGAGCGGCTTCGGGGTGGCGTGTTCTGAAAAGAATCTGCATTGGCGATCTCCTGAGTTGAGGGTGACACCGTAGCCCGCAGCCTGGCCGCCAGCCAGCAGGAAATTTCTTCGTCTCCCGTCTAGAAATCCTGTGCATTGGCGGCGGATGCGCCATGTGTGGGAAACTTCGGTTTTCTGGATGTTTGGTTCAGATAAAGCCTGCTTCTTGGCAGCCGCCCTGGGCCACACATTCAAGGCTCCTTCCCGTTTGCAACTTTCCATTTCTAAGGAGCTGCTCATGAAACCCTGGTCTGGAATCTCTGCGTTCGTCGCCTCCGCGCGCCATCGCCTTGCACGCTGGCTCTCGCGTTTGACCGTTGTCCGGCCTCCCGTCTTGCGGCGTGTGCCAGTCAAGGTGCCGTTGCGCGTGCAATCCCAGTACCGCGACGGCTGGCAGCCGCGTTCACGCTATCGCCGCTGAAAAGCTGGTCAGTGCCTACCCGCAATCAAGGAGATCAGAGATGCGTAGCTATCCCTGCAATAGCCCCGAATCAGTCGCCAGAATCATCGCCTTGCTGCTGATATCGGATGGTCATGTGAGCCGGTCCGAACTGGATGCCTTGCATGGCCTTCGTATGGAGCAAGAACTGAGCTTGCCGCAAGGCGGCTTCACCAAAGTGCTGCATGGCCTGTGCGAAGACCTGTGGATGGGCATGCATGGGCAGCGGGTTTTGGCTGCCAGCATCGATGGCCCCACGCTGGCTTTGCTGCTGGATGAAGTGACCGACCCCGCGCTGCGGCGCAAGGCTCTGGAATTCGCGTACACGGCGGCCACGGCAGACAACCACCTGGCCCCGAGCGAGTGGTGGCTGATGGATGCGGCGCGCCGACATTGGCAAGCGGGCTTCACGCCCATCGGGCTCAGCCGCTGCGAACTGGCTCAGGCTGCCTGACGGAGCGACCGCAGCCAAAGAAAGCCAAGCAGGGGGTGCTGGGGCGCTTGTCGCCGTCAGTGGTCGCTTCTGCGCAAGGCCCCGGATACAGGCATGCCCCCTATGCTGCGTCCAGCGCGGCGGACGCAGCCACCAACTGCCGAACCAGCGGGTGGTGCTGCCCTCTGCGCGACCAGATGGCGTGGACTTCCTCAAAAATCTGCGGACATTCGCCCAGCAGGCGCAGCCCACGCACCAATCCCACGTCCTGCGCGCCCAGCCGACTCACCGGAAACACCCCCAGCCCCCGCGCAGCAAACACGGCCAGCAAGGCGCTGTCTTCAAACTCGCCCACCACCTTCGGTTGTATGCCCAGGTCCTGAAACCAGGCATCCAGGGTTGCGCGCAGGGGGGCGTGGTGGGTGGGCAGCAGCACCGGCACCTCTTGCAGCGACCGGGGAAACTGCTCACGCGCCTGCTTTCGCACGAGCGACGCCGGGCCATACCACTGCAGGGCAGAGCGAGCCATGCGTTCGCTTGTCAGTCGCTGGTGGGGGTTGCGTGGCGCTGGCTGACCGGCCAGAACCACATCCAGCTGGTGCAGGGCCAGTTCAGAAAGCAACTCGTCCGACTCGCCCTCGTGGCACACCAGCCGCAGGTGGGGGGTGGCCAGCACGGGCTCGAGCAGCGCGTGCGCTGCGAGTTTCGATATGCCATCGGACAACCCCACCGACAAACGTGCGACACGCGCGGTGGCGGCCTCGCGCACCTCTTCCTGGATGTACTGGCCCAGCTGAAAAATCTCTTCGGCACGGGTGAATGCAGCCTGTCCCGCTTCGGTCAACGCCACGCCACGCCCCGAGGGCTTGAGCAGCTGGTGACCGAGCGCCTTCTCCAGGTCGCGCACCTGGGCACTGATGGTCTGTACGGCCATCTCCAGCCGGTCTGCCGCCCTGGCAAAGCCGCCCTCCTTGGCAACCATCCAGAAGTAGTACAGATGGCGGTAGTTCAGCATGGGCAGATCCAGGTTCGAAAAAAGCGAATGTTAGGTGCGGCTGGGGCTGGTGTCTATGCAGCGCAGGCATGCCCATACTCACCGCTTGCCGATTTGAAAAAAAGGAAGCTCTCACATGTTCTACGCAATCAACTGGTTTCTTTCGCTGACGCTGCTGGCGCTTTGGTCCCTGGCCTGTTGGGGCGCACACGCGGCGACGGTCTGGGTGGTGTCGAACGCGGGGGCGTTGGCAGGCGGCAGCGCGGCAGTCGACACGGTCCTGGTGCCGGCCTGGCTCAAGCTCTGGATACCCGCCGAGTTGATGGGGTATTGGGAGGCCGCCGTTTCTTCAGTGGGGCCCATGGTGCAAGCCGCGCTGGAGGCGGTACCTGCTCTCGCAGGGGCTGCCACGTTCCTGGCCTGGGCGGTGTGGGGCCTGGGCGCTGCAGTGCTGGCAGCGCTGGCGGTGGGTATCCACATCCTCATTGCGCTGGCAAAGCGCCACGGTGGCGGCCCTGCTGGTCCGGGCGCCACGAAGGCGGCACTGGCCCGCTGAGCGGCCCGCCGCAGCCTGGGCAAGCGTCTGGGTTGCGGCTGGGTTGCTCCATATGCTGACGGGCACAGCAATGCGGTCCGCGTGCCCTCCCATCACCAACCAGGCTCTGCATTGCCCCGGCTTACGGAGGGGCTGAGGGGTTGAATTTGGTGGTTGCCCCTGCTCGGTAACCGGTTGGCCTTAGCGCGGCAAACATCCCGCAAACCCCTTGGGCCCGGCCGCCGACACTTCGGCCTGCGAAAGCGCCTCTGTCCGGTCGTTCTGCCCCGGCACCTTGGTCAGGCGCTGGCCGTTTTGCCAGCGCCACTGCCGGCCGTCAAAACTGTAGATGAAGGTGTGGGTGCGGTTGGATAGCAGGTGTGCGGGGGTGAGGGAGATGGCCTGGGCGGCGGCTTCGGTGGGGGCGTGGGCCTGGGCTTCGTTGTCCTTGATGACCAGCTTGCCCACGTAGGGCGTCACGGGCGAATCTGTGCGGGTGACTTCGGTCTGGACCAGGGCGGGGCTGTAGCCGGTCAATGTCCATTCGCCGGGCCCGCTGGGGCGCACGTGCGGCTGGCGGGCGGCGAGGAACTGGGTGCAGGCGGTGGCCAGCGCGGCAAACGATGTCTGGGCGGGGCCGGTGGGCTCGGGTTTGCTGCAGCCTGCCAGCAGCCCAAGGGGCAGGGTGAGCAGCAGCAGGACCGCGCGCACGCGTGCGCGGGGGGCATCCGGGCGGCGGGGCCAGGCGCTGTGGCGCGCGGCGAGTATGTTGTGCATGAACCTCATGGGCGGCATTGTGGGCCGGTGGGCGGGCTGGGGCTTGATGGAAGTCAAGAGTGCGTCGGGGTGCTGGGGGTGTGCGGATCTTGCGCAGCCGCTGGCCCCAGCGCGTCCGGGTCGCCCTGGTGCCAGCGGTGCAGCGCGGCGGGGTGGGCCAGGGCGGCCAGCACGGCGGCGTTCAGCTCAAGGGCGTTGGCAGCCAGGGGCTGGTCGCGGTAGGCCAGGGCGGTGCCTGCCATCAGGGCCTCGGCATCGACCAGCAGGCGCAGGTTTTGCGGGATGTTGGCGGATTGTTCTGCGCAGTGCGGGGCCGACAGCGAATGCGCCTTGCGGCAGGCAGCGGGGCGCACGGGATAGATGCTGCAGCGGTCATCCACCAGAAAGCTGCAGGCCTGGCGCGCGGGGCCGTGCCTGTTTTGCGCAGCGGTGGCCACATGCCGCTGCAGTGCGCTCAGGGCATCTGCCTGCGCCGCAGCGGGCTGGTCGCGCAGGTGCAGTGCGATGTGGAACACCTCGGGCACGGTCGCTTCGACCCGCAAGTGGCAGCAGTGGGCGCAACCTGCCTGGCAGGCGGGCTGCGGGCCGGTGGTGCGGGCCTGCTCGGCCACGGTGTCCAGCCCCCGGTGAAGCTGCGCGACAAAGGCCACGGCATCATCTGCGCCCTTGGCTTTTTGCAGCGCCTGCGCCGCCCGCTGCCGCACACGGGCGATGGATTGCAGGAATGCGGTGCGCTCGTCGTCGGTCAGCATGGGTGGTGGGCGGAGGAGAAGGTGGCTGTGCCTCGCACCTTAGCCTGTTTGCCACCATGCGGGCAGCAGGCTGTGCACCTGGGCCTGGGCAAAGCGCTCGTCCATCAGGTGCACCACGCCTTCGTCGCTGGGCGTGCGGATCACGCGGCCTGCGGCCTGCACCACCTTCTGCAGGCCGGGGTAGAGGTAGGTGTAGTCATACCCCGCGCCAAACAGCGCTTGCATGCGCTCGCGGATCTGCTCGTTGACGGGGTTGACCTGGGGCAGGCCCAGCGTGGCGATGAATGCGCCAATGAGCCGCTGGCCGGGCAGGTCGATGCCCTCGGCAAACGCACCCCCCAGCACGGCAAACGCGACGCCCTGGCTGGTGTCGGTGAAACGGGCCAGAAACTCGCGCTGCTCGCCCTCCAGCATGCGGCGCGACTGGCACCAGTGCGGCACGTCGGGGTGCTGCTGCGCAAACAGCGCGGCGGCCTGCTGCAGGTAGTCATAGCTGCTGAAAAACGCCAGGTAGTTGCCAGGCCGCGCGCGGAACTGCTGTGCCATCAGCGCCGCGATGGGCGTGAGCGACGCTGCGCGGTGCGGGTAGCGCGTGGAGATGTGCCGCGCCACCTGCACCTGCAGCTGGTGTGCAGCAAAGGGGGACTCCACGTCCACCCACACATGGTCGCCGGGCAGGCCCAGCAGGTCGGCGTAGTAACGCGCGGGCTGCAGCGTGGCCGAGAACAGGGTGCTGGTGTGTGCAGCGGCCAGCCGGGGTTGCAGAAAGGGTGCGGGCACCACGTTGCGGATGCAGACCACGGAATCACCGGGTTTGGAGGCCCGCTGTGGGTAGGCTGCAGAAGCCTGGGTAATGTCCACCATCGAATGTGCATCGAGCAGGTCTGCCATGCGCTGCAGGTGCAGGGCGTCGAAGTAAAAGGTCTGCAGCGCGCGGGCGTGTTCGGTGGGCTCGGCGGGGTGGTCGGCGAAATGCTCCGTGAGGGTGGTGGTGCACTGCTGCAGCGCGGCCAGCAGCTTGCCGGGGAACTCTGCGAGCACCGTGTAGGGAGCCGTGTGTGCCTTGTCCAGTGCCAGCCAGGCGCGGCGCACCTTGTCCAGCGCTTTTTTCACCGGCGCATGCTGCGCAGCGGCAGCGCTGCTGCGGGCCTGAGCGAGGGAGGCGGGGTGCAGCTCGGCGGTGAACATCTTGCGGCCGCGCTCCACCAGATTGTGGGCCTCGTCCACCAGCAGCGCTGTGCGCCACTGGTTGGCCTGGGCCAGGCCGTGCAGCAGGCCGCCCAGGTCAAAGTAATAGTTGTAGTCGCCCACCACCACGTCGGCCCAGCGGGCGAGTTCCTGGCTCAGGTAGTAGGGGCAGACGTCGTGCTGCAGGGCTACGCTGCGCACACGGGTTTGCCGCAGCGCAAGGTCGGGTTGGCCTTCGCGGGTGGGGGCCACGGCAGCGGCGCGTGCGGCCGGCAGCCGGTCGTAAAAGCCCCGGGCCAGCGGGCACGATTCGCCGTGGCAGGCTTTGTCGGGGTGTTCACAGGCCTTGTCGCGCGCCACCAGCTCCAGCACGCGCAGGGGCAGTGCCGGTGCGCTGTCGGACAGGCGCGCCAGCGCATCCAGCGCCATCTGCCGCCCAGAGGTTTTGGCGGCCAGAAAGAACACCTTGTCGATGCGCTGGGCGGGTGCAGCCTTGAGCAGCGGGAACAGCGTGCCCATGGTCTTGCCAATGCCCGTGGGCGCCTGGGCCAGCAGGCAACGGCCGGCGACCGCCGCCTTGTACACGGCCTCGGCCAGCGGGCGCTGGCCTGTGCGAAAACCGCCAAACGGAAACGCCAAGGTGCTCAATGCCGCGTCGCGTGCGCCGCGGTGGGCCTCCTGCTGTTCGGCCCAGGCGATGAAGCGCTGGCATTGCGCCTCGAAGTGCTGGCGCAGGTCGTTGGCACTGCAGCGCTCGGTGAACACCGTCTCCTGCTGCGTACCCACATCCAGGTACACCAGGGCCACATCGATGTGCGCCAGCTGCTCTTGCTCACACAGCAGCCAGCCATACACCTTGGCCTGGGCCCAGTGCAGGTGGCGGTGCGACGCAGGCTGGCGGTCCAGCCGCCCTTTGAAGGTCTTGACCTCGTCGATGCGCTGCTGCGCTGGGTCGTAGCCATCGGCCCGGCCCCGCACGCGCAGGCTTTGGTAGCTGCCGCACAGCGCCACTTCGGCACGGTAACCGGCACCCCGGCGCGACGCGGCCACCGCATGGCCCGCCATGCCCTCCAGTGCGGTGGGCGCGGGCGTAAAGCGCAGGTCCAGGTCGCCTTGCTTGGCAGTGAACTCGCACAGCTCGCGCACCGCCACGGTGTAGGTCATGACGGGTTGGTAGGGGTGTCGGTGGCGGGAGGAGCAGACTCGCCCAGATGGGTCTGAGCCATGTCGTCATCGCTGCGCAGCGGCGTGGCCTTGCACAGCGCCATCCACACCGCAAAGGGCAGGGTGCAGCGGTTGTGCCGCGCGGGGCGCAGCAGTTCAAACCGCCCGTCGTCCACGCTGCCGTGCAGCACCCAGATGCCGAAGTGCGTAGGGATCTCATCAGGCTCGGCAATGCCCGCCGGGAAGACGTAGTAGCACTCCTCGCACAGCCACTGGTAGGCCTGCCGCTTGGCGTCGTGCCGCAGGTCCGACAGCAGGTCGGCCCGGCTCGCCTTCACCTCGTGCACCATGGGCTGCAGATAGGCGGGCACCGAGGTGTTGCGCACTGAGAAAAGATCAGGCCGGGCCATGCGCCACACGTTGGCAGCGGCGCGGGCAGCCGGCACGTGGCCGTCGTCGGCCCACAGCGGTGCCATGGCAGGAGCCGCGTTGGCGGGTGCATCGGCCGTGGCCGCAGGCGGTACAACCTCTCCCACCGGCACGCTGTCGATCACGGCTCGCAGCGACAGCTCGGCCCACACGATGCGGCCCGCCGCCAGCAACTGCGCCGCAAACTTCTGCCCCAGCCGGTCGTGCAGGCTCAGCGCCCGCACGCCGCGCTGGCGGGCCTGCGCCAGCGTGCGGATACCTTCGTCGGTGAGGCGCAGGGTTTCGCAACCATCGGGCGCAATCTGCAGGCTGACGAGGCCCGCCGCCAGCAAGTCAATCTCCAGTCCATCCTTGCACGGCCACCCGGCCGAGCGCCAGATCTGCATCAGGCGCGTGCGGTGAAAGCGGGTGATCGGGGCGGAGGGCGGGGAGTCCGAAGGAGGGGAGGGCAGCACCGTCATGACGGGGTGGGTGGGCTGGCGTAGCACTGATTTTAATCACAGTATCTGACAGGGCTGCTTTGGGGGTGTGGAAGGACGGGTGGCAGGGAAATTTGCTTCAAATTGGGCTTCTCCGCCCGATTGGTGTGTGCTGAATGCTATTGAAATGTGAGCATTTATCGCCGTCGGTTGAGGCGGCGTTGCCTGGCGTGGCCACCCAAGGGGGTGCCCCAAGCCAGCTTCACGAAGTCTGCGTGCCCCGCTGATCGCGTTTTTTCGGCCTTCGCATCAGCACATAGGCCGCAGGAATCACGAACAAAGACAGCAGCGGCGCTGTCACCATGCCACCCAGCATGGGGGCCGCAATGCGGCTCATGACCTCCGAGCCGGTCCCGCTGCTCCACACGATGGGCACGAGGCCCGCCAGGATGACCGCCACGGTCATGGCCTTGGGTCGCACGCGCAAAACGGCACCTTCCCGGACCGCGTCCAGCAGCTCTTCCAGCGTGGGCTGCCTGCCGTCTGGACACCTCTCTGCAAGTGCCTGCTTGAGGTAGATGAGCATGACCACCCCGAACTCTGCCGCGACCCCCGCCAGGGCAATGAAGCCCACGCCTGTGGCGATCGAGAGGTTGTAGTTCATCAGGTACAGGAACCAGATGCCCCCGGTGAGCGCACATGGCAGCGTCGCCATGATCAGTCCCGCCTCACCCATGCGCGAGAAGGTCAGGTACAACAGCACGAAGATGATCAACAAGGTGGCAGGCACCACCACCTTGAGGCGGGCATTGGCCCGCTCCAGGTACTCGAACTGGCCTGAGTACGTGATGCTGACCCCGGGCTCCAGCTTGATCTGGCGGCTCACCGCATCGCGCAGGTCATTGGCCACGGACGCCAGATCGCGGCCCCGCACATCGACATACACCCAGCCCGATGGGCGGGCGTTCTCGCTCTTGAGCATGGGCGGCCCATCGGTGATGGAGACGCTGGCCACCGTGCCCAGCGTGATCTGCTGCCCCATGGGCGTGGAGATGGGCAACTGGGCCAGGCGTTCCGGGGAGTCTCGCCACTCGCGCGGATAGCGCAGGTTGATCGGGAAGCGGGCCAAGCCCTCAACCGTTTCCGAGACGTTTTCACCACCGATCGCCCCGGAGACCACGGCCTGGATTTCGCTCACGTTCAGCCCGTAGCGCCCAGCGGCCATGCGATCAATGCGGACATCGACATAGCGGCCCCCCGTCAGGCGCTCTGCCAGTGACGAAGCCACGCCCGGAACGCCCTTGGCGACCTGCTCGACCTGGGCAGCGATCCCATCGATCACCTTCAGGTCATTGCCGGTCACCTTGATCCCGATAGGACTCTTGATGCCTGTCGCGAGCATGTCGATCCGGTTGCGAATGGGCGGAATCCAGATGTTGGACAGGCCGGGGATCTTGACGGCCTTGTCCAACTCCTCGATCAGGCCCTCCGGCGTCAAACCCGGGCGCCATTGGTCTCTGGGCTTGAGTTTCACCGTGGTCTCGAACATTTCCAGCGGGGCCGGATCGGTGGCGGTCTCTGCGCGGCCCGCCTTGCCGAAGACGCGCTCGACCTCGGGCACCGTCTTGATCATCCGGTTGCTCAGTTGCAGCAGTTGGGTGGCCCGTTGCGCCGACAGGCCCGGCAGGGCGGATGGCATGTACAACAGATCGCCTTCATCCAGCCTGGGCAGGAATTCGCCCCCCAACCGCGACAGGGGCCAGATTGTGGTCGTCAGCGCCAGTACGGCAATGACCAGGGTGGATTTAGGACGGTGCAGCACCCACTCCAGGCAAGGCCGGTACACGGCGATCAGCGCGCGCGTGATCGGGTTCTTTTGCTCATCGGGGATGCGCCCCCGAATCCAGTAGCCCATCAGGACCGGTATCAGCGTGACCGAGAGAGCCGCAGCCGCTGCCATCGCATAGGTCTTGGTGAATGCCAGCGGTCCGAACAGGCGACCTTCCTGTGCTTCCAGCGTAAAAACGGGCACGAAGGACAAGGTGATGATGAGCAGCGAAAAGAACAGCGCGGGGCCCACCTCCTCAGCGGCTTCGGTGATCACCTTCCAGCGCTCTTCCCCCACCAGCTGGCGGTCGGGATGTTTGTGCTGCCAGGCCTCCAGCTTCTTGTGGGCGTTCTCGATCATCACCACTGCCGCATCGACCATGGCGCCCACGGCAATGGCAATCCCGCCCAGGGACATGATGTTGGCATTGATGCCCTGGTAGCGCATCACCAGAAACGCCGCCATGATCCCCAGCGGCAGAGAAATGATCGCGACCAGCGCGGAACGCAGGTGCCAGAGGAACACCACGCAGACGAGAGCCACCACAATGAACTCCTCCACGAGTTTGGTGGTGAGGTTGTGGATGGCCCGCTCGATGAGTGCGCTGCGGTCGTAGGTGGTGACGATCTCCACGCCCGGGGGCAGGCTGCCTTGTAGTTCGCTGAGTTTGGTCTTGACGGCCTGGATGGTTTCCTGGGCATTCTTGCCCGAGCGCAGAACCACCACGCCACCGGCCACCTCGCCCTCGCCGTCGAGTTCAGCGATGCCGCGCCGCATCTCCGGCCCGATCTGGAGCGTGGCGACATCGCCCAGGCGCACGGGAATCCCGGCGCGCGACACCAGCGGGATGGCCCGGAAGTCGTCCAGCGTCTTGAGGTAGCCGCTGGCGCGCACCATGTACTCGGCCCCGGACAACTCCAGCACCGACCCGCCGGTTTCCTGGTTGGCGCCCAGGATGGCTTCGCGCACCTGCGCCTGGGTCAGCCCTTGAGCGGCGAGCCTGATCGGATCAAGCACCACCTGGTACTGCTTGACCATGCCGCCCACCGACGCCACTTCTGCCACATTGGGCAAGCTCTTGAGCTCGAATTTCAGGAACCAGTCCTGCAGGGCGCGCAGCTGGGCCAGGTCGCTCTTGCCGGTGCGGTCCACCAGCGCGTATTGGTAGATCCAGCCGACCCCGGTGGCGTCGGGGCCAAGCGACGACTTGGCCGTGGCGGGCAGTCGCCCCTGCACCTGGTTCATGTACTCCAGCACGCGGGAGCGCGCCCAGTACAGGTCCGTGCCGTCCTCGAACAGGATGTAGACGAAAGAGTCGCCAAAGAAGGAGAAGCCACGCACCGTCTTGGCGCCTGGGACGGACAGCATGGTGGTGGCCAGCGGATAGGTCACCTGGTTTTCCACAATCTGCGGCGCCTGGCCGGGATAGGAGGTGCGGATGATGACCTGGACATCCGACAAATCGGGAAGTGCATCCACGGGGGTGCTGCGCACGCCCCACACGCCCCAGGCCGTGAGCATCACGGTCGCCAGCAGAACCAGGAGTCGGTTCGCCACCGACCAGCGGATCAGGCGCGCGATCATGGCTTGATCCTTTCCACGGCAGTGATCACGAAGTCCTTGCCTTGCTGCTGGAAGGTGAACCTGACCTGCTGCTCGGGTTTCAATGTCGTGGCCAATTCAGGACTCGCCAGCTTGAAGGGCATGGTCATGCCAGGCCACTTCAGTTCAGGCACGGCATCATGGGTCAGAGTCAGCTCAGTCGGTGTGACCTCATCGACCACTCCCCGCACGGTAAAGCTTTTGGACGCCGGAGCAGCAGAGGTCGAAGACCCCTGTTCACTGATTGGTTGTGCGCTGCTGCCTTGAGACTGTGCAGGCAAGATGCCTCGCAGGCTGGCTTCCGAGTCGATCAGGAACTGTGCCGAGGCGACCACCTGTTGCCCTGCGACCAGCCCGCCTTGAACCACGAGGCGGTCATCGATTTCCGCGCCGAGTTGCACCTGGACGGGGTGGTACTTCCCGGGGCCATCCACCACGTAGACCAACGCCCGCTTGCCAGTGCGGATCACCGCTTCGCTGGGCACCAGCAGCGCTGGCTGTGTGCGTCCCGCCAGGACAATCTGCCCGGACATCCCTGCCTTCCGGCGCTGGGTGGGGTTGGGAAGCTCCAGGCGCACGCGCACTGTGCGGGTGTCCCGGTTGGCCTCCGGGAGGATGCTCACGACACGGGCTTTGAGGGTTTCGCCTGGAAACGCGGCCAAGCGGACCTGGGCGTCCTGCCCCAGCTGCAACGGACCGCTTTGCGCTT
Organism: uncultured Verminephrobacter sp.; assembly: GCA_964466605.1. Classification (GTDB taxonomy): domain Bacteria; phylum Pseudomonadota; class Gammaproteobacteria; order Burkholderiales; family Burkholderiaceae_C; genus Acidovorax. Next base: position 24,905 of record CAYXSL010000017.1, read on the forward strand.
CGGGAACGGCTGCTTCGATCCAGACACTGGCCAAACCGTTCACGCGCACCAGGCTGGCCCCCGCAGAGACCGCCATGCCCTGGCGCACCATCAATTCGGCCACCATCCCCGCCTGTGGAAAGGTCACCGTGTAGCGGCCCTGAGGTTCGCCCGTGCGCTCCACCTGAGCCACGAGCGAGGCAGGCATGCCCAGCAGCGACAGCCGCTGGCGCGCTGCTGCCGTCAGCGACTCGTCCTTGAGCGCCCGGACCGCGAGAAACTCGCGCTGCGCAGCCACCCATTCAGGCAGCAACAGATCGGCCAATGGCGCTCCTGCAGCCACCACGTCGCCCGGGGCGCGGGCGTAGACCCGTTCCACAAACCCAGCTGAGCGCGCCTGAACGATGCTCACATCCCGGTCATTCAGCTGGACCGTGCCCAGCACATCCACATCGGACCCAATGTCGCGCTGCTCCACCGTGGCTGTGCGCAGGCCGAGGGCTTGCACTGCCTGCGCAGAGACGCTCAGGCCGGAGCTTTCCTGAGTGTCCTCATCCGCATATTTAGGAACCAAGGCCATGTCCATATAGGGGGACTTGCCTGGCTTGTCGAACTTCTGCGTCGGCGACATCGGGTCGTACCAGTACAGCACCTTGCGGTCGGTTTTTGCTGCTTCTGTCGATGCGGGACTGGCTCCTACTGCGTGGCTGCTTGCGGTGCGCCATTGGGAGACCCCCCAGCCGAGAGCGATGCCAGCAGCCACCAGTGCCACGGCCACAGCGGTCTTCTTGAAAACGGTATTGGTCATGTGCTTCTCCCTTCAGTCCGCGATCAGGCTGTTCAGGCGGGCAATCACGGTGTCCCGCTGTGCCTGCAGCTCAATGAGCCGCCAGTGCGTCTCCCGCACTTGGGCCCTTGCCGCCAGCACGGCGCTCAAGTCGCCTTTGGCAGACTGGTAATTGGCCAGCGCGAGTTCAGCACGCCCCTGTGCCAGACCCATGCCAGCCGATTGCAGCCGCTCGATCTGGCTGTTCAGCGCCGCCAGCTCTGAGGCGCTGTCCTCCAGCTCCTGCAGGTGCCTGCGGGTCACATCTTCCTGCTCGGCTTCCAGGCGCTGTTGTTCCAGCTGCTTGGCTTTGATCTGCGGTCCCTGGCGCCGCTCCTGTTGCCATGGAAGGTCGAAGCTCACCTGGAAGGACACCATGTCGCCCCAGCGGCGGTCGCGGCGGCTGTAGGCGACTTCCCACGACCAATCACCCTTGGTTTGTGCCTGGGCTTCGCGTGTTTCCGCCAAGGCCATGGCCTGCATGGCGGGGTACTGCGCCAGTTCCGCGTGGCGGTGTACCTCTGAGCGCAGCTGGTCCAGGGGCCGGCTCAGCGGCCCGGGAGTTCCCTGCAGCGATTCGTCGGCCCGGGCGCCAACCCAGCGCCGCAACATCGCCCTGGCTTTGGACCGATCCCGCTGCAGATCGTCCCTGCGGTCCGACAGCGCAAGCGCCTCCAGCCTGGCCATCAAGAGTTCGCCCGCCTGGGCCGTCCCTCCCGCGATGCGGGCGGGCAGGCTGTCCTGCAGGCGCTGGTTCTCGCGCAGCAGGTCGGTGAGCACCTGGTCGCGCCGTTCAATGGACTGCGCCATGATCCAGGCTTGGCTCAGCTCCTGGCGGATCTGCAGGCGCTGGACCGCCAGGGTGGCGCGCTCGCGTTCCACCTTGGCCTGGGCGCTGGCGATCTGGGCGTCGCGCTTGGCGCGGTTGGGCACCTCCTGCATCAGCGCCAGGCGCTGCATGGTCATGGACTCGCGTGTGAGACTGAAGCGGTCCATGCCGCTGATGGGAAAGTTCTCGATGCCGACTGACAGCTTGGGATCCGGCAAGGTCCCTGCGGCCTTCTGGGTGCTGCTGGCTGCGTCAATCTGCAGCCGCTGCGCCGTGATGCGAGGACTTTGCTGTTCCGCCAAGCCCAATGCCTCGGCAAAGCCCAGGGCGTGCGCCGGGTTCCCAGCCAAGCCGGCGCCGAGCAGCAGGAGCCCGAGAGCGCCCAGGCGCAGATGGTTGAGGTTGCGCACCTGGATGCGCTGCGAGATGGGACGAATGCGCTGGTGCGCAGACAGGCGCTCGCAGGGAACGCCGAAGGAGATGTTGGGCATGATGGTCCTCGAAATGAAGGGGCACGAAGTCAGACTTGCGCAAACGCTGCAAGGCAGCGCGCAAGACGTGCACGATCAATTCCGAAAGACCTGATGGGTTAGATAGATGGGAGGAGAGCCCGCTCGACTGTCCAGCTCTGCGTAGACAGCCCGAGGGTCAACGTGGCGCTCTGAGTCCAGGACCGCTGGCAACACATAAGCGAGCCAGACGGCATGCGCGGCAAGCGCCTGCAGATCGAGACCCTGGAGCGAAGGGGAGGACAGGCTGTCGCCATCACAGTGGGCCCGGCACAGCTGAGGATCTTGCTCATCCATGGTGCCTGCCATCGCATGGCAATCGGGCATGGAGGGCATGCCGACGGCATCTTCCATGGCCATGCCCGCTTTTTGCATGGATGCGATGTGGGCGGCAGAGTCCAGTTTGGGACAAGCGTACGCAGCCAACGCAAACTGCATCAGGAACAACGCTGCTACCAAGATACTGGCAACCCAGCGTCCTCGGTGCAAAACGGTGTTTCTGACAGCGACCATGGTGCGAATGGTATCCAGAATGTCGGCCACAGGCTTGGCCCAGATCAAATCCGAGCCTACCGCTCCAACTCAGCCCTTGCGAAGGCATCAGTCGCCGCTTCATAGTCCTCTGGAGCAGAACGGCTCCGTCAGGGCGAAGCCAAACCTATGTCAGAGACCATCGGCATGGGGCCTCGGAGGGCGGCAGGCGGCACCATCGCGGCAATGAGCCTCCCACACTCCTCACCACTCCGCAAAACTCCCATCCCGGTGCCGCCACACCGGGTTCCTCCACCGGTGCCCCTCCTGCGCCCGCTCGCGCACATAGTCTTCGTTCACCTCAATCCCCAAGCCCGGCCCGGTGGGGATGCCGACCATGCCGTCCTGGTAGGCAAACACCCCGGGGTTGGACACATAGTCCATCAGGTCATTGGCCTGGTTGTAGTGGATGCCCAGACTCTGTTCCTGGATGAAGGCGTTGTAGCAAACCGCGTCCAGTTGCAGGTTGGCCGCCAGGGCAACGGGCCCCAGCGGGCAGTGCAGTGCCAGGGCCACGTCGTAGGCCTCGGCCATGGCGGCGATCTTGCGGGTTTCGGTGATGCCGCCTGCGTGCGAGGGGTCGGGCTGGATGATGTCGGCATAGCCGCCTTGCAGCACGCGCTTGAAGTCCCAGCGCGAGTACAGGCGCTCGCCCAGGGCGATGGGGGTGGACGAGATGCGGGCAATTTCCTTGAGCGCCTCGTCGTGTTCGCTCAGCACAGGCTCTTCGATGAACATGAGCTTGTAGGGCTCCAGCTCCTTCACCAGCACCTTGGCCATGGGCCGGTGCACGCGGCCGTGGAAGTCCACGCCAATGCCCACATTCGGCCCCACGGCCTCGCGCACGGCGGCCACGTTCTGCAGGCAGCGCTCTACCTTGTCGTAGCTGTCCACGTACTGCACTTCTTCGGTGCCGTTCATCTTGACGGCAGTAAAGCCGCGCGCCACGGCGGCTTGTGCAGCGGCGGCCGTTTCGCTGGGGCGGTCGCCACCGATCCAGCTATAGACCTTGATGCGGCTGCGCACATTGCCCCCCAGCAGCTCGGACACAGGCACGCCCAGCGCCTTGCCCTTGATGTCCCACAGCGCCTGGTCGATGCCCGCCAGTGCGCTCATGTGCACGCCGCCGCCCCGGTAGAAGCCGCCCCGGTACAGCACCGTCCAGTGGTCTTCGATGTGGCGCGGGTCCTTGCCGACGAGGTAGTCGGCCAGCTCATCCACGGCAGCGGCCACGGTGTGCGCGCGGCCTTCCAGCACGGGCTCGCCCCAGCCGGTGATGCCCTCGTCGGTTTCGATTTTGAGGAAGCACCAGCGTGGCGGGACGATGAACGTGGTGAGTCGGGTGATCTTCATGGGAGCGGTGAAATGCGTTGGGAAACGCGGGGTTGTCGGGGACGGGCGGGGGAAGTCAGGCGGTGGCGGGCGATGTGCCAAAGGACGCCTGCCAGGCTCGCGCAAACGCTGCCGCCTTGTGCGCCACCTCGGGAGCCTGGTCGCCGGGCCGGTACAGGGCCGAGCCCAGGCCAAAGCCGCTGGCCCCTGCGGCCGCATAGGGCGCAATGCTCTCGGGCACGATGCCGCCCACGGGTACCAGCGCCATGGGCGGCGTGATGACGGCGCGCCAGGCCTTGAGCACATGGGGCGGCAGCGCCTCGGCCGGGAAGAGCTTGAGCATGTTGGCGCCCGCTGCCAGCGCAGCATAGGCCTCGGTCAGCGTGGCCACGCCGGGCGCGCAGGCCATGCCGGCGGCGCGGGCGGCGCGGATCACGTCGGGGTCGCTGTGGGGCATGACGATGATCTGCCCTCCGGCTGCGGCCACATCGGCCACGGCCTCGATGGAGAGCACGGTGCCTGCGCCCACCAGGCAGTCGGCAGGCAGCGCGTCGCGCAGTGCGCGGATGCTGGCCAGGGGCTCGGGCGAGTTGAGCGGCACCTCGATGATGCGAAACCCCGCGTCGTACAGCGCGTGGCCGATGGCCACCACCTCGTGCGGCTGCACGCCGCGTAGGATGGCGATGAGCCCGCAGCGCTGCAGGATGTGGAACAGGGCTTTGTCGATGGGGTTCATGCGGGCAAGCTCCCAGCGGTGAAGGGGGGTGAGGAGGAAGGCGCTGGCGCAACGACCAGCCCTGCCGCCAGCGCGATCTGCCACAGCCCTGTGGCCGTGGCTTGCGTGGCGATGGTGGGCGCGGCAAAGCCGTAGGTCTGCAGCGCGATGGCGTAACGGCGGCACAGGTCGGGTTCCCCGCACAGCACCGGCGCCTGCGGTGTTGTCTGGGTTTGATCCTGCACGCGGCTCAAGCTCGCCACCTCGTGCCCGATCAGCAGGCCCGAGAGGTAGTCCGCTTGCGCGGCGGGCGCCAGCGCGCCGGTCAGCCCCAGCGTGCGCGTGCTGAAGATGTGCGAGAGCAGGCCCAGTGCGGCGTCGCTGCCCCGCGCCACTTCCAGCCCGCGCGCAAAGGCCGCGTCATCGGGTGCCGCTGCTGCCTGCATGGTCTTGCCCAAGATGGTGTGGCCGCGCAGCGCAGCAAACACCTCGCCGGTCATGAAGGTGTGGAACTGTTCGATGTGGCCCTGGCGGGCCAGCACCCATTTGCTGTGGGTGCCGGGCAGGCCGATGAGCACGGGCGCGTCCGCAGGCAGTGAAAGGCCTGCCAGCACGCCCAGTACCTGGGTTTCTTCGCCGCGCATCACGTTGGGCAGCGCGCCCTGCTGCAACAGGCCAGGCGCGATGTGCAGCGGCGGGCCGTCGCGCCGCTCCACCAGCGTCAGGCCCCGCGCCAGTGCATCGAGCGAGGTGGGCGTCGGCAGGTACTTGGCCTCGCGCCAGCCCTGGGCGCTGCCCACCATGCCGCAGGCCAGCAGGGGCAGGCCAGGTGTGGCGGCCAGCCAGTCGCCGCAGGTGTCTTGCAGCGCGCGTTCAAACGCGGCGCCGGGCTCGCCGTCTGCCGCACTCTTGGTGTTGGGGGGCAGATTCATGATGCCCCAGGGGCGGTGCCGCGTCTCCAGCACGGTGCCGGTCGCGCCCAAGCGGAACGCACGCAATGCCGTGGTGCCCCAGTCCAGGGCAATGAGGCCCGCCCCGCCGGACGCCAGAAAACTTGCAGGCACCATGAGTGTCCTGCTTAACGCGCCCAGCGCAGCACCAGCGGGTCCAGCCGCCGCGCGATATCGATCAGGCCGCGCCGCACTTCGGGGTGCATGGCCGGGAAGGGGTGGCGGCCTGCCTCGCAGGTGATCACGCCACCTTCCTTCATGAGCGCCTTTGCCGTGAGGATGCCGCCCTGGCGATTCTCGTGGTTGATGAGGGGCAGCCAGCGCTGGTAGAGCGCAAACGCCTGGTCCATGTCGCCCTGGCGGTGCGCCTCGATGATGGGGCGGATACCGTCAGGGAAGGCGCCGCCCGTCATCGCGCCCGTCGCACCGGCATCCAGATCAGCCAGCAGGGTGATGGCTTCTTCGCCGTCCCAGGGGCCCTCAATGGCGTCGCCGCCCATGCGGATCAGCTCGCGCAGCTTGCTGGCAGCGCCGGGCACCTCGATCTTGAAGTAAGCCAGGTTTTCAATCTCTTGCGCCATGCGCGCGAGGAATGGGGCCGACAGCACGGTGCCGCTGGCGGGCGCGTCCTGCACCATGATCGGGATGCTGATCGCGTCGGACACGCGGGCATAGAACTCGTAGATCTGCGCCTCGGGCACGCGGAAGGTGGCGCCGTGGTAGGGCGGCATGACCATGACCATGGCCGCGCCCATGTCCTGGGCGGCACGGCTGCGCTCGGCGCACACGCGCGTGCCGTAGTGGGTGGTGGTGACGATCACGGGCACGCGGCCTGCCACGTGCTCCAGCGATGTGCGGGTGAGGACTTCGCGCTCGGCGTCCGACAGCGAGAACTGCTCGGAGAAGTTGGCCAGGATGCAGACGCCGTCCACACCGGCGTCGATCATGAAGTCGAGGCAGCGCTTCTGGCTGGCAAGGTCAAGCGTGCCGTCTTCGTGGAACGTGGTGGGCACGACGGGGAAGATGCCGCGATAGCGAGGGCTCTGCAGGGAATGGGTGGCGGGCATGGCGGGTCTGGATGAAAAATGGACTGAAATAGGGCTCTTGCGCCTGTCTATCAAGCGTTAGTAGCTATCGAATATGTAGCGGCTCATGCGGCGGCGCGGCGCCATGCGCGCGCAACCGTGCAGCGCATCGGGGGGGCATATCAATGCGAGTGGCGTGGCACAGCCGCACCTCGGCAGCCGACGAGGAAGTCGAAATCGCAGCCGTCGTCGGCTTGCAGCACATGGTCTACATACAGGCGCTGGTACCCCCCCCGGCCACCGCGGTCGCTGGCAGAGAGTGCCGCCAGGCGCGCAGCCAGCTCCTCCTCGCCGATGTCCAGGTGCAGTCGGCCTTGTTCGCAGTCCAGCTCGATGAAGTCGCCGTCGCGCACTGCAGCCAGCGGGCCGCCTGCGGCTGCCTCGGGCGACACATGCAGCACCACGGTGCCGTAGGCCGTGCCGCTCATGCGGGCGTCGGAAATGCGCACCATGTCCTTGACGCCCTGGCGCAGTAGCTTCGGGGGCAGGCCCATGTTGCCTACTTCGGCCATGCCGGGGTAGCCCTTGGGGCCGCAGTTCTTCATCACCATCACGCAGCTGGCGTCGATGTCCAGGTTCTCATCGACGATGCGCTCCTTGTAGTGCTCCAGGTTCTCGAACACCACGGCGCGGCCCCGGTGCTTGAGCAGCTCGGGCGATGCGGCCGAGGGCTTGAGCACCGCACCGCGCGGCGCCAGGTTGCCGCGCAGGATGCAGATGCCGCCGTCGGCAATCAGCGGGTTGTTGATGGGGCGGATGACCTCGTCGTTGTACTGCGGGGCTTCGCGCACGTTGTCCCACAGGCTTTTGCCATTGACTGTGAGCGCGTTGGGGTGGGGCAGCAGGTTGTTCTCGCCCAGGCGGCGCAGCACCGCGGGCAGGCCGCCCGCGTAGTAGAACTCCTCCATCAAAAAGCGGCCCGAGGGCTGCAGGTCCACCAGCGTGGGCGTGCCCCGGCCGATGCGCGTCCAGTCCTCCAGGTCCAGTTGCACGCCAATGCGGCCCGCGATGGCCTTCAGGTGGATGACCGCGTTGGTGGAGCCACCGATGGCCGCGTTGGTGCGGATGGCGTTCTCGAATGCCTCGCGCGTCAGGATCTTGGAGAGCGTGAGCCCTTCGTGTGCCATCTCCACTATGCGCTTGCCGGACATGTGGGCCAGCACGTAGCGGCGCGCATCCACAGCGGGGATGGCCGCGTTGTGCGGCAGCGATGTGCCCAGCGATTCAGCCATGCAGGCCATGGTGCTGGCCGTGCCCATGGTGTTGCAGGTGCCTGCGGAGCGGGACATGCCTGCCTCGGCCGCGAAGAACTGGTGCTCGTTGATCTCGCCCGCCTTCAGCGATTCATGCAGGCGCCACACGGCGGTGCCCGAGCCGATGTCCTTGCCGTCGAGCTTGCCGTTGAGCATGGGCCCGCCCGTGACCACGATGGCGGGCACATCACAGCTGGCCGCGCCCATCAGCAGCGCGGGCGTGGTCTTGTCGCAGCCCACCAGCAGCACCACCGCGTCGATGGGGTTGCCGCGAATGGCCTCTTCCACATCCATGCTGGCCAGGTTGCGCGTGAGCATGGCCGTGGGGCGCAGGTTGGACTCGCCGTTGGAGAACACCGGGAACTCGACGGGAAAGCCGCCCGCCTCGTAAATGCCGCGCTTCACATGCTCGGCAATCTTGCGAAAGTGCGCGTTGCAAGGTGTCAGCTCGGACCAGGTGTTGCAGATGCCGATCACGGGGCGGCCGTCGAATGCGTGGTCGGGGATGCCCTGGTTCTTCATCCAGCTGCGGTACATGAAGCCGTTCTTGTCGGCCGTGCCGAACCATTCGGCTGAGCGGAGTTTGCGCTTGGGGGTGGTCATGGTGGAGTGCGAGAGAAAGAGGAGGAACGAACAGTCAACGGGCCTTGCCAGAGCGGCGCGACAGCAACCGCTGCAGCAGGCAGAAAACGAACAGCAGCACGCCCACGACGATGCGCGTCCACCAGGAGCTGAGCGTGCCGTCGAAGGAAATCAGGGTCTGGATGATTCCGAGCATGAGCACGCCAAACAGCGTGCCTGCCAGGTAGCCCACGCCACCCGTGAGCAGCGTGCCGCCAATGACCACGGCTGCGATCGCGTCCAGCTCCATGCCCACGGCATGCAGGCCATAGCCCGACAGCATGTAGAACGTGAACACCACGCCCGCCAGCGCCGAGCAAAAGCCCGACAGCGTGTACACGCCAATGAGTGTGCGGCGCACCGGCAGGCCCATGAGCACGGCCGAGTGCTCGCTGCCGCCCACCGCATACACGCTGCGGCCAAACGGCGTGCAGTGCGCCACAAACAGGGCCACCAGCAGCACGGCAATGGCGATGAGCGCGCCCAGGGATAGGGATGCGCCTTCCCACAGCGGCAGGCGCCACTGGGCCAGCTCTGAATAGCCTTCGTGCGTCATGCTGATGGAGTCGATGCTGATCAGGTAGCACAGCCCGCGCGCGAGGAACATGCCCGCCAGCGTGACGATGAAGGGTTGCAGCCGAAAGCGCTCGATGAGGAAACCCATGAACGCACCAAACGCCGTGCCCATCAGCAGCACCAGCGGGATGGCGGCCAGGGGATTCCAGCCCCTGTGCTCCACCAGCGCAGCCAGCACCATGGTGGTCAATGCGACCACCGACCCCACCGAAAGGTCGATGCCGCCCGACAGGATCACAAACGTCATGCCCACCGCCACGATGATGAGGAAGGCGTTGTCGATGAGCAGGTTGAGGAACACCTGGGCCGAGAAGAAGCCGGTGTACAGCACCGACCCCAGCGTGGCCATGGCCACAAACAGCGAGATGGTGGCGGCCAGCGGCAGGTACTTGGGATTGAAGCGCGCACGCGCAGCGGCGGCCTGCGGGGAAGAGGGGAGTGCGGTGCTGAGACCTGCGGTTTTGGGCACGGCGCTCATTGCAGCGCTCCCGCGCCGGGGCGGCGTGCCAGTGCGCCCACCTGCGCCCGAAACTCGGGCGACTGCAGCAGCATCACGATGAAAACCACCACAGCCTTGACCACCAGGTTGATCTCGGGTGGCACGCCCAGCGAGTAGATGGCGTAGGTCAGCGTCTGGATGATGAGCGCGCCGATCACGCTGCCCATCAGGCTGAAGCGGCCGCCCGTGAGTGCGGTGCCACCCAGCGTGACGGCCAGGATGGCGTCCAGCTCCAGCAGCTGCCCGGCGTTGTTGCCGTCCGCGCTCTTCACGTTGGAGCTGATGAGCAGCCCCGCCACACCTGCGCACACGCCGCAGAACACATAGGCTGCCACGACGAGCCGAGCTGCCTGAACGCCCGCTACACGCGCCGCCGTGGGGTTGATGCCCACTGCCTGGATGAACAGGCCCAGCGCCGTGCGCGTGATCGCGAGGTACAGCACGGCGAAGACCACGGCCACCACAAACAGCGAGAACGGCAGCCCCGCCAGGTAGCCGCCGCCCATGAAGAAGTAGGGCGTGTAGTAGATGGTGATGATCTGCCCGTCGGTGATCAGCTGGGCAATGCCCCGGCCCGCCACCATGAGGATCAGCGTAGCGATGATGGGTTGCATGCCCACCTTGGCCACCAGCACGCCGTTCCACAGCCCGCACAGCAACGCCACGCCGATGGCGCCCAGGATGGCCACGGGCAGCGGAAACCGGCTCTCGGTGCCCGACACCGAGCCGCCGATCAGCCATGCGGCCACGGCAGCGGCAATCGCGACCACCGCGCCCACCGAGATGTCGATGCCGCGCGTGGCGATCACCAGCGTCATGCCCAGCGACACCAGCACCAGCGGGGCGGCGCGGTTCAGGATGTCGATGAGGCTGCCGTACAGGTGCCCGTCGCGCCATTCAATGTGCAGGAAGCTGTTGTTGAACACCGTGTTCACGATGAGCAGCAGTGCCAGCGTGATCAGGGGCCAGGCCAGGCGGTGTCGCAGCAACGCCGCCAGAAGGGAAGGGGAACGTTCAAGCATGTTCGGCAGCAATCAGGTCGTAAACGGCGTCTTCGCTGCTGCCCGCAGGCAGCTCACCCACCTTGTGGCGGTCGCGGAGCACCACGATGCGGTGCGCCACGCGCACCACCTCGCTCATTTCGGAAGAGATGAACAGCACGGCCATGCCCGCCTGGGCCAGGCGCAGGATCTGGTCCATGATTTCCTGCTTGGCGGCCACGTCGATGCCGCGTGTGGGTTCGTCCAGGATCAACACGCGCGGCTCGATGGCCATCCAGCGCGCGAGGATCGCCTTTTGCTGGTTGCCGCCCGAGAGCAGGCCGATGGGCTTGTCCACGGTCTCGGTCTTGATGCCCAGCAGCTTCACGTAGCGTTCGGCCAGCGCCGTCTGCTCGGCGCGCGAGAGAAATTTGCCCACGCCCATGCGGGCCTGCAGCGCCAGCGCAATGTTCTCGCGCACCGACAGCTCGGCCACGATGCCGTCGGTCTTGCGCTCTTCGGGGCACAGGGCCAGGCCGTGGCGGATCGCATCCATGGGGTTCGCAAACTTCACCACCTGGCCATCGATGCGCAGTGCGCCCCGGTCGGGCTGTTCCAGCCCGAACAGCAGGCGCGCCAGTTCGGTACGGCCCGAGCCCAACAAGCCCGCCAGGCCCACCACCTCGCCCGCGCGGATCTGCAGGTCCAGCGGCTGCAGTTGCGTGTCCTGCCCCAGGCCCTCGGTTTGCAGCAGTGTGGTCTGACGGGTGTCAAACACGGGCGATACCGCTGGCTCGGTCGATACGGCTGCCAGGTCGCGGCCCAGCATTGCGGCGATCAGCGCCTGCGGGCCCAGGTCCTGCGCGCGCCACTCGCCCACCCAGCTGCCGTTGCGCAGCACGGTGATGCGGTCAGACACGGCATACACCTGGTTCAGAAAGTGCGTCACGAAGACGATGGAAAGGCCCTCGCTGCGCAGTCGCCGCAGCACCTCGAAGAGCTTTTGCACCTCGTCATCGTCGAGGCTGGAGGTGGGCTCGTCCAGAATCAATACGCGTGCTTCGATGCTGAGCGCCCGCGCAATCGCCACCAGCTGCTGCACGGCCACGGGGTAGTCCGACAGCAGGCGCGTCACGTCGATCTGCAGGCCGATGCGCGCCACCAGATCGCGGGCGCGCTGGTGCAGCGTGGCCCAGTCGATGCGAAAGCCTTGTGCAAAACCGCAGCGTGGATAGCGCCCCGCGAAGATGTTCTCGGCCACCGAGAGGTTGGGGCAGAGGTTGACCTCCTGGTACACGGTGCTGATGCCCAGGCGCTGTGCGGCGAGCGGTGAGTCGGGCCACACGGTTTCTCCGCCCAGCCGCATTTGTCCACCGCTGGCCTCCAGCACGCCGGTCAGCACCTTGATCAGCGTGGACTTGCCCGCACCGTTTTGCCCCATCAGCGCATGGATCTCGCCAGGGTAGAGGTTGAGCTGCACATCGCGCAGCACGGGGATGCCCGCAAACTGCTTGTGGATGCCCGAGAGCTGCAGCACCGGGGCAGCAGCAGGGGCGTGAGCGGTGGATGCGTCCATGGCAGCCGTCATGCCTTGTTCTTGTTGTAGACATCGACCAGCACGGCGGCGAGCAGCACCACGCCTTTAATGACCTGCTGGTAGTCGATGCCGATGCCCAGGATGGACATGCCGTTGTTCATCACGCCCATCACAAAGGCACCAATGACTGCGCCCATCACCTTGCCCACGCCGCCCGATGCCGATGCGCCGCCGATGAAGCAGGCGGCAATCACATCCAGCTCAAAACCCAGCCCCGCCTTGGGCGTGGCGGTGTTGAGCCGCGCTGCAAACACCAGCCCGGCCAGGGCGGCCAGCACGCCCATGTTGATGAAGGCATAGAGCGTGAGTCGCTCGGTCTTGATGCCAGAGAGCTTGGCGGCTTTCTCGTTGCCCCCCATGGCGTAGATGCGGCGGCCGATGGTGGTGCGGCTGGTGACGAAATCGAACAGCACAATCAGCAGCGCCATCACGATGAGCACGTTGGGCAGGCCCTTGTAAGACGCCATGAGGTAG
>CAYXSL010000018.1:0-37217 GCA_964466605.1 uncultured Verminephrobacter sp.
CAGTGCAGGTGACGAGGGCGGCGGCCCCCACCGCCACCATGGCCGCTGGCAGGGCTGATGGGAGTTGAGAAAACCACCACCAACACCGTGAGAAAAATCGAAACTTAGTGGGAAAAAAGGGAACGAGGTGAAACGGGCGGATGTAATCGCGTTGCAACCCGTGTAATTCAGCGAGGCGGGTCAGAACCCGGTCAGTTCAGGGCCAAGGTTGCCCAGCAAATCGAGTTGGCCGGGCGCCGCATCAGCCGCACGCTGCTCTTTGATCCTATCAAGGATGCGTGCGATCAGTTTGCGCATGCCGCGCGGCGTCATGTTGAACTGGCGGGCGAGCTGGTCGTAGTTGTCGCCACGGAACAGGGCCAGGACTTCCAGCTCCTTCAGGGTCAGCTTGTAGAAGGCATCCTTGGGGAAGGACACCACCTGGCCAGCCCAGTAGGTGCTCAGGTAGTCCACCAGGAAGGCCGCCACCAGTGCCGCAGCGTCAGCGGCCACATCCATGTCCGTGAGCTGGCGTGCAACTACGTCCTGCAGCTCGGCCAGCAGCTCGTGGCGCTTGAGCAGCGCGCGGTTGCTCTCAGTGGCCATCGTTACCTCCAGCAGGCTGCAAAACTGCCAAATTGGCCGATATAGGCCGCTCCAGCACGCCCATGAGGGATTCCCAGGCCCACCAGTGCATATCGAAGCCCTGGCCCCGGTTCAGGTACGCCTGCGCTTGCATCGCCAGATCGGCCTTGGCCGGGCTCAGGGGCGCGGCGCGGTGCGCCGCAATCACCTCCTGGCGCAGCGCAGCCACGGCAGCGGGCAAGGCGCGGCGCATGGCCCACTTTTTCATGGTCTCTATCAACGCAGTGACGGCATCGCCGCGCGCCCAGCGCAGGTCGTCCACCATGGCGATGCGCTTCACGTAGGTGGCCAGGGCCTTCTCGGACGGGTCGCGCACCTCGCCCAGGGCGTGCAGGAACAGCCACAGTGCCCGCACCTTGCTGGCGTCCGGGTTGATGGTCTGCCGCCGGTCCCCGGCCTTTGGACGAACCACAAAGCCCTTGGACTTCATGTGTGCCAAAACCAGCTCCATGTTTGGAACGGTCATCGCCGCCAGCGATTCGGACTTTCCAACGATGCGCAGGATGTCGCGGTAAGCGAGATCGTCCAGGCCAGACAGGCGGCCAAGATCGCGCCGCGCCACCTGGATCAGCTTGATCAGCGTGGCGCGGCGGGGATTCGAGGGGGCTTTGGCGGTGGTCATAGAGCGGCGTCCAGGTGGCTTACCACTGCCCCCAGCGGGCTAGGGGCAGCAGAAAACCGGCTGGATCAGTTCAGGGCGTCCTTGAGGCCCTTGCCGGGTGTGAATTTCGCGGCCTTGCGAGCCGCGATCTTCAACGGTTCGCCCGTCTTCGGGTTACGGCCCGTGCGCGCGGCGCGCTTGGTCACCGACCAGCTACCGAAGCCCACAAGCGTCACGCTGCCGCCTTTCTTGAGGGTGCTCTGCACCGACGTGGTGAAGGACTCCAGCGCGCGCTCGGCGGCGGCCTTGGAGATATCGGCATCGGATGCCATGCGTTCGATCAGTTCAGACTTGTTCATTGGTCACTTTCACAGGTTGAAGAAATCCCGGTGAGACAGCACCGGGGACTGGATCGGGCAGCGCTTGGAGGAAGGCTCCCGATCTGCGGTAGTTGATGGATGGCTCGGGCACACACCGCTAATCCCACCGGCCTGACGCGCCCCACGGCGGCCGGTGCGCGTGGCACTGCGCTATCCCGGTGCAATTCCTTTCTTGGCGGCGTGGATCGTGATGTCGCGGCACTCGCCGCCGTCAATGCGTACATCGCCGACGGGGTTGTGTCCCTGGCGCCGGATCAGCTCCAGCGTCAGCCCCACAAACGCGCCAGTGAGAAGACACAGGGCGGTTTGCGCGTCTTCCTCGACCAAGCGCAGGAGGGCGTTCTCGAAGTTCTCGGCGGCATCCATCAGATGGCTCCTTTCAGCAGCGGCCCCAGCCACCAGTTCCACAAGCCCAGCGCGCTGCAGCCCAGGAACACCCACTGCTGCAGATGCAAGGGCCACTGTCGCTGCCATGCGCTGGCGGCCAGCCAGGCCACGTTCGACACCGCGAACGCGGCAAAGCCCCAGCCGGGCATGGCAGGCAACGCCAACAGCAGCGCGCCCAACACCCCGAACACAGAGCCCAGGATGGGCACCAAGACTGTTTTGAATGAGGCAGCCATCTCAGATGCCCCCTCTCACCAGCGCCTGGCGCTTGCTGACCGATGCCTGGGCAACGGCGCCGGACTCGATGACAAAGGCCCCGTTGGTGCGCGGCGCCAGCGGAACGCAGTGGCGGCCCCTGCTGTCCATCACCACGTTGCGGTGCGTGGTGCCAGGCAGCGGCCCCGGTGCGCGGCCGGGCCTGCGCGCTGTCGGTGCCACGGTGGGCGCGATCACCGCGCCGCGTGGGCGCACGGCCTGGAAGGCGTTGGGCACTTGGCTCATGCCGTACCACCTTCCTGCGTCTTGGGCTCATGGCGATTGCAGATAGCGTTCGCCGTGGTCCGAAAGCCGTAGCGATCACATTCCCAGCGTGGCCCTTCGGTAGGAGATGCATAGTCCGCAAAGACCTCCGCACCATATCGGCAGGAGCGGCAGCCGGGGCGCTGATTGGCCGTCTGGTAGCCCACGGCGGCCTGGCGGGACTGGATGGTTCCCATGGTCACGCCTCCGCCGTGGCCTCAAATGGCACCACGATGAAGTCCTCCACCCCCGTCACGATGCTGATTCCCGCGATGCCGCGCACTGCCTCGGGCTCGTTCAGCATTGCCTCCTTGTTGGGCTCGTTCTTCACACGTACAAAGCGGCCCAGGCCCATGCGCAGCAGGGTCTCCAATACCGTGTCCACACCTCGGATGGATACGCTGGGCGGGCGCTGGCGCCAACTCACCTCGCCGGTGATCAAGTTGGCTGTCTTTCCGAGCTTGTCGGCCTCGCCACACAGCTCCACGCGGTGGGCCTCGCACCAGGCCTGCACACCGGCCTGCAGAGCTTCTATGCGTTGAGACAGATCGGCCAACGCGGGCTGATGCTTTTGCGTCAGTGCGGCAATGGCGTCGTTCATGGTTGCGCGCTCTCGCTCGAACTGGCGCTGCAGGTCGCCGATGGCGCGGATGGATTCGGCGCAGTCGTTTTTGCTCTGAGGCACTGCAGCCATGGTTTTGGATTTGATGCGGGTCGCCATGGGGATACTCCTTTCAGTGAACATGAGCCACGCCCTCGGGGGCGGCATGGGCTTCGATGACGTCCGCCATCTGGCGGGCGGTGGTTGCGGCGGTGCGAGCGCAGCAGGGGTGGCAAATCGCTACGGACATGTAGGCACTCAGCAGCGCCTGCAGCGCAATGCGGTGCGTTTCCTGTTCGCTGACGATGTCGATCAACTGGTGGGCCAAGGCGTTGACCTTGGCGACGTGCTCTGGGCTCGGGTTCATTGCTTTACCTTCTTTGTCGAGAGAAGTAGCGCGATCTGCTCGCGCACATGCGGGGGCATCTTTGAGGTGGGAGGAGGTAGCGCTGGGGGCGGCGGCGGCGCCGGATACTCGGCCAACACCTGGGCTGGTGTGGGCCAGCGTTCCGCCTTGGCCGCCACGTTGAGGAACGCCTGGCGCAGCCGTTGCGGGCTGGTGGCACTGTCCCAGCGCATTGGCCGGGAGCGGAACACCAGCAGCCAGACGTCCAGCGTCACGGTGATGGTGTCGGCGGGCGGCGCGTCGCGCAGGCGCAGGGCCAGCAGCATTTGCAGGCCGTCGATCAGAACGTCTTGGAGCCATTCGTCACTCCCCTGCATGGGCCGTGCTCCGGCGCGCGGCCAGGGCGGCCATGCCTTGCGCGGACAGCGACATCGGCGAGGCGGGGCGACGCATGTCGCCATCGACCACCACCACGGCGCCGCGTACCTGGTGGCGGGCCGCTTCGGTGATCACCACCTCCAGCAGGTAGCCGTGCGACCGCAGCGGCACCTTGAGCGCCCCGGCATCACGCGCAGCCACGACCTTTTCCAAGGCAGAGGCCCAGGCCTCCTGCGGGGCGTCGATCACCTTGCCGTCGCGCTCCACACGGCCCGACTGGATGGCGGGCAGCAGCTCGCCCAGCAGCGTGGCCACACGCGGCCAGGTCAGCACGTTCTTGCCGGGGCGGAACAGGCCCAGGTAGCGTGTGAGCAGCGGGCCGATGGGCGAGAGGCCGAAGGCCAGCTTCAGCGCCTCGGCAGCGGCCTCGTCGTCCACCAGCGCGTCCAGGCTGGCCACGGCGCCACAGGCGCGGCAACGCACTCGCATCAGAGCAGCCCTCCGCCACGGCGGGGTTGGGGTGCCGCTGCAGGCTTGACGGCCTGGCCACGGTCCAGCTCGCTGCGAAAGCCCAGGCACATCGTCTGCCCCAGCTCCATGCCAGCCCAATGCGCGCGGTCGAGCTGCACCTCGGCCACATCGTGCTGCGAGACCACCCACACCAGGGTGAACAGCAGGGCCACGATGCCAACGGCCATCCAGCACACCAGCGCGGCCAGGGGGTGAAAGCGGCGGCTCATGCGGCCTCCCGATGCGGCACTACCGTGCGGCACACGTCGCCGGGCAGGCCCAGCCCAGCCAGGATGGCGGCGCCGTCCGAGGGGAAGATGCCGTGGAGTTCGCGCACCGTGCCGTCCGAGAAGCGGACTTCTACGAGGTAACGGCGCATGGTCAGGCTCCCCGCAGTGCGGCCTGGATCAGGGCCGCATTCACCTTGGGCGCGCCAATCTTCACTGCCTCGTTCATGGCACGCGTGACCAGGTTGTTGATGGCCAGTGGGTAGCACAGCGACTGCTCGCGTGCCTGACGCTGGCCTCGCACCGTCTCGGTTATCGACTGGCGCAACGTGGCGCGGATAGCCTCTGCGGCATCGGGGGCGAACACGCCGTCGAACTCCAGGCCCGCGCGGCCCAGCTTGTGGCGCAGATAGCCCTCCACGTGGTTGTCCAGCGGCGGCAGCTTCACCATCTCGCAGCGCTGCACCACTTCGCGCACCTCGGGGTTGTGCTCGCTGAGCTTGTGCTCCAGCTCGGTCTGCCCGATCAGGATGATGGAGAGCAGCTTTTTGAAGCCGTCCTGCAGCTCGTAGAACCGCTTGAGGTGCTTGAGTGTGGGCACCGCCAAGGCGTGGGCTTCTTCGATGATCAGCACGTGGCGGCGGCCCACCTGGGCGCTGGCCCGCAGGATGGTGTGCATCTGTGCGGCGCGGTCCTGCAGCACTTGGCGCAGTGGCGTACCGGGCGAGACCGTGCGAATGACCGCGCCCGTGATGTCTGCGGCCTTCAGGGCCTTGCCCTTGCGCTCGCTGTCCTCCATGCCGATCACGTAGGGCTCGACCACCGTGATGGGCTCGCCCTGGTTGATCCAGTCGATGAGGTCCTGGCGCAACGTGGACTTGCCGCCGCCCGACTCGGCCACCACCGCCAGCATGCCGCCGTGCTTGGCCGTCTGCCGCATGGCTGAGCGGACATAGCGGATGTCGTCCGTGATGAACACGTCCGCGTCCTCGTTCAGCTCGTTGATGAACGGGTCGCGCGGCACGCGGAAGTGCTGCCGCGCGGCGGATGAAAGGGAATGGTGCCGTAGTAGCATGAAGGGGTCCTCTCCTTGTGTGGAACCGGGTTGGGGGCCGGAGGTAGTGGCTTGCGCCATCGCCCGCAGAGCCGCGTTGGCGCGCGGTTCTGTGGGTGCTTCGTCGAACGTCGCCGACACCGTCTCCGGCGCGGCGCCGCACGCCGTGAGGTACTGGCGGATGCGCTCTCTGAGTTCATCGCCGCTGACGCGGGCCTTGGGCCAGCGGTTGAAGTTGATCGCCAGGGAAATCGTGGCGGTGCTCACGCCCGTGTGGCGTGCGCAGTCGGCCGCAGAGCGGCCTACGGATGCGAGGTCAGCGCGCAGTCTCAGCATCGCGGCCACCTCACACCGAACGCAGGCCGCCAGCAGCCCGCAGGGGTTGGTCAATCTCGGCCGGGGCCTGGTACTGCGCGATCAGCGCCGTCACCTGGTCTTCGGGCACGCCATCGGCGTAGCGCCGCATGAAGAAGGCGTACTCCTCCGGCGTCAGGTTGCGGCCGATGGCCGGTGCGATCCGAAGCATCGCCATCTCGGGCGCCAGCATCTCGGGGCCAGCGGGGGCGGCATGCGCGGGTGTGTCGATCGCTTGGCCCTGGCGCGGCAGGTAAGCAGGCAGCTCGACGTCGTGCAGATAGCTGTGAGCGTTGAGCTTGCCCTCGAAGGGGGTGGCGCGCTTGGAGCGGGCGGCTTTGACCTCGTCCACAGACAGGCCGGGATAGGCCGCTTCATCCATGGCCGTCGCAGCGTGTTCTGCCTGCGTTTTGGCGGTGCGCTTGTACTCCGCGCCGATCTCGGCCGCGTCAACGCGCTGGCCGAAAGCATCGAACTCGATATTGGGTTCGATCCGGTACAGCAGCGGCTCGCCGTCGTAGCGATCCACCTGTACCTGGATGGCGCAATCACCGTAGATCAGGCCGCGCACCAGCACCGTGTCGCCCACGTTGACCCCGTCGAAGCCCCGCAGGCTGTAGGGCAGCGTGCGCTCGGCCGCAGGATGGCGGAATGTGATGGACAGATCGGGTTTGACCTGACGCTCCTCTTCCTTGCTGCGCATGAACGCCTGGCACACCTCCACGGGCGGCAGCACGCGCAGTTGCTCGGCCGTGATGAGCTGCCACAGGTCGTAGCGCGCCGCAGGCGCGGCGAGCCCGGGCCTGCGCAGGCGCGTGTCCTGGCCTGGGATGAGATTGGCGTTGTAGGCATTGGCCCAGGCGAATGCGGCGGCGTTGAGCTGGTCAACGTCCTCCACAGGCTGGAAACGCAGGCGGCTTTCAAACTGCGTCTCCACCAGGTTGTTGCCGTTCTCCCCGCCGCCCTTCACGCGGGCGTTGCCCGCTTCGTGGGTGATGTGATTCACGCCCAGCGCGTCCAATAGCGAGCGCACTGCCGCCGAGGTATTGGCGCTGCCCTTGTCCCACAGCAAATGAAGCGGCACGCCATGCACGGGGCGGCCTGACTGCAGGCCCCAGGCGAACATCAGGAACTTGAACAGGTTGTACTGGTCTTCGCCTGCCGCCTCGGTGTACCAGGGCACAACGCAGGCGCTGGCCCGGTCGTAGGCCACATAGCGGTAGCACTTGAACTTGACCTTTGCCAGCCTGTCCAGCTTGTTCTTGTAGAACTCGTCGTCGCGGATGATGTACTGGCGGCCCTTGAGGTAGTACACCAGGCACAACGATGGGTCAATCTCATGGGTGTGATTCGGGTGCGGTGCGCGCAGAGCCTGCACAGGGTCAGCCATGAGTTGCGCCGCCACGTTGAGCTTGCGGTCGCGCAGCAGCTTATTCAGTTGGCCGTTGCTGACGCCAAAGCTGTGCCCGTTCTGCTCCAGGATGCCGCGCGCCGTGGTGGTAAACAGGGTCTGCTTGCCGTTGGCGCGGATTGCTTCGCGCTGCGCCGCGCCCAGGGTCACAAGGGCCTCGGCCGACACGCTGGTGGTGCCCTTGTCGCTGCGAGCCTTGCGACCCGAAGACCAGCCCGCGACCGCCTTCAGATGCCGGTACACCGTCGCCATCGACAAGCCCAGGAACTGGCCCGCCTCGCGCACCAGGTCCGTGCCCGTGCCGTGCTGGGCATCGTCCAGGCGCCGGGCGAGCTGGCGCACGTAGTCGCAGGCTTCGGGGGAGAGTGCGGCCATGTCGTCGCTCACCTCATGCGGCTGCATCAGCGGCCTCGGGGGTCTGCATGAGGTACTGGCGGGCGTCGGCCAGCTCGTCGCCGAACAGTTCCGCGAAAACGTGCTGGGCACTGCCCACCATTTCCGCGAGACGGTTCAAGCTGTCTTGAAGGCTCAGTGCAACCAGGGCCACGCTGCGTGGCAGCGGCGCGGCGGCCTCGGGGTCATAGTCCGGGGCCTGGGTCACCTCCTCCGTCCACCACTGTTCCAGAGCTACCGTCGCTTCACGATGCGCCGCGATGCCCTTCTCGATGAGCGACTGACGCTCGGCGATTTCCAGTTGGAATGGCGTAATGCGCTCGTCCAGCGGCACCACCACCGGGCGTTTGCCCGCCAGCCTCTTCTCGGCCTTGTCGGCGCGCTCTTCGGCCTTCTGGCGTTTCTCCTGGGCAAACTTCACGTCCTGCTCGGACTGGCGCAACCGCTCGCGCAACTGGCTGGCGCTCAGGCGGTCGATGTCGTCCATCTCCTGCAGGTTCTCCAGTACGTCGTCGTCGTGGGTGACCAGTTCCAGGAAGGCGCTAGCGTTCTTGATTTCATATTGCAAAACTGCCAATTTGGCACTTTTGGCCGTTTTGGCTGCGGCTTGCATGAAGCGAGCGGCAGTTCGATAGCCGAAGCCAAGCATCTCCACGCGCTGGGCGAATTCCCCGTGAGGTGTCATTTCCTTGAGCAGCAACAGGCGTTTGCCTGTCTCCAGGATGGCCTCTACCGTGCGGCGCTGGTAGAAGCGGATTTCGTCTTCCAACGTGCCTACGGTCAGGGCGCCCTCGTAGCCAAGCTGCTGCGCCAGGGCAACGGCGTTGGCCTCGACCACGGCCAGGGCATTGCGCGCGCTGGCTTCCTGTGCTGCCATGTCGGCGGGCGTGGCGCCCACGAAGTCCGGTCCTACCTGCTCAGCGGGAGGCAGGGTCTTGCGGCCCTTCTTGAAAAAGCGCTCCTCGAGCTGCTCGTCGGAAAGTTGTGGTCGTGCCATGTAGAGGCTCCTCCTTGGGTTGTGGTCAGATGGCGCGCGTGTAGCGCTGGTCGATGTCGTCAACGCGCTGGCGCACGCGGCGCAGTTCGTCGTCATGGGCACGGGCAAGCTGGATCAGCTTCGGGGTCAGGCGCCAGCATTCTTCGTTGCCGGGGATACGCTCGGCAACGCCTTCGGCGGCCAGCAGCTCCAGGTCGCGGAAAGCCATGGGCGGGGAAATCTGCAGGGCCTCGGCAACCTGTTTGAGACGCAGGCCGTCGAACGCATGGCCCTGCAGCACCCACAACAGGCGCAGGGCGCGGCGGGCGGGCTGGTGGTGTTGGGGGTTGCTCATACGTGCATCCCCTGTGGCTGGCACACCACCAACCGACCATCCATGGTCAAGCCGGGCACGCCGCCCACCTTGGCGGCTACATCGTTCAGAGCCGCGATGGCATCCTCGCGCCAGCTCTCGGCGCAGTCCTCGGCCCAGGCCAGGCGGGTGCGCAGCGTCTCGTTCTCGGCGCGCAGGGCCTCGTTCTCGGCATCCACGCGCGCCAGTTCTTCGTTGACCAGGTCATAGGCCTTTGCATTCAAGCGGCGGCGCAGGGCATGCAGGGCTGGGGTCATGGCTGCAAATCCAGTTGGGGGTTGATGTGCTGGGCCACGTTCTGGCGGTGCCAGGCCACGTGTTCCATGTGGGTGGTCAATGCGGCCAGTGCGGCCGATGGATCGCCGGGCTTGGCGTAGTACTCGGTGAGCAACTTGAGCGCGGTGGCAAAGTGCTCGTGCAGCTCCACCACGTCGGTCTGGGTCAGCTTTCGGCCGGTGGCGATCTGCACCAGCAGCCACCCGCCACTGCTCGCCTGCCAGCGCGTCACGTAATTGATGCCGCATGCCAGCTCGTAGGGCCGTATCAGGTTCGCGGGCATGCTGCCCTTCTGCAGGTACTTGTAGAGCACCCAGTGGTCAGCCAAGCCCATGTCTTCGGCGATGCCCTCCACGCTCTTGTTCAGGCGCTCTCGCGCGTGGTCCTTGCACAGCTCGAAGGCATGGCGCAGGCTGGTGGGCTGCAGGGTCTTCCAATTGCGGCGGGTCATTGGAAGTACTCCCCGCGCTGGGCGTCCAAACAAATAGCCGGATTGCCTTGTGCCGCAAGGGCTTGCGGGCCGTACAGTGCGGCCAAGACACCACACACCGGGAGGCTACTCATGGACAACGAAGACTTCATCCGACTCAGCGACAGCGACGACGCCCTGTACCGGGCCTTTGGCGTCCTGGTCGCGCAGTTGCACCGTGCACGGATCATTGAGGCCTCCGAGCTGACTTCTGAGATGCGCCTGCTGGCGGGCAAGATGGAGCTGCAAGAACCTGACCGGCCGCTGAGTTCGCAGGGCCTGCGCCAGATTGCGGGGTCGATTGACGCTGCGCTACCAGGTTGGAATGAACTGCGCGCTGTGCAGGAGCTGTATCGCCCAGGGGTGCCAGGCTCAGAGAGCCGGTAAAAGGGGTGCTGCGCAGTGCGCGCGCCGCAAGCTGGGGGCCAGTAAGATGCACGCTGGACATACCGCTCATGCCGCCGCCAACTGCATGCGAGGGGCCGATGCGCGGGAAACCATGCCAGATTTCAAGCCCAGTTCTACGGCGATGTTGTGGCTCTCGCCGCGCAGGCATTTGCGCTGCGGAGTGCGGTCGTCGTCGTTGACGATCATGCAAACCAGCGCGGCCGAATAGCCGCGCTGGCGAGCCCAGTCAGAGTACGACCAGCCACGGCTGGCGAACTCGTCGCGGACCTGCTGGCGGGTTTTTAGGGGCATGGCGGTGCGTCCTGTTTTGTTGTCACCAGTTGGCGCTGGTGATTGGTTGTTAAAACGTGTTGGGGTGATTATGGGTAAAAAAATACCCATGCGCAATCCTTTGTGGGAAATTTTTTATGCACATGGGTGAGCGCATCAAAGAGGAGCGAGAGCGGCTGGGCTTCAATCAGTCCGAGTTCGCTGAGTTGGTCAGCTCTACGCGTAAGACGCTGTTCAACTGGGAAAGCGGCGCTGCTGCGCCGAACGCGACCGCGCTTGCCACCTGGGCCGACCACGGCCTTGACGTGCTCTACGTGGTAACCGGCCAGCGCAGCCAGCCAATACCTACGGCGGCGGCATTGCGCCCCGACCAGGCCGCGTTGCTGGATAACTACGAGCACTCTGACGAGGTAGCTCGCCAAGCCGCCCAGCGGCTACTTGATCCGCGCTCGCAACGAAAGAAAGCCTGAGAGGGCAAAACCATGGCTGCGCCTGGTCATGTGGCTGCTGCACTTGGTGCACTTGGCGTGGAACGCGCGGGAGCTGTACGAGGCACGAGTGGCGCGCGCCGCCGAGGCATTGGCCGTGACGCTTGCGCGGCACTGATCGCCTCGCTTTTGCTGTTCGGCATGCAGGCCGCCGAGGCCCGCATCCCGCGCTCGTCAGCGGCCGTGGCCGCATTCAAGCGCATGACCCCCTGTCCAGTGAATGGCGCCACGCGCGGCGCCTGTCCAGGGTACGAGGTGGATCATATGGAGCCGCTGTGCGCTGGTGGGCCAGATACGCCTGGGAACATGCAGTGGCTCACGCATCATGAGCACCGTCAGAAGACGCGCCTCGACGTGCTTCGCTGCCGCAGGGCCAAGCGCGGAAACTGATGGCGAAATACCCAACCAAGGAGATACGAATGAAGAGAGGCGGATTGATTCTGTGCGCAGCACTGGCGCTTGCTGTGACCAGTGGTGCTGCGCTGGCAAACCAGCCTGACTTCGAGATCAAAGGCTTGCGGATTGGCATGAGCGAGGCTGAGTTCAAGAAGCTCAACCCCAAAGCGAAGTGCGAATCCTCGCGCCGGGAGAAGGACTGGGACAGTTCCATCGCCCGGGTGCGTATGTGCAGCGTGGGCGATTTCACGATGGCAACGAGAAAGGCAGACAGTTCGCTGTTCGCGTTCTACGACGGCAGGCTGGGTTCGTGGAACGCATCGTTCTACGAGTCTTATGGTCGTGAACTGCGTGAGGCGTTGGCATCGAAATTTGGCCCGCCACGAATGGAGCCAAACGCTCAGGGGGCTTTCTGGCAATTCGACAAGGCGACGATGTACCTCGGCACCATCACTGGAAGTTCCGCGCTTCTAATCGTGCGCTCGGACATGTCCGACGCCGAAGATCGCAAGGTGGAGGAGATCAAGCGCCGCAAGGGCAAAGCCGATCTTTGATCCGGTTGCGCGCTGAAATAGTGTCCTAGTTCCCAAGACGCGGCACGCCCGCGCGGGAAGACTGACGGCTTTCAACAGTCGTAGTCATCCCGCAAGGAGTGCCCGTGAAAGACTTCATCCCCCTGTGGCTGCGCGCCCCGCGCAGCAGCCTGTTCCTGCTGCTGTCGGTGCTGCTGCTGGCCGCCCTGGCCGTGGTATCCCCCGTGCAGTTGCCCGTGGCGCTGTACAAGCTCACGCTGATCGCGCTGGCTGCCGTCGTTGGCTACTGGCTTGACCGCGCCCTGTTCCCCTACGCCCGGCCTGACGGCTACCTGGTGCGCGACTGGCGCCACGGTACCGACGAGCCCGTGGGCGACGTGGACTTTCCCGTCGTTCAGGGCTACATCCGCGTCTTTACCGCCGCCATGATCCGCCGCGCCCTGGTCGTCGGCGCCGTGGTGCTGGGCGTGGCGGCGGGGCTGTGATGCTGGCGCGCAAAGACCTGGCGCAGGCTGTCCTGCTGGTGGCGGCCTGCGCGTTGCTGGCCTTCGCCCTGCCCGCGAGTGCCCAGGTGCCGCAGGCGGCCCAGCAGCACCGCGCGCTGCTGGTGCGTACTGCACACGCGGCCTGGGGCCTGGATGCGCCTGTGGCCGTGTTCGCAGCCCAGGTGCACCAGGAAAGCGCCTGGCGCCCCGATGCCGTCTCGCATGTCGGTGCGCAAGGCCTGGCCCAGTTCATGCCCGCCACCACACGTTGGATCGCTGGGCTGAACCCAGACCTGGCAGCGCAGCAGCCGTTCAACGTGGCCTGGTCGCTGCGCGCCCTGGTCACCTACGACCGCTGGCTCTACGACCGCGCCCCGGCGCGCTACACACCACGCGAGCGCATGCACGTCGCTCTGCGGGCCTACAACGGCGGGCTCGGCCACTGGCAGGCAGAGGCAGCGGCTACCGGGGCCGCTCAGCCGACGCTTGCCCAGGTCGATGCGGCATGCGGCAAAGCCCGCCGCGCTGCCGTGCATTGCCGCGAGAACCTGGGCTACCCCCATCGCATCCTTGTCGTCATCCAGCCGCGCTACGCGGCGTGGGGGCCGGGCCTATGAGCAACACCGCCACCGCATTGGTTGGGGGCCTGCTGCTCGCCGCTGCCGCAGGCATCGGCGGCTATGGCTACGGCCTCGACCAGGGCAAGGCCCTGGAAAAGGGCCGCCAGGACGGCAAAGCCCTGGAAACGATCACCGACCAGATCAACGCGCACGCCGACCTGGTCAAGCGCTCAGGCGCCGCCAGCAAAGGCATGCGCGCCGCCGTGGCCCAGCTCGAAAAGGCCAACACCCAAACCACCACGGAGATCGCCGATGCGCTCACCACCACTGCTCCTGAGCGCGCTGACTGCGTGTTCCCTCCTGACGTCGTGCGCGGCCTCCAAGGCGCCCGCGACCGGGCTGCAGAAGCAGCCGCCAGCGGAATACGCGGTGCGCTGCCCGGCGCCCCCGCCAGCCCCGCGCGGGCTGCAAGTGGACCCGGTAGCCCTTGAACTCAAGTCCATGTACGACCTGTATGGCCTGTGCGCTGGCCGCATGACGGACCTTTTGAACTGGCTCGACACGGAGGGCCTGCGTTGACCGATGACATCGACCGCGCCCAGGCGCGCGAAGCCGAGCTGCTTGCCGATGCCCTGAGAGACCACGCGCGCCGCGCCCGCAAGGGCCTGGGCGCTGTGTCTGCGCAGGAGTGCAGGGCCTGCGGCGAGCCCATCCCCGAGGCCCGGCGCATGGCGCAGCCGGGGTGCCAGTTCTGTGTGGCGTGCCAGGCGCGCGCCGAGAAAACCAATAAGGGAGCGAGAGCCCGATGAGCTTCACCGACATGACATTCAGTTTCGAGGCCGTGCGCTGGCTCGTCGTTTCCGTTATCGGCGTCTATGCCTGGTTCATCGGCCGCCAGTCCGCCAGCGCTGCCGAGCTGCTGGAGCTGCGCACGCGCCTCACCACGCTGGAAGCCCAGATGGCCCAGGTGCCCAGCCAGGCGCAGTTGCACGAACTGGTGGCCACCGTCGCCAGCCTGCGCGGTTCCATCGACACGGTGGCCGCCCGCATAGAGCCCGTGGCGCGCAGCGTGGATCGCGTCGAGAACTACCTGCTGAACCAGAAATGACCAACTTCGCTGCATTCCTGGCGGAAGACCGCCGCCTCGTCATCCTGCGCGTGCTGGCCGACATGCCCGCCTACCGCACCAACTCGTTCTTGCTCACCACCTTGCTGGGCAAGTTCGGCCACGAGCCCAGCTCCGACCAGGTCAAGGGTGATCTGGCTTGGCTGCAGGAGCAGCAACTGGTCGCAGTCGAGGTGGTCGAGAGCGTGCACATCGCCACCCTCACCACGCGCGGCGCCGACGTGGCTGCGGGCCGAGCCGTCGTGCCTGGCGTCAAGCGGCCGGGGGCCTGAGGCATGGGCCGCAAGACCTCTGTCTCCCGGCTGGAGCCAGCCGCGCGCAAGCACCTGGAGAAGCTGCTGCGCGATGACCGCCACACCCTGGATGAGCTGCTCGCTGTGATGCGAGAGAAGTTCCCGAACGCTGAGGTCAGCCGCAGCGGCATTCACCGCTACCGCGCCAGCTTCGACGAAATGGTGGGCCGTATGCGCGAAATCGAGACGGCCGCCGGGGCTCTGGTGGACGAACTCGGTGAAGGTGTCGGCGACAAAGCCGGGGCGTTGCTCGCCCAGGCAGTCACCACCCTGGCGACCAATGCCGCGCTCAATGCCCACGGTGCAGAGAAGGTATCCATCAAGGAGGTCTCGGAACTGGCACGCGCTGCCCGCGCCGCCATGCAAGCCCGCGTCATGAGCATCAAGGAGCGCGAGGCAGTGGCTGTGGCCGCGTGCCGCAAGCTGTTGGCCGAACAGCAGGCCAACCCCGAGAAGATCGCCAAAGCCCAAGGCCTGGGGCCCGAGCAGCTCGACTTCTGGATCAAGGACTTCCTCGGAGTGCGCTGATGGCCGCCATCATCCAGCCGCTGGCCAGCACCGTGCGCGTCGTCGAGTGGGACGAACTGCCGCCCCGTGCCCGCGAGATCCCGCTCAGCTTCAACCCCGTCGCCGAGGGCGTGCTGATGCTGCACCAGCGCGAGGTGGTCAAGCTGCACGCCTCCATCATCGCCATCCCCAAGGGCCGCCGCACGGGCATCACATTCGCCGTGATGCTGCGCAAAACGCTGGTAGCCGCCGCCCGCAAGGAGGCAGGCGGGGACAACGTTTACTACATCGGCGACACCAAGGAAAAGGGCCTGGAAGCCGTTGGCTACGTCGCCAAGTTCGCCCGCGTGATCGCCCGCGCCCAGGGCGAGGTGTCGGGCATTGAAGAATTCCTGTTCGAGGACCAGGACCCCGAGACAGGCAAGACGCGCCACATCACGGCCTACCGCATCCGCTTCGCCAGCGGTTTCCAGGTCTGCGCGCTCTCCAGCCGCCCGGCCAACATCCGGGGCCTGCAGGGCCATGTGGTGATCGACGAGGCTGCGTTCCACGGCGACGTGCAGGGCGTGCTCGATGCCGCCACCGCTCTGCTGATCTGGGGCGGCCAGATCACCGTCATCAGCTCGCACAATGGCAAGAACAACCCGTTCGCCCAGTTCTGCCGCGACATCGAGGCGGGCCGCTACGGCGACGACGCGGTGGTCTTCACAGTCACCTTTGACGATGCCGTCTCCAACGGCCTGTACGAGCGGGTGTGCTGGATGAAGGGCGAGGAGCCCACGGCCGAGGGCAAGGCCAAGTGGTACGCCAAGATCCGCAACGCCTACGGCGTGCGCAAAGCCGCCATGCGCGAAGAGCTGGACGCCATCCCGCGCGACGGCAGCGGCGTGTGTCTGCCCGGCGTCTGGATTGAGCAGGCCATGGTGCTACCGCCTGAACGCATCCTTCGCCTCGCGCTGGATGATGACTTCGTGAAGAGGAGCCCAGAGGACCGCGCCGCCTGGGCATCCGATTGGATCGAGCGCTACCTGGCGCCCGAGCTGGCGCGACTGGACAAGGGCGAGCGCCACGTTTTTTCTCACGACTACGCCCGCCACCGGGACTTTTCGAGCTGGGGCGCTGTAGCGCTTGGTGCGGGTATGCGGCGCCGGTTGCCGCTGTCGGTGGAAATGCACAAGGTGCCCTACGCCCAACAGCGGCAAATCACCTGGTACGCCATCGAGCGCCTGCCACGCCGCTGCGGCGGTGCCATGGACGCCACCGGCTCGGGCGAAGCGCTGGCAGAGGAAACAGCCGACAAGTTCGGCCATGGCCACGTGCACCAGATCAAGCTCAACCGCGCCTGGTACGGCACCTGGATGCCCAAGCTGGTGCAAGGTTTTGCAGACGGGATGATCGACATTCCCGCCGACCCTAGCCTTGCGCAGGACCTGCGGGCCATTGAAGAGGTGGACGGCATCGCCATGGTCAGCAAGGTTCGCCGCGCCGACGTGAAGGACCCCGAGCTGTTCCGCCACGGCGACGGCGCTGTGATGCTCTGCCTAGGCTGGTTCGCCACGCTCAACCTGAGCGCCCCCATCGACTTCATCCCCGTACCCACGCTCCCGCGCGGCTACGACAACCTCGGCGCGGCCGATGACGAGGGCGAGGACTACCTCAGCCTGGTCGAACCGCGCGCTACCTGGTAGGCACCATGGCAACCTCTCGCATCCTCGGCCCGGACGGCCAGCCCATCACCATGCCCGACCTGCAGGAGCCGCAAACATCGCGGCTTCTGCACTTGCAGCGCGAGCTGCAGACCCATCCCACGCGCGGCCTCACGCCCTCGCGCCTCGCAAAAATCCTGGACGCCGCAGAGAACGGCGACCTGGTCGCTCAGTTCGAGCTGTTCGAGGACATGGAAGAGAAGGACGGTCACATCGCCGCCGAGATGGGCAAGCGCCGCCGTGCCTGCGTGCTCGATTGGGACGTGGTCCCGCCCGAGGGCGCCGACGCGGCCGAGAAGAAGATCGCTGCCCAGCTCGGCGAGCTGCTCATGGAGGTGCCCGACTTCGAGGACATGGTCTTCGACCTCACGGATGCCATCGGCAAAGGCTTCGCGTGCCTGGAGATTGAATGGCACCGCGTCGAGGGCAACTGGGTGCCCAAGACCATCACGCATCGCCCGCAGTCCTGGTTCACGCTACATCGCGGCTACCGGCAGGAGCTGCGCCTTCGCAGCAACAACACGGTGGACGGCGTCATGGGCGACCCGCTCGCGCCTTTCGGCTGGATCACCCACGTCCACAAGGCCAAGAGCGGCTACCTGGAGCGCGCCGCGCTGTTCCGCCAGCTTGTGTGGACGTACCTGTTCAAGAACTACAGCGTGGGCGACCTGGCTGAGTTCCTGGAGATTTACGGCATTCCGCTGCGCGTTGGCAAGTACCCGGCCAGCGCCAGCGAGAAGGAAAAGGCCACGCTGCTGCGCGCCCTTGCTTCCATCGGCCACAACGCCGCAGGCATCGTGCCCGACGGCATGCTGCTGGAGTTCCACAATGCCGCCACAGGCGACCCCAAGGCCTTCGAGCTGATGATCACCTGGTGCGAGCGCAATCAGTCCAAGGTGATCCTGGGCGGCACCCTTACCAGCGGCGCGGACGGCGCGGCCAGCACCAACGCGCTGGGCAACGTACACAACGAGGTGCGCAAGGATTTGCGCGATGGCGACATCCGCCAGGTCAACACCACGCTGACCCGCGACCTGGTTCTCGCCGTCGCCTCGCTCAACGGCCTGGCACCGGGCGGCCTGCGCCGCCTGCCGCAGTTCCGACTGAAGACGCAAGAGCGCGAAGACCTGACCGCCTTCAGCCAGGGCCTGCCCGACCTGGTCAACATGGGCGTGCGCCCCCCCGTGGCCTGGGTGCATGAGCGCCTGGGCATCCCCCAGGCCCAGGGCAATGAGCCCGTGCTCATGCCCCTGCAGGCCAGCCAGGCCGCGCTGCCTGCCGCCGTGGCTGCTGCCACGGCACAGTTCACGGCCCCTGGTGTGCTGCCGCCACCCGTGCAGATGCAGCCGCGCCTGGAGGGCAACCTGGCTCCGGCCGTAGATGGCTGGATCGGCCAGGTGCGCGAGCTGGTGATGCGCGCCCAGTCGCTCGCAGAAATCCGTGAGGGCCTGGATGCGCTGCTGCCCGACATGACGCTCGACCAGTACGCCGCCGCTATGGCCGAGGCGCTGCGCGTCGCGCAAGCGGCGGGCCATTACGAGGTCATGCAGGAGGCCGCTGGCGGCGCGGGCGCATAGGGCCGCTGGAGCCCCTTGCCGCCCCCGTTGCACGCCCATGCCCGCGTCACGCGCCCGTAAACGTTTATAAAACCCTCCACGGCCCCGCCACATGCCTACCGCCGCCTACGGTTCCCTGCCATTCGCCGAACAGGCCGAATTCTTCCGCCGCAAGCTCAACCTGCCCACCGATGGCTGGACCGACATCTACACACGGGAGCACGACTGGGCTTTCGTGGTGGCGGGCGCCAACCGCGATGCCATCGTGTCCGACTTCCGGGGCGCCGTGGAGAAGGCCATCGCAGGCGAGAGCACGCTGGAAGACTTCCGCAGGGACTTCGACCGCATCGTGGCCACGCACGGTTGGGACTACAACGGCGGGCGCAACTGGCGCAGCCGCGTCATCTACGACACCAACCTGTCCACCAGCTACGCGGCCGGGCGCTGGCAGCAGCTCCAGGAAGCGCCGTACTGGGAATACGAACACCAGGACTGGGTGGAGCACCCGCGCCCCGTGCACGTGAGCTGGAACGGCATCACGCTGGAGAAAGACAACCCGGCCTGGCAGATCATGTTTCCGCCCAACGGCTGGGGCTGCAACTGCAAGGTGCGCGGCCGGTGGCTGAGTGACCTGATCCGCATGGGCAAGACCGGGCCTGACCAGGCGCCCCAGTTCAACTATGTGGAGCGCATCATCGGCCAGCGCAGCGCGCTGGGGCCGCGCACCGTGCGAGTTCCCGAGGGCATCGATCCCGGCTTCGAGTACGCGCCAGGCGCGGCACGGCTGCGCAGCGCCATCCCGCCCGAGCGGCCCGACCCCATCGGCGGCGGGCCGAGCAGCTCGGGCAGCGTGGGCCTGCCCAACCGCCGCCCATCCGACCCGCTGCCGCCGCCCCGGCCGCTGCCCGCTTCGATGGTGCTGCCCGCTGGCATGGCGCCCCAGGACTACGTCGGCGCGTTCCTCGAGCGCTTCGGCGCCACGCTCGCCGAGCCCGCCGTTGTGCGCGACGTGATCGGGGAGCGCCTGGTGGTGGGGGCGCAGTTGTTCCAGGACGCCCAGGGCGATTGGAAGGTGCTCAAGCGCGGGCGCGAGCGCTACCTGCCGCTGCTGGCCCAGGCGCTGCAGGAGCCCGACGAAATCTGGGCGCGCGTCGAATGGCTGCATGCCCAGGGCCGCGCCGTGGTGCGCCGCCGCTACGTGGCGCGCTTTGCCGTGGAGGGCCAGGAGACGCCCGGTCTGGTCGTGTTCGAGCTGGGGGCCGATGGGTGGGCTGGGGTGACGGCATTCCCACCCGCGCCAGGTGCCTACGTCGAGGACTTGCGCGTGGGCGTGCGCCTGTATCGGCGCGAGCCATGAAAAAGGCCAGCGCACTGCAACACGCTGGCCCGCCCGGACGTGGGATTGGAGGCGGTTGCAGCCGCTGCCCGTCCGATGGATGGCCCATTGTAGGAGATTGACCGCATGGCCGGAACCCGCCTCATCATCGACCAGGCCGAGCTGGATCGTCAGAACGCCTTCATGGCGGAACAGGCCGCCCGCGACCCCAGCGGCCTGATGCCACGCTTGGGTGAGTACCTGCAGGGCAGCACCCAGGCGCGCTTCAAGACCCAGACCGCGCCGGACGGCACCCCATGGGCTCCGTTGAAACAGCGTTACGCCAGGCGCAAGCGGTACAACAAGGACAAGGTGCTCACGCTGCGCGGCTACCTGCGCTCGTACATCCACTACCAGGTCACGGGCGGGGACTCGGTCGAGGTCGGCAGCAACCAGAAGTACGCAGCTATCCACCAGTTCGGCGGCGAGATCGACATGCCTGAGCGCAGGGCCACCGTGCGCTATCGCAGCGTCGCGGGCAAGGTGCTGTTCGCTGGCAAGAAACATAAGCGGGCAACAGAGAAGGCGGTGACCATCCCTGTCCACTTCGTGAAGATCCCGGCGCGCCCGTTCCTGGGGCTCAGTGCCGAGGACGACCGCGAGATCTCGCGCATCATCCGCGACTGGCTTGCGGGTGGCGGCAAATAGTGTCCTAGTTCCCAATACTTCGCGGGGCCAGATGCCGACCATGGCGGCATGCCTTCCCCAAACACCCTCCGTAGCTCGGCCGCTGTAGCCATCGCCGCCTGCACCTTTGCCGTGCAGGCGGCGGGTGCGGACGGCCTGCACCGGGTGCAGTTCTTCCCTGCTGGCGAGTTCCGCAGCGGCGATGTGCGGCCCCAAGAAGTCCCCGCCTGGCGCATCGACGCTGCCAGCGCCGCCTTGGTTATCGAGCGCTTCAACGCCCGCAAGAAGCCGCTCGTCATCGACTACGAGCACCAGACCCTCAACAAAGAAAAGAACGGCCAGCCCGCGCCTGCCGCCGGTTGGCCCAAGTCGCTGGAGTGGGTCGAGGGCCAGGGCCTGTTCGGCCTGGTCGAAATGACGGCCCGCGCCGCCGCCGCCATCGACGGCAAGGAGTACCTCTACTTCAGCCCCGTGTTCCTGTATTCCAAGGTGGACGGCACCGTGCTCGAAGTCCAGATGGGCGCGCTCACCAACGATCCCGGCATCCAAGGGATGCAGCCGCTTTCCCTCATGGCCGCAGCCACTGCAGCCTTTCTTTCCTCTCCACAGGAGCCCTCCGTGAACCCTCTGCTCAAGGCCTTGCTGGCCGCCCTCGGCCTGCCCGAGTCCACCACCGAAGAAGCGGCCACGGCCGCACTGACGGCCCTCGGCCCGCTGCCGCCCTTGCAGGCCCGCGCTGGCGTGGCCACCGCCGCATGCACGGCGCTGCAACTCCCGGCCGACGCCACCGCCGAAGCGGTCACCGCCGCTTGCACCAGCCTGCGCAAGCCCGTCCCCGCCACGCCTGACCCCGCCAAGTTCGTGCCCATCGAATCGGTCACTGCCCTGCAGGGCCAGATCGCTGCCCTCACGGCCCGCCAACAGGACGCCGACGTGGATGCGCTGGTCAAGCCCGCGCTGGCCGATGGCCGCCTGCTGCCCGCCATGGAGAAGTGGGCGCGCGATCTGGGCAAGACGGACGTGGCCGCTCTCACCGCCTACCTGGGCGCCGCCCAGCCCATCGCCGCGCTGACCGCCACCCAGACCAAGGGCATCCCGCCCACCGGCCTGGCCAAGGGCGACGCGCAGCTCAGCGCCGACGAGCTGGCCGTGTGCACCGCCATGGGCCTCACCCCCGATCAATACAAGGCTGGCGCCGCCGCCTGACCCGCAACCCAAGGAGCTACAGCAATGGCAGCACTCACCCAAGACCGCAGCACCCCACGCCGTGATGGCGGCCTTATCGAGCCGCCCGTGGCCGCCACCACCCGCATCTATGTGGGTGCTCTGGTCGCCATCACAGCGGCGGGCCTGGCCGTGCCCGGCGCCACCTCGACCACGCTCAAGTGCGTGGGCTCGGCCCTCTCGCCCGCCGACAACACGCTGGGCGCCGCTGGCGCCATCCGCGTGAAGGTGGACAAGCGCCCCGCGCGCTTTGCCAATAGCGCCGCCGCCGACGCCATCACCCTGGCCGATGTGGGCAGCGACTGCTACATGGTCGATGACCAGACGGTCGCCAAAACCAACGGCGGCAACACCCGCAGCCGCGCAGGCAAGGTGTTCGACGTGGACGCCGATGGCGTTTGGGTCGATTTCCGCTGAGTTCCTTTGCAACGGAGTTCCAACCCATGAATATCAATCACAGCAATCTCGCCATCCTGAACCAGGCGTTCAGCGGCGCATTCCGGGGCGCGCTCACCGGCACCACGCCCATGTGGGGCCAGGCCGCCACCCTGGTGCCCAGCACTGCGGCGGAAACCAAGTACGCCTGGCTGGGCCAGATCACGCGCTTTCGCGAATGGATCGGCGAGCGCCACATCCAGAGCCTGGCGGTGCATGACTACGCCATCAAGAACAAGACCTTCGAGAACACGGTCTCCATCGGCCGTGAAGAAATCGAGGACGACCAGTACGGCGTGTACACGCCCGTGATCCAGCAGCTCGGCCAGGACGCCGCGCAGCACCCTGACGAGCTGGTGTTCAACCTGCTCAATGCGGCCTTCACCACGCCGTGCTACGACGGGCAGTACTTCTTCGACACCGACCACCCCGTGGGCACCCCTGGCGCACAGGTCAGCGTCAGCAACTTCCAGGGCGGCGCGGGCGCCGCGTGGTTCCTGCTGGACACCACCAAGGTCATCAAGCCTCTGCTGTACCAGAAGCGCCGCGACTACGCCTTCACCGCCAAAACCAGCCTGACCGACGACAACGTCTTCTCTCGCAACGAATTCGTGTGGGGTGCGGATGGGCGTGGCAACGCGGGCCTGGGCCTGTGGCAACTGGCCTACGCCAGCAAGCAAACGCTGGACGTGAACAGCTATGCCGACGCCCGCGCCTCCCACCAGAGCCTGCGCGGCGACAACGGCAAGCCGCTGGCGATCCGCAGCGCCGAGCTGTGGGTACCGCCCAACCTGGAGCAGGCCGCGCTGGAAGTCGTCCAGGCCGAGCGCCTTGCCAACGGCGCCACCAACGTCATGCGCGGCCTGTCCAAGGTCGTTGTGTGCCCTTGGCTCGCCGCCTGATCAACCACCGGCCCAACCCCGTAGGAGCAACACACATGGCAACCGCCAAGAAGAACCAGTCCGCCGCTGCTGCAGCGGCCGCAGCCGCAGCCGCCACGGCAATCCTGCCTGGCGAACCCGCCCCCGGCATGCGCCAGGTGCTGCAGGTCATCAGCAAACGCGACGGCTTCCGCCGTGCAGGCCGCGAATGGCACGGCACCACCATCGTGCCGCTGGACGAGCTGACCCGCGAGCAGTACATGCAGATCGGCAGCGAACCCATGCTGGTCGCCCAGCTCATGGAAGTACCCGAAGAGCAGCTCGCCGAAGTGACCGACCAGGGCAGAGGCGAAGGAACCGGGACCTAACACCACCCCAGCGAAGGGCTTTGATCCGCGCGCTTTGTTCTCCAGACGCGCGGGGAGCCCAGGGAGAACTCCACCGCCAACCTCATGCCGGGGCTGGATAACGGGAAGGGCTTTGGCTTAG
This sequence comes from uncultured Verminephrobacter sp., assembly GCA_964466605.1. Lineage (GTDB taxonomy): Bacteria > Pseudomonadota > Gammaproteobacteria > Burkholderiales > Burkholderiaceae_C > Acidovorax. Next base: position 23,239 of record CAYXSL010000018.1, read on the forward strand.
CCCCGGCAACCTGATTTCACCCACCACCATGCCTTACATCACCACTGCCGAATTGGCCGAGCGCCCAGGTGCCCGCGAGATCGCCCAGCAGGCGAGCCTGCCGCACCAGATGGTGCGCGACGACGCGCTCATGGACGCCACGCTGCGCGGCACCGACCGCAGCGCCTGGACGCCCGAGCAGATCGCCGCCGCCGATGCGGCCCTGGCCCGCGTGCATGACGCTGTGGCCGAGGCCGGGGCGCTGATCGACGGGCACCTGGTGCAGCGCGGCTACACGCTGCCGCTGGCACTGCCGCCTGGCAGCGCGGGCCGCAGCATGGTCACGGTATGGGCGCGCTCCATCACGCGCTACCTGCTCAACAAAGACCGCATGACGGACGAGAGCAAAGACCCCGTGGCGCGCGACTACCGTGATGCACTCAAGCTGCTGGGCCTGCTGGCCGCTGGCAAGTTCAGCCTCGGCGCCGACGACCCTGCGGCCCCCGCCGCCACGGGCAGCACCGACGTGCGCTTCGATAGCGCCCCCACGGTGTTTAGCCGCAGGCAACTGCACGCCTTCCGCTGACCGCCATGGATTTGCAGCCCATCCTGCAGCGCCTGCGCGGTCAGCTTGCTGACCTGGCCTTGCGCGAGATCGAACCCGCCCCTGGCCTGGACGCTGCCCTGCGCACCAGCCGCACCACGCCCGCCGTGTACCTGCTGCCCCTGGCCGAGAAAGGCCAGGGCCTGGATCACACGGGCGACGTCGATCAGTTGGAGCACCGCCTGTTCGCCGTGCTGCAGGTGGTGGACGTGATGGTTCCCGATGGCACGCCAGGCGTGGTCGATCTCACCACCCTGCGCCGCCGCGTGAAGCAGGCCCTCATTGGCTTCGTGCCCGACATCTCCATGGGCGACCCCGTGCTGTTCGCAGGTGGCGAACTCGTCCAGTTCGAGGGCGACGGGCGCCTCTGGTGGAGCGATGAATTTGGATTTTCTGGTTACTACGACAGGAGCAACCCATGAGCAAAGGCAATGCCAAACCCCAGACCGAAGCGCAAGCCCAAACCGCCGCGCAAGAAGCCGCCGCCCCCGCTGCCAACCTGGCCGCTGCCGTGGTTCAGCCCCAGGCGACCGGCCAGGGCGGCCTCTACACCATGAAGGACGGCCAGCGCGTCCTGGTTCACCAAACCCAGGCTGTGTAAGCCACGCAAAGGAACACCATGAGCACTCCCAAGTTCATCAAAAAGCTCGCCGTCCTGGTGGCCATCGAAGCCACCGTGGGCACCATCGTCGTGCCGGTGGCCGCTGACGCCATCGAAGTCAGCGACGTGACGCTGACCCCCATCGAGGGCGACGAAGTCGATCAGGGCGTGATCCGCCCGTACTTCGGCGCCAGCGAAACCGTGCTGGTCACGCTGTACCGCAAGATCGCTTTCAGCGTGGGCTTTGCCGGTGTGGCAGCGCCTGGCGATCTGCCTGGCTGGTCCACCCTGATGCGGGCCTGCGCCGCCAGCGTGACCAACACGCCCGCGCCTGGTCCCGGTGCTGGCACCGTGTTCGCCCCTGTGACGGATGGCATCGAGAGCGTGAGCATCTACGCCACGGTGGACGGCATGCTCTACAAGATGGCGGGCGCGCGGGCCAACGTGAAGGCCCAGGTGGACGCCAAGCAAATCCCGAAGTGGCAGTACGAGTTCACGGGCAGCTTCCTGCCGGTGGTGGACGTGGGGGCGATGCCCGCCGTCAACTACGCCAAGTTCCTGCGCCCGTTGGGTGTCAACAAGCTCAACACCTCGCTGGTGTTGGACGGTTTCGCTGCTGCCTGCAACAGCTTCGCCTTCGACTTCGGCAACACGGTGGTCAAGCAGGACTTGATGAACGTGGACACCACCGAGATCACCGGCCGCGCCAGCACCGGCAGCGTCACATTCCGCAATACCAGCGTGGCCACCAAGAACTGGATCGAGATGGCACGCGAGGGCGCCAAGGTGCCCCTGCTGCTCACCCACGGCAGGGCCGTTGCAAACCCTGCGGACACCAGCAACACGGTGGCGATCAGCGCGCCGCTTGTGCAGATCGGAAAGCCCACGTTCAGCGACCAGGACGGCGTCCAGATGATCACCACGCCCCTGCGCTACATCCCCAGCAACGCGGGGAACGACGAATGGGCCATCACGGCCTGACGGCCTGACGGCCGCGCGACAGCCGCCACACCTTTTTATTCCGCTTTTTATTTCAGGAGCTATTCCATGACCGTTGTCCTCGCATCCGTCGCCTTCTGGGCGCCCGTCACGTACCGCCTGCTCGGCGACGATGGCCAGCCCGAAGAAATCAAGGGCCGCGCCCGCTACAAGCGCCTCAAGACCTCCGAGCGCCGCGCGCTGGATCGGCGCCTGCGTGCCAACCGCCTCACGCCCGACCTGCGCGTGGCCATCCGCAAGCAGCTCGACGACCAGGACAGCGTCTTCACCGCCCGCGAGCGCACCGAGATCGAGGCCGACCTGGCCGCCGAGCCCATCAGCGACGAGCAGTTCCTGGCCGCCACCTTGGTGGACTGGGACTTCAAGGACAAGACCGGCCAGGTGATCTCTTACACGCCCGCCGCAGTGCGCGAGCTGTGCGAGGACTGGGACGGCTTCGAGGCGGCCCTGGTGCGCGGCTACACCGATGCGCAGCAGGCCCTGCTCAAGCCTCAGGAAGTGGAAAAAAACTCCGAGGGGCCGTCCGCCATTGGCTCCTGAATTCGCAGTGGGCGCGTGAGTCGGCAGAGGACGAAGACGCCGATCTGCGCGCCCAGTGGGCACGGTTGGGGGTGGACCCCGACCAGGCCCGCGCCAGCAGCACTGAGGAGGCCACGGAGCAGGAGCCCGAGCTGTACGAGCTGCCCCCCGATCTGTGGCCCGCGTGGGAATGCTTCGTCAGCACATGGAACCAGTGGCGCGTGATCGTAGGCCTGGCCGCCATGCACTACGACGGCATCGACCACACGGCCCTCGTCTCCACGATGGACATGCTGGGCGTGAAAAAGTGCAAGCGGCGCGACGTGTTCATGCACGTGCGCGTCCTGGAGTCCGAAGCCAAACCCCTGCGCAATCAGCGCGATTGACCCAACCACCTATCGGCACCGCATGAGCGCTCAATTCGTCGTCAGCACCAAGGTCACTGCGGACGCCTCGCAGTACACGAGCGAACTCACGCGCGCTGGGCAGACGACGGCCACCTACACCCAGCAGGTTCAGGCCGCCGACACGGCGGCCCAGTCGATGGGCAGCGGGCTGCGCACCACTGCTGCAGCAGCGCAAGCCAGCAGCTCTGCCATGGCGGGGGCGCAGCAAACCACCGCCACGGCCGCCCAGGCCCTGACCGGCGCGATCAACAGCACCAACAAGGCCCATGCGGCGGGCACCATCTCGGCGGCCCAGCATGCAGCGGCCATGCGCATGCTGCCCGCGCAGATCACCGACGTGGTCACCAGCATGGCCAGTGGCATGCCGGTGTGGCTGGTGGCCATCCAACAGGGCGGGCAGATCAAGGACAGCTTCGGCGGTGCGGGCAACGCCATGCGCGCCATGCTGGGAGCTATCACGCCCACAGCGGCAGCTCTGGGGCTGTTGGCGGGCGCGGCTGGGCTGGGCGCTTTGGCCTACGCGCAAGGTGCAAAGGAAGCCGATGGCTACCGGCACTCCATCGTGATGACTGGCAACGCGGCGGGGACCACTGTGGGCCAGATGAGTGACATGGCGCGGGCCATCAGCCAGGTCACCGGAACCCGAGGCGCGGCGGCGGAGGGCTTGGCGCAGATGGCGGGCAGCGGAGCCGTTGCCGCATTCAACCTGCAGCGCTTCACCGACGTGGCCATGGGCCTGGAGAAGTATGCGGGCGTGCCGGTCAAGAACACGGTGCAGGAGCTTGCACAGCTCGCCAAGGCCCCACTGGAGGCCAGCGTCAAGCTCAATGAGCAGTACCACTATCTCAGCGCCTCGGTGTACGAGCACATCAAGGCGCTGGATGAGCAGGGCCGCAAGGAAGACGCTGTGGTCGCCGCCCAGCAGGCGTACATTGCCGCGTTCCAGGCCCGCAAGGATCAGCTCGTCGCCAACCTGGGCACGATGGAGCGGGCCTGGAACAGCGTCACGGGCGCGGCCAAGCGAGGGTGGGATGCGATCCTCAATATTGGCCGCGAGGAAACCACTCAGCAGAAACTGGATGCCCTTGGCCAGCGCATCGCGGCCCTGCGCAAGATGCAGGAGAGCGGTGGCTTTGCAGACACTGGCGGCGGCGCGGCTTTGGGCCGTGGCAACGCTGGCGCGCAGGCCCGCGAGCGGGAGCTGCAGGCGCTGCTCGCCCAGCAGGCCGCGCTGCAGGAGACCGCCCGCCTGGATAAGCGCGGCGCAGAAGTCGCTGCGGATCGGGCCAAAGAGGCCGAGGCCAAAGCGAACTGGGATAAGGAAGGCGAACAGTTCAAAACACGCCAGGCCAAGCGCGACGACGAAATCCGCAAGGCCGAGATCGAGGGGCGTGCGCTCATTGCCAAGAGGCTGCTCACCGAGGAGGGCTTGCGCACACGCATTGCCGACATCCGCGAGAAGTACAAAGACCCCAAGGCCGCTGGCGGCATCGCTGTCACCGACAACGAACTCGCCACCCTGCAGGGCCAACTGCAGGCCGCCCGCCTGTACCACGAGCAGCTCGTCACGCTGGGCTCCGGTGCTTCCGAGCTGAACGCGGGAGAGCGCGAGTCCCTCAAGATCGGCGAGCAGCTCGCCCGCATCACGGACGCCAAGACCACGGCCCGCCTGCGCGAGAAGCAGGCGATTGCCGACGCCCTGGGCGTGCAGTTGCGCAGCAACGATGGGCTGGAGAAGTCCCTCAAGGCTCACCAGGCCAGCATTGACGCCGCCTTCAAGGATGCGGACGCGATCACCCAGCGCGCTGCCGCGCAGGAGGCCGCCAACGCCACCCTGGGCAAGTCCAAGACGGCCATCGAGCAGCTCACCCTGGCCGAGCTGCAAAAGCAGATGGCCGAGGCCCAGGCCACTGACAGCTTCGACCCCAAGTACATCGCAGGCCTGGAACTCAAGATCGCGGCGCAGCAGCGCTACGTGAACGCCCTTGGCCAGGCCGATTACAAGGCCGCCGAGCAGCACGCGAACGAGCTGCTGCGCAACGCCCAGGAACTGGGGCGCGCCTACGAGGACGAGCAGCAGCTCTCGGGCCTGACCGCGCTCGAGCGCGAGAAGATCACCGCGCAGCGCCAGGTGGAACTGCGGTACGCCAAGGAACTGGCGGCCATTGACGCCAAGGCGCTGTCCGATGCAGAAAAGCAGGCGCTGCGCGACAAGACCCTGGAAGCCAAGCGCATCGAGACCGCCGCCGCCGTGGGCAAGGCCGAGCAGCAGGCCCAGGCGCGCGCCAGCGAGGAAATCAACCGCAGCCTGACCGACGCCCTCATGCGCGGCTTCGAGTCGGGCAAGGGTTTTGCGCAGAACCTGGCCGACACCACGGTCAACCTGTTCAAGACCATGGTGCTACGGCCGACCATCAGCGCCATCATGCAGCCCGTGTCGCTGGTCATCAACGGCATCGTGCAGCAGGGGCTGAGCGCCCTGGGCCTGGGCAGCGGTGCAGCGCAGGCCGTCTCCACCGCAGGCAACGCCATGGGCCTGCTGTCGCTTGGCAAGAACATCTACCAGGCCATCACGGGCGGCTTCGCCTCCCTGTCCGGCACCGTGGCCACGTCCGTGCAAAGCGGCCTGAACTGGCTCAGTGGATCGGGCGGCATGATCTCCCAAGGCCCCATCCAGGTGGGCGGCTTCGCCTCGGGCATGGGCACGATTGCGGGCTATGGCGCGGGCATGCTAGGCGGCCTGTACGGTGGTCGTCTCATCTCGGGCGGCTACTCTGCCTTCGGCAGCAGCGGCAACGCGGCCGTGAACGTGGGCACCATCGCGGGTTCGCTGTTCGGCCCCCTGGGCAGCTTGGTGGGCGGCCTGCTGGGCGGCGTGGTCAACCGTCTGTTTGGGCGCAAGCTCAAGGACGCAGGCATTGAGGGCGACTTCGGCGGCGAGACCGGCTTCGAGGGTCGCACCTTCAAGTATTACAAGGGCGGCCTCTTCCGCAGCGACAAGACGGAATACAGCGCCCTCGAGGAGGAGACCCGCAAGGCATTTGCCGACACCTTCACGGCCATGAAGGACGGCACCAAGGGCATGGCCGAGGTACTGGGTCTGGGCACCGAAGCCATCGACGGCTTCACCGCCCACATCAAGGTCAGCCTCAATGGCCTCTCGGCCGAAGAAGCCGACAAGCGCCTCAAGGAAGAGTTCGACAAGATCGCCGAGACGCTGGCCAGCACCACCCTGGGCACCGAGGAATACACGCGCGAGGGCGAGACGGCCGTGGAGACCCTCACGCGCCTGTCCAGCAGCCTGACCGGCGTGAATGCGGTCTTCGAGAACCTGGGCTACACGCTGTACCAGTCCAGCCTGGCCGGTGCCGACATGGCAAGCCAGTTGGTCGATCTGTTCGGAAGCCTGGAGGGTTTCAGCCAGGCCACGGGCGTCTACTTCCAAAACTTCTACAGCCCCGAGGAGCAACGCGCAGCACAACGCCGGGCGCTGGAGAAGCAGTTCGACTCCATGGGCCTGGCCATGCCCGACATCGACGCGGCCGATGCGCGTGAGCAGTTCAAGGCCCTGGCCGAGGCGCAAGACCAAACCACCGAGGCAGGCCGTAAGAACTGGGCCATGCTGATGCAGCTCAGCGGCGCGTTCGCATCCGTCACCCAGTCTGGTGAAGACGCCGCCGCCGCCTCGGCCGCAGCAGCCAAGGCCGAAGCCGATGCCCGCAAGGCGGCCACCGACGCCGCCTGGTCCGCGATGCAAAAGAGCATTGCTGCCGCCCGCGAAGCCGCTCAGGCCGAGATCGACCTGCGCCAGCAGCGCCTGGCCACGGCCCAGGCCATCGTTGATCTGACCCGCAGCCAGGCGCGCGAGCTGCGCGGCCTGGTGACCAGCACCGTGGCCATCACTGCGGCGCAGGCCAACGCCGCCATCGACGCCGCCGTGGCGGCCGCGCGCAGCGGTCAGTTGCCCGAACAGCAGGGCCTGTCCGAGGCCATCAGCGCCGCCCGTGCAGGCATGGGCACCAGCGCCTACACCAACCGCCTCGACTACGAGGCCGCCCAGCTCATCCTCGCCAACAAGCTCGACGCCATCGGCGACTCGGGCCAGGCGCAGGTGGACGTGAACCAGCTCCTGCTGGAGCAGGCCAAGAACGAGGTGGATCGCCTCGACATGCTCATCAAGGCGGGCCAGGCCGCGCTGGATGAAGCGCGGGGCAACACCGTGGCTGTGCGCGACGTGGAAACCGCCGTCAAGGTGTTCTACGAGCGGCTGTTCAAGGAGCAGGACAGCAATGCCGACACCGGCTCCGGTACCGGCAGCTCTGGAAGCAGCCCCTTCGTCTCCGGTCCCGGTGGTGGCAGTGGCGGCGGTATGTCACCCGGCGACCATGCCGAGCTGAAGGCCCAGAACATCCGCGACTACATCAGCGGGGTGTACAGCGGCTCCAGCGACTATGCCGACGCACACGCGCTGTCCAACATCAGCGCCATGGCCTATCTGTCGAACTGGTCGCTGTCCGACATGGCCACCGCGCTCAAGGTTCCGGCCGAGGACATCGTGGCCCTGATGGAGGGTGCGGGCTTCACGCACTGGCGCTCCCAGCTCCCCGCGTTCGCCGCCGGGGGCAGCCACCGGGGCGGTTTGCGCCTGGTGGGCGAGGATGGTCCCGAGCTGGAAGTGACAGGCCCTTCGCGCATCTACAACTCTAGCCAGACCCAGCAGCTCCTGGCGGGCTTGCAGGGCGGCAGCAACGCCGAGGTGGTGGCCGCCATCCGGGAACTGCAGCGCCAGGGCTACGACATCGGCCGCACGCTGATCGTGCTCATGCAGAGCATGGAGAACCTGGCCCGCAAACAAGACGCTATCGGCGTGCTTCAAAGGGAGCCTGTTCCGGCATGAGTGCAAACGATTTCACCTATGGCATGGGCTTCCTGCCCCCGATGGCCATCACCTCGGCCAACATGACCACCAACGTGCCTGCGAGTTCGCTGGGGCCGTATGTGCCTGCCACGAGCTACGCATTGAACGCGGAGATCATGGACCCTGCCACGCTCATCGTCTGGCGCTCAATGCTGGCGGGAAACCAGGGCAACGATCCGCTGACCACCACCGGCAAATGGCAGAACCGGGGTGTCGAAAACCGTCTGCGGATGTTCGACTCGTCCCTCGGCACAACCACCGAGAACCCAGACCTTATCGAGTGTGTCGTGACGCCGGGCAAGGTCGTGACCGATGTCTGGTTGATGGTGCCTGCCTCCCACACGGTGCAGGTGCTCATGAACGACCCGGTGGAAGGCCTGGTCTTCGACAGCGAGGAAGTCCTCATGCTGCGCCCTTCAGGCAACAGCCACTGGGGCTACTTCTTCCACCCCATCGAGCGCGAAACCAAGGTGCACATCTCGGGCCTTCCTGCATACACGCAGGCGACGATCACCATCCGCATCCGCAACCCTGGCGCGGTGGCCAAGTGCACCGAGGCGGTCATGGGCCGCTCAGTGTGGCTGGGCCACACGCAATGGCGGCCCAGCATCAGCTTCGACGACTGGAGCCAGAAGACGCGCGACGAATGGGGCGGCTGGGTGGCGAACCAAGGCGCGTACAGCGACCGCCTGAAGCTGCAAGTGCTGGTGAGGGGCACCCAGTACGAGCGCACCCGCAACCTCATCCTGCCGTACCGAGCAAAGCCCGTGGTGTGGTTCGGTGCCCGTGGCTTCAACGTGATGACCACCTACGGCTACGTCACCGGCTTCGAGCAGGTGCTGGTGAACCATGGGATTTCCGACTGCAACATGACCATTGAAGGGCTTGAACAATGAGCTTTACCCCCCCACCGGCCGACCCGGCCGAGTCTGCTCCGATCCCGAACCGGCGCACTGACGCGCAGGAAGCGTTCGACCTCAAAACCGACGTCTACCTCAACTGGCTTGCGGCGTTCCGCACCTGGCTCGCTGGGTTTCGTGGCTGGCTCGTTACCTTCCTTGGCGAACTGACCAGCGCTCTGCAGAACGTTGAGGGCAACAAGGCAGCAGCCCAGGCCGCCGCGGCAGCGGCCGAGGTGTCCGCGCAGAACGCAGCGGTGATCTCGGGCGCCGTGCGCTGGGTTGCCAAGAACTACCAGAAGGGCGACCCGGTGTGGTCCCCGATCTCGCTGCTGACCTACCGCCGCATCCCCGAGGGCAGCACGGCCAGCGCCGTGGACCCAGCAAACGATCCCGCTGGCTGGCGCCTGACGGGCTCGCCGTACTCGATGCCGCAAAAAGAGATCACCACGGCGCTGGATGCTGGCACGGGCTTGCCTCATCTGTTGTCGGTGGGCGTGCACTACATCATCCTGCACGCGCTGGCCCAGTGCCTGATGCCCGCTGGCGCCGTGGCCCAGGAGATGGTGCGTGTGACCAACCGCAGCGGGGCCACCACCCCGAAGTTGCTGCGCAATGGCGATCTCTTCGATGGTGACGCTGATGACTTGGAGCTTGACTCCCTCACGGCGGACAAGGTTTTCACAAAGACTGCAACAAGGGGGTGGCTGTAATGCTTTCCTACAACCGAAAATTTGGCCTGGGTGCTGCGCTGCGCCAGCGCTCCATCTGGTCCGGTAGCGCCCGCTCTGTCAACGGGCTGGTGACCGCCCAGCTCAACCCGTACAAGCCTCGGAGCATCACAAGCCCTGCAGGGATCGTGCTGGAGGGCGTATCGCACAACGGCACCGTCTACGTGGGCATGGTTGGGGCCAACGTCTACACCTCGCCCGACCTTGTAACCTTTACGCAGCGCACGATCCAGGGCGGGAGCACCAACGTGGCTGTGGCTGCTGCGGGTACGCGCATTGCAGGTCTTTCCGCGTACACCAACTCTGCTCTGTTGGTAAGCTCAGACAACGGCGCCACATGGGCGGGAGGCACCGGCGTAAATAATGGGACCATACTGCGGTCCGCAGGTGGCGTTGCTTTCGCTCTCGCACCATTCGCAGCAACAACCGCCCACGCATGTGATTCCACGGGGGGCATTGGCTTGCGGAACCTGCCAGAGTCCAAGATATGGGTGGCAGTAGGCAGCACCGGTGCTGCCTGGGTCATGATTTCCAGCACCGGCACAGCGGCATACAGCAACAACGCCAACGCGACAACCTGGGCCACCTCCGCGAGCTATGCCACCGAGGCGGCAAAGCTGCCCGCCTATCCCACGCAGGTGTACGGGGTCGGGACTCGCCTGGTTGCTGTGGCGACCACCGGCACGGCCCTGGCCACCATCTACTCCGACGACGGCGGCGCCACCTGGCAGCAAGGTGCCTCCTACGGCGTGTTCCTGGAGGGCCGGTCTTTCACTGGGCTCTCCCCCTTCAGTGCAGTGCTGGATGGGCACTTGTATGTCAGCGTTGTGGCTGGCGGCAAGGGCATGCTCATCAGCACGCACAACGGCATTGCCTGGCGCCCGCACACCGACATCAACACGGACGGCACCTTGCCAGGCTTGTGCAAGCGGCCGGGCGTGGATTCGATCCTCTTCAATGGCAGCGCGACCGCCGGGCCAGCGCTGGAGACCAACACCGCAGCGCAGGAGTTGTACTATGAACTTTGAGTTTGACTTGTTTGGCTGGTACACCGGCCAAGCTGAAGAGCCCGGCCTGCGCACCACGCCCGTGGCACCTACCAACACGTCGCTGACCGAGGTGGAGGGCGAGCTGCGGGCCAACTGGACAGGCGTGGAGTGGGTGGCGCTGCCCTACGAGGCGCCGCCCGCCGCCGTAGAGCCCGAGGCAGACCCCCGCTTGTGGTGGACGGACGTGGGCCCGTTTTATGACCGTTTCGGGCCCGACGCCCTCGTCATCGCCGCGAGCGACCACGGTGCCTGCAGGGCCGTGCAGACGCTGACCAGCGTGCGCAAGTACATCGACCTCAAAGACCTGCGCGTGGCGGGCATGATCGACATGCTGATCGCCACCGGCCAGCCCGCCGCGCAGCCCTGGGCTCCAGGCAGCGGGCCGATGACGCCCGCCAAGAAGGCGGCCATCTTGACCACCCCGACCACCGAGTACGAACGCCACATCAAGGGCTTGGAGGGCTGACATGCTGATCGCGTCCTACAAGGTCACCCGGCCCGGCCTGCAGGGCCTGGCCAACCGCGTGATCCGCCTGCGCCTGCGCAGCATCTACAGCCACACCGAGGTGGTGTTTGAGCCCGGCGACCCGGTCGGGCACTTGATGCCCGATGGCACCACAGCGCGCGGCGCTGACGGCTCGCTCTGGTGCGCCTCCAGCGTGGCGGCCGAGGCGCTGCCGGAGTACTCGCCGCGCCGTGCGGGCAAGGTGGGCGGGGTGCGTTTCAAGCGCATCGTGCTCAACCCAGACCACTGGGACGTGCGGCGCGTGGCATTGAACCAAGCCCTGGGCGCAGCAGATTGGTTCAAGGCGCACGAGGGCGAGTTGTACGACTGGCAACTGATCCTGGGCTTTGTGTCCTGGGCCATTCCACACAAGGCCATGCGCTGGACTTGTAGCGAGGCTTGCGCCGCCGCACTGTGCGTGCCCGAGGACGATGCTTGGCGCTTCGACCCTGCCAACCTCGAAGCCGCTGCGGGCGCCTGGATGTAGGAGAGAAAAAAGACGGGCGACCCCTGCCGGGGGGTCAACACCGGCAACACCCCCAACCTGCAGAACCAGCCTGCAAGCCGACAAGGCCCGCCACCCTGTACAGAGTGCGGCGAGTCTATCGGAAGTTACAACCCGTATAACTGGCTTGCAATGAATGAAATCCGATGCGGCGCCTGCTGCCGCAAACTCGGCGAGGGCGAATACACCCACCTCGTCATCAAATGTCCCCGCTGTGGGGCACTCAATACCTTGAGGGCCGAGAGCCCCCCACCAGCGCGCCAGGGAGCGTCAGATCGGAAAGGGCCTCATGGCTCCCATCATTCCCTGGATCGGCGGCAAGCGCCGCCTCGTAGACCTGCTCCTGAGCCGGTTCCCACCCCATAGCTGCTACGTCGAGGTATTCGCAGGCGGCGCGGCCGTCTTCTTCGCCCGCAACCCTGCAGACGTCGAGGTGCTCAACGATGTCAACGGCGACCTGGTCAACCTGTACCGGGTCGTCACCCACCACCTGGAAGAATTCGTCCGCCAATTCAAGTGGGCCCTGACGAGCAGGCAGGTGTTCAAGTGGCTCCAGGAGACCCGGCCGGAAACCCTGACCGACGTGCAGCGGGCGGCCAGGTTCTTCTACCTGCAGCAGCAATCGTTCGGGGGCAAAGTGGCTGGCCAGACCTTCGGCACCGCCACCACGGCCCCGGCCATCAACCTGCTGCGGATCGAGGAGGCCCTCTCGGCCGCCCATTTGCGGCTTGCGGCCGGAACCTACATCGAGAACCTGGACTGGGCGGCCTGCATCGACCGCTACGACCGGCCGCACACCCTGTTCTATCTAGACCCGCCGTACTGGGAGACCGAGGGCTACGGTGTGCCTTTCCCCTGGGAGCAGTACGTGGCCATGGCAGCCAAGCTGCGGCAGATCAAGGGCAAGGCGGTGCTCAGCATCAACGACCACCCAGCCATCCGGGAGTGCTTCGCCGAGTTCGACATGGAGGCGCTCAAGCTGGACTACACCGTGGGTGGTGCGGCCAACAGGGTGGAGCGCGGCGAGCTGGTGATCTACAGTTGGGATCGTCAGCTCGAGCCTGCAGGGCTGTTCTAGCGTCTGGCACTTAAATTCAGTCAAGGAGGAAACATGCCTTACCCATTTCGCGCTGAGGCGCGTAATGCCCTAAATCTTGCGAAAGCGGAAATGGCGACTGCCGACGATGCCAGGCTTCGCTTCGCTGCCTTGCAGCTCCGGTTAGCACTGGAAGCGTTGACTTACGAGCGGGCGCAAATGTACCAAGACGAACTTCCTCCTTCTGAGATCGACGTTTGGCAGCCGGGGAAGCTAATAAAAGTCCTGATGGAGATCGAACCCCACATCTACCAAAACGCCACCTACAGCATCAGACGGGAGGCCTCAGAGACCCGGCCTGCAGGAGACTGGGCTCCACTTGGCCACGACGTCGTTATCCCGATGAAAGAAGTGCAGAAACACCACAATGCACTCAGTTCAGCGCTGCACATGCCAACCATTAGGCAACTCGATGCTGGTCAAGGTTTTAACCACGCAAAGGTTCGTTCCAAATGTGAGGATGCTATAGCCGCAATAGAAAAGGCATTGAGCTCGACCGTTCGGACAAACCTGGGGAATTTTGGGAGTTTTGTCTGCGGGAAGTGTTCCACAAGGGTACGCAGGCGACTGGGTGTAAAGGGCGCTTCGGTAGAAGCGGAGTGCTACGGCCCCCAAAACGGCACTGGGTGTGGTGCCACGTACACAGTGACTAGGCAGCCGGATGACACCGTGGATGTGCTCCCCCACAAATCAAGCTTTGGCTGCACTACTGAAGACTGCGGGCACGTGTTCGACGTATGGACTTCGGACGTAAAAGAGGGTGCCTCCTGGACCTGTCCGGCATGTGCGGCTGAGCATAGTGCTAGGTTCCGTGCGTACCGGGTTCCATCGACTTCAACGCCGCCCGAGAGCGCTTCTCGATAGCCAACTGGTTGGGCAGAACACTCTGCCTCTGAGAAGAGTGCTCACTTCCACGGACACTCGGTCAGGTTGCCCAGCACCAAGAGGCGGTAGCAGATGGATGCCTTGGGCGACTTCCTAGCCTTGCACGTGGGCAAGGATGCCGTTTTCGTGTTGATCCTGCATAGGATGCAATTCTGTTGCATCCCGTGTAATTCAGAAGGTCAGGATTTATCGCACATCAGATGGTGCAGTTTTCGCGGCTCGCTTCACCTTCGGCCACTGCAGTCGGATAGCGGCTATCTCTGCCTTAGCCAGGATCAATTG